>DATEIO010000862.1:0-10310 GCA_035278895.1 Thermoanaerobaculia bacterium | reverse complement strand
GGCCCAGGCCGTAGTGGGCGGCGCCTCCGCAGCCGTCGAGAAAGCGGCAGCCGCGTTCACGAAAGCGGGGCGCGAGGTGCGGCCGTTGCCCGTGAGCCACGCGTTCCACACGTCGATCGTGGCTCCGGCCTCCGGGCCGCTGCGCGAGATGCTCGGGCGGCTGGACCTCCGGCCGCCGCAGATCCCGATCATTTCGAACGTCACCGGCGGCTTCTACCCCACGGGCGACGGCGTAGTGCCCGAGATGATCGACCTTCTCGGCCGGCAGATCGCCTCACCCGTGCAGTTCATCCAGGGTCTCGAAACCCTTTACAACGCCGGAGCGCGGGTGTTCGTGGAGGTCGGGCCCAAGCGGGCGCTCGCCGGCTTCGTGGAGGACGTGCTCGGCAAGAAAGACGACGTCCTCGCCCTCTGCGCCAACCATCCCAAGACAGGCGACGTGGCCTCGTTCAACCAGGCGTTGGCCGGGCTCTACGCGTCGGGCCTGGGCACCGGCGAAACGGGAGAAGAGGCGCCCGCCGCCGTGGCCGACACGCCGATCGTGGTGACCGGCGCGGCGCTGGGGCTGCCGGGTGATCACAAGGTTTTCGACGACGGCAACGTGCGGCGCATCCTGCGCGGCGAGCAGGCGATCGACGTGATCCCGCTGCGCCTGCGCAAGGCCATGGTCGACAAGCACATCACCCGGCTCGTCAAGAGCGATCAGGGCGGCGGTCCGCGCTTCGAGGAGATTGCAAGCGCGGCCGACGTGATCAAGCTCGCGGCGCGCGCCGGAGAGCTCGACCTCGCGGAGGATTTCGGTCTGCCGGAGGACCGCCTCGCGGCCTTCGACCGCACCACGCGCCTGGCCGTGGGCGCGGGGTTGGACGCCCTGCGCGACGCGGGCATTCCGCTCGTAATGCGCTACAAGTCGACCACGACCGGAACGAAGCTCCCCGACCGCTGGGGCCTTCCCGACGAGATGCGCGACGAGACGGGCGTGATCTTCGCCTCGGCCTTCCCCGGCTACGACTCTCTCGTGGGCCAGGTCGAGCACTTCCACCGCGACAAGGCTCTCCGCGAGCGGATCGCCGAGCTGAAGGATCTGAAGACGCGCCTCTCCGGGTCCGATCTCGCGGAGATCGACCGCCGCATCCGGGAAGCCGAAGAGGATCTGGCGCGCGATCCGTACACGTTCGACCGCCGGTTCCTGTTCCAGGTGCTCGCCATGGGGCACTCCCAGTTCGCCGAGCTGATCGGTGCGCGGGGCCCCAACACGCAGATCAACTCCGCGTGCGCCTCGACCACGCAGGCGTTCGCGCTCGCTCAGGACTGGATCCGCATGGGCCGCTGCCGCCGGGTCGTGGTCGTGGCCGCGGACGACATCACGAGCGACACGCTTTTGGGCTGGTTCGGCTCCGGCTTCCTCGCGAGCGGCGCCGCCGCGACGGACGAGCTCGTGGAAGACGCCGCCCTCCCCTTCGACCGGCGGCGCCACGGCCTGCTGATCGGCATGGGAGCCGCGGCGGCCGTGATCGAGACCGCCGACGCAGCCCGCGAGCGGGGTCTGACGCCGCTCTGCGAGGTGCTCGCCACCGTGACGGCCAACAGCGCCTTCCACGGCAGCCGGCTGGACGTCTCGCACATCCGCACCGTGATGGAGACGCTCGTCTCCGGCGCCGAAAAGCGCTGGGGGATCGACCGCCGCGAGATCGCGCCGCAGACGGTCTTCCTCTCCCACGAGACCTACACCCCGGCCCGCGGCGGCAGCGCCCAGGCCGAAGTGGACGCCCTGCGCGCCGTGTTCGGCCCCGCGGCCGGGCAGATCGTGGTGGCGAACACCAAGGGCTACACCGGCCACCCCATGGCGGTCGGAATCGAGGACGTGGTCGCCATCAAGGCGCTGGAAACCGGTCTCGTGCCGCCGGTCGCGAACGTGAAGGAGATGGACCCTGACCTCGGCACGCTGAACCTCTCCCGCGGCGGCTACTACCCCGTCCGCTACGCCCTGCGGCTGGGCGCGGGCTTCGGCTCGCAGATCAGCCTGAGCCTCCTGCGCTGGACGCCTCCGAAGGACGGCGCGCGGCGGTCTCCGGACGAGCTGGGATATGCGTACCGGGTGGCGGAGCCCGAAACGTGGAAGGGGTGGCTGGCGAGGGTGAGCGGCGATTCCGCGGCGGAGGTGGAGGTGGTGCAGCGGACGCTGCGGGTGGTGGATCGGGGGATTGCGCGGACGGCGGCTCCGGTGGTGGTCGAGGTGGTGGCCCCCGCCCCGAAGCCCTCACCCTCCGACTCCCTCTCCCAGCCTCCCGTCCTTCCCCCGGGAGAGGGAGAGAAAGGCGGGGACGATGTGGCGGAGCGCATCCTGGCGCTGGTCGCCGAAAAGACCGGCTATCCCCGCGAGATGCTCGATCTCGATCTCGACATGGAGGCCGATCTCGGCATCGATACGGTCAAGCAGGCCGAGACCTTCGCGGCCATCCGCGAGGCGTACAACATCCCCCGGGATGAAAACCTGAAGCTTCGCGATTACAACACGCTGGCTCGGGCGATCCAATTCGTCTATGACAGGAGGCCGGATCTCAAGAGCGCCCCCACCCCGAAGCCCTCACCCTCCGACTCCCTCTCCCAGTCGCCCCCCCTTCCCCCGGGAGAGGGAGAGAAAGACGGAGACGGCGTCGCGGAAACCATCCTCGCTCTGGTGGCCGAGAAGACCGGCTATCCCCGCGAGATGCTCGATCTGGATCTGGATATGGAGGCCGACCTCGGCATCGACACCGTCAAGCAGGCCGAGACCTTCGCGGCCATCCGCGCGGCCTACAACATCCCCCGGGATGAAAATCTGAAGCTTCGCGACTACAACACGCTCGGCCGCGCCATCCAGTTCGTCTACGACCGCCGGCCGGATCTGAAAACCGGCGCTCCCGCCGCTCCGGAACCGGCTCCGGCGCCCGCCGTCGAAATCCTTACTGAAGCCGGCGATTTCCCCCGCCGCCTCCCTACCCCCGTCCTCCGTCCCCCCATCGTCTTCTGCAAAAGCACAGGCGTGACGCTCGGGACGGGGAGCCGCGTCGTCGTGGCGTACGACCAGGGCGGCGTGGGCAAGGCCCTGGGTGGACGGCTCGTGAAGATGGGCGTCGAGGTGCTTCCGATCGAAGGGGCTCCCACGGCGGCGGATCTCGAAGAGCGGCTCCGCGAGTGGAAGGCCCAGGGGCCCATCCAGGGGATCTACTGGCTGACCGCGCTCGACCGGGAGGACGAGATCTCCGCCCTGGATCTCGCGGCGTGGCGGGAGGCGCTGCGGGTGCGGGTGAAGCTCCTCTACACGGCGCTCCGCACGCTTTATGACGGCTTCGACGCGCCCGGCACCTTCCTGGTCTCCGCCACCCGCCTCGGCGGACGGCACGGATACGACGAGGCCGGCGCGGTCGCTCCGATGGGCGGCGCGGTGACCGGTCTCACCAAGTCCTTCAAGCGCGAGAAGCCCGGCGCGGTCGTGAAGGCCGTGGACTTCCCCGCAGGCCGGCAGACGGCGGCTCTCGCCGAGGCGCTCCTCGAAGAGACGCTGCTCGATCCCGGCGCCGTGGAGATCGGGCGCGAGGGAGACCAGCGGTGGACCGTGGGGCTGGCGGAACGGCCGGCAGCTACGAGCGACGGCATGAAGCTCGGCCGGCACAGCGTGTTCGTGGTGACCGGCGCGGCCGGGAGCATCGTCTCGGCCATCCTCCAGGACCTGGCCGCGGCCTCGGGCGGCACGTTCCACCTGCTCGACCTGGCTCCGGCGCCGGACGAGGCCGATCCCGATCTCGACCGGTTCACGGCCGACCGCGAGGGGCTGAAGCGCGACCTCTTCGAGCGCATCAAGGCGCGTGGCGAGCGGGCCACGCCGGCTCTCGTCGAAAAGGAGCTGGCGCGCATCGAGCGGGCCCGGGCGGCCATGGACGCCATCCGCGCCATCCGCGCCGCGGGTGGCGAGGCCGTCTACCACCGGGTCGACCTGCGGGACGGCGCGGCCGTGGCCGGAGCGATCCGGAAGGTGCGGGAGACGGCCGGGCGGATCGACGTGCTCCTCCACGCCGCGGGCCTGGAGATCAGCCGGCTGCTGCCCGACAAGAAGCAGGAAGAGTACGACCTCGTCTTCGACGTGAAGGCAGACGGCTGGTTCAACCTGATCTCCGCGATCGGCGACATGCCGCTCGGGGCCGCCGTGGTCTTCAGCTCCATCGCCGGCCGCTTCGGCAACGGCGGCCAGGGGGACTACAGCGCGGCGAACGACCTGCTCTGCAAGTCGGTCTCCGCGTTCCGCCGCACGCGGCCGGGTGCCCTGGGCATCGCCCTCGACTGGACGGCCTGGGGCGGCATCGGCATGGCCACGCGCGGCTCGATCCCGAAGGTGATGGAGGCCGCGGGCATCGACATGCTGCCGCCCGAAGTGGGCATTCCGGTCGCGCGCCGGGAGCTTGCGGCGGGGACCCGCGGCGAGGTCGTGGTGGCCGGCCGGCTGGGCATGATGCTCGAAGAATTCGACGCCACGGGCGGCCTCGACGTGTTGGAGGACGCCCCGGTCGCGACGCTCTCCCGCGGTGTGATGGTGGGCCGGGTGACCGGGATGGGGATCTACACGGGCCTGACCGTGGAGACGACCCTCGATCCGGCCGCGCAGCCGTTCCTGGACGACCACCGGATCGACGGCACGCCCGTGCTGCCCGGAGTGATGGGCATCGAGGCGTTCGCCGAGACCGCGGCGCTCCTCTTCCCGGATCTCCGGGTGGCGGCGGTCGAAGACGTCGAGTTCCTCGCCCCGTTCAAGTTCTACCGCAACGAGCCGCGCACGCTCACCATCCACGCCCTCCCGCTCCTCGCGGGGGACGACGTGATCGTGGAGTGCCGGCTGACCGGCAGCCGCGCGCTCCCGGGCCAGGCGGAGCCGCAGGTCACGACTCACTTCCGGGCCCGCGTGCGGCTCGCCGCCGCTCCGCCCGAGGAGGCTGCCGGCCGCGCGCCGAAGGCTGCCAACGGGAAAGCCGTGGAGGCGGAGGACATCTACCGCGTCTACTTCCACGGCCCGGCCTACCAGGTGATGGAGAAAGCGTGGAAGGACGGCGACGCCGTGGCCGGCCGCTTCGCGGAGAAGCTCCCGGTGAACCACCGGCCGGAAGGGGTTCCGACGCTCATGGAGCCGCGGCTGATCGAGCTCTGCTTCCAGACGGCGGGTATCTCTGAGCTGGGGATTCATGGCAGGATGGCACTGCCGCTCCGGGTGGATCGGGTGCGCACGGTGCGCCATCCGTCGGACGGCGCGCCGCTCTTCGCCCTGGCGGAGGCGCTTCAGGACGGAGCGGTGGAAGCCCAGGTGGTGGACGGCGAAGGCAACGTCTACGTGAGCCTCTCCGGCTACCGCACGGTCGAGTTGCCCGGCGGCGTCGAGCCCGACCGGCTCGAGCCTCTCCGGGCGGCCCTCGAAGGGAGGCCGCATTGAGCCCGAACGAGCCTGCGACGCCGGGACTGCGCCGTCTGGAGGTGCCGGTCCTCACCGACAATCGGGGAAAGAGCTGGGTGCCGGGGGTTTTGGACGTGACGCTGCGCCACCGCGACCGCACGGTGGTGGCGGAGTCCCCGCCCCCCGGTCTCCTCCGCGCCACGGAAAAGACGCTGCGCGAGATGGCCGCCACCCTGGCCCGGCCCCGGGTGTCGGGCGCGGTCACCGTGGTCTTCTTCGCGGACCCCAAAAGCGGGGACTTCCGCTTCGTCGAGACTATCCAACGCCTGCCTGCCGAGCAGGCGCTTCTGGAATCCACGACCGGGCTCGACCTCGGAGCCCTGCAGCTCCACCTCTCGCGCGGCGGCCATCTCGAAGGCGAGCCCCCGGAAGCCCGCGGGTACGCCGTGCAGCTCTGCCTCTCGGCGCGCGATCCCGAGGCCGGGCTCTCCCCTTCCCCCGGCGCCGTCGAGGTCCTCCGCCTCCCGGCCGGGCCGGGCCTGCGCGCGGACGCCGCGGTCGAGGAAGGGGAGACGCCGTCCGAGTCTCCGGAGCTCGTCCGCGTCACCGCCCACGGCCGCACCCGCGCCGAGGCGCTCTCCCGCCTGGGCAAGGGGCTCGCCCGCGCGGTCGTGATCTTGAAGGGCGGCACCACGGACAAGGCGTTCCTCCTGGAGATCCTGGAGCGGCCGGAGATGGACCTGGGCAGCGCGGACCCGGGGTGGCTCGACCTCCTCGTGGCGCGCGGCGAGCACCTCCCGCGCAAGGGCGCCGAGGCGGCGCTTTTAGAAGCCGCGGTGTGGAGCTACGAGACGGAGAGCGACGCGGCCAAGGCGCGCTTCTTCGCCTCGGCCGTGCGCGGCCGGCCCGAGGTTCCGGGCGAGAGCGGCCACGCGGTCGAGCTCTCCTACCGCGGGCACGCCCACCTCTTCCGCGTGAACCGCCTGGACGCCCGCACCTTCCGCGTGGAGACCGACGGCCACACGCTCGAAGTCGTTGTGGAGCCGCGCGGCCGGACCGGCCGGCGCCTCGCCGTGGGAGACCGGAGCTGGCGGGTGTTTTCGACGCTCGACGGCGGCGACCTCCTGGTCGAGGTCGAAGGCGTGCCCCACCGGATCTCCCGGGAGACCGGCGAGACCGTGCGCTCCCCCGCTCCGGCCGTGGTGGTCTCGCTCGCCGTTCAGGAGGGGGACGAGGTCGCGGCCGGCGCGCCGCTCGTCGTGCTCGAAGCCATGAAGATGGAGACGACCCTCTTCGCTCCGTCCGCGGGCAAGGTGAGGAAGGTCCTCGCGCGCAAAAACGCCCAGGTGGGGACCGGTGGCCCGCTCCTGGTGATCGAGCCTGCGGCCGCGTCCGCGCGCTCCCGGGAGCCCGGAGGCGATCGGATCTCCTTCGGCGCCCTCGTCCCGTCCGACGACGGCCGGAAGGCCAGCCTGGAGGAGGTGCGCCGCCTCATGCTCGGCTACGACGTGAGCCCGCGGGCCGCCCAGAAGATGGCCGCCGAAGCGCCCGCCTCTCCGGGGCTGGAGGACGAGATCCTCCGCACCTTCGTGGAGATCTCCTCCCTCTTCCGCCGGCAGCCGTCCGCCGGAGCCGAAGCGGAAGACTCCCGGCACAGCGCCGAGGAGTACCTCTTCACCTACCTGCGCGATCTGGACGCCCGGGGCGAGGGGCTCCCCGCTCCATTTCTCGACCGCCTCCGCCGCGCCCTCTCCCACTATGGTGTTTCGAGCCTCGACCGCTCGCCCCGGCTCGAAGAGAGCCTCTACCGGATCGCCATCTCCCACCAGCGGCTCTCGCGGCAGGTCCCGCCCGTGCTCGCGCTGCTCGAACGGCATCTGGAGTACTGCGACACCCGGTCCGAGTTCCGCGATCTCCTGGACCGCATGATCTCCGAAACGCAGGGCCGCGAGCCCGCCGTGCACGACCTCGCCCGCGAGGTGCGCTACCGCTGCTTCGACCGTCCCCTGCTGCTCGCCGCCCGCGACCGGCTCTACGCCGCGGCCGAGCACGATCTGGCGAAGCTGGACGCCGAGCCTGCGCCCGCGGACCGCGCCGAGCACATCCGAGCCCTGGTCGAATGCCCGCAGCCGCTCCACGCCCGGCTCTCCGCCCGCTTCGCCGGGGCCTCCCCCGCGCTCCGGCGGGCCATCCTCGAGGTCATCACCCGGCGCTATTACCGCATCCGCGACCTTCAGAACGTCGCGTTCGTCCCCTTCGAAGGGGCGGACGTCTTCACCGCCGACTACGAGCAGCGCGGGGCGCTCCTGCGTCTCGCCGCCACCCATGATCCGGGGACCGGCCTCGCATCCGCCGTGGAACGGCTGGGCCGCTTCCTCGCGGATTTCCCGCGGGACGGCCGCGAGATCGTGGTCGACCTCTCCCTCTGGAACCCCGACCCGCCCGGCGACGAGGACGAGACCGCCCGCGCGATCGAAGCGCTCCTGGACGGCCCCGGAGTCCCCCCGGGCCTGCGGCGGATCGCGGTCTCCATCTCCGGTCCCGCGGGGGTGTGCCACTTCACCTTCCGTCCCGAAGACGACGGCACGTATGCGGAAGACCCGCTTCTGCGCGGGCTCCATCCCATGATGGCCCAGCGCGTCCAGCTCTGGCGCCTGCGGAACTTCCATCTGAAGCGCCTGGAATCCCCGGAGCTCGTCTACCTCTTCCACGGCGTGGCCCACGAAAACCCCAAGGACGAGCGGCTCTTCGCCCTGGCCGAGGTGCGCGATCTCACCCCCGTGCGCGACGCCTCGGGCCGCATCGTCCAGCTCCCCCAGCTGGAGCACATGCTGATGGAGGCGCTCGCAGGCATCCGGCAGTTCCAGTCGCGCCGCTCCCCGGGCAAGCGGCTGCAGTGGAACCGGGTGCTTCTGTCCGTCTGGCCGCCGGTCGAGCTGCGGCCCGAGGAGCTCAACGGGCTCGTGCACCGCCTGGCGCCGGTCACCGAGGGGCTCGGCCTTGAAAAGGTTGTCATTCGCTGCCGCATTCCGGACCGGACCACGGGCGAGCTGCGCGAGTGGGTCCTCGAGATCTCGAATCCCGAAGAGGCGGGCGTGGTGCTGCGCTTCCGCCGCCCGGCCGAAACGCCGTTGAAGCCGCTCCGGGCCTACGCCCAGAAGGTCGTGGAGCTCAAGCGCCGCGGGCTCGTCTACCCCTACGAAATCGTCAAGCGCCTCGCCCCGGGCCACCGGGAAGAGCAGGTGGACCTCCCGCCCGGCGAGTTCCTGGAGCACGACCTGGACGCCGAAGGCCGGCTCGTCCCCGTGGCCCGCTCCTACGGTGAGAACGCCGCGAACGTCGTGGTGGGCGTCGTCCGCAGCTTCACCGACCGCTACCCCGAGGGGATGACGCGCGTCATCCTCCTGGGAGACGGCAGCCGCGGCATGGGCGCCCTGGCCGAGCCCGAGTGCCGGCGGATCGTGGCGGCCCTGGAGCTCGCCCACCGCCTGCGCGTGCCGCTCGAATGGTTCGCGCTGTCCGGCGGCGCCCGGATCGCCATGGACAGCGGCACCGAGAACATGGACTGGATCGGCCTCGTGCTGCGCCGCATCGTCGAGCTCACCCAGCAGGGCCTGGAGATCAACATCGTCGTCGTGGGCATCAACGTCGGTGCCCAGCCCTACTGGAACGCCGAGGCCACGATGCTCATGCACACGCGGGGCATCCTCGTCATGATCCCGGAAGGGGCCATGGTGCTGACCGGCAAGCAGGCCCTCGACTACTCGGGTGGCGTCTCGGCCGAGGACAACCAGGGGATCGGCGGCTACGAGCGCATCATGGGGCCGAACGGCCAGGCCCAGTACTTCGCCCGCGACGTAGGCGAGGCCTGCCGCATCCTCCTGCGCCACTACGATCACACCTGGGTCGCTCCTGGAGAGCGCTTCCCCCGCACCGCGCCCACGAACGACTCGCGGGACCGGGACGTCCGCGACTTCCCCCACGGCGGCGAGTTCAGGACCGTGGGAGAAATCTTTTCGAACACTGCCAATCCCGGGCGCAAAAAACCTTTCGAAATCCGCCGCGTGATGAGCGCCGTGATCGATCAGGACCACCTGCCGCTCGAGCGTTGGTACGGCATGCGGGACGCCGAGATCGCGGTGGTGTGGGACGCGTGCCTGGGCGGCCACCCGGTGTGCCTGCTGGGCTTCGAGTCCAAGCCCCTCCCCCGCCTGGGCTTCGTGCCCGTCTACGGGCCGGACCACTGGACGGGCGGTACGCTCTTCCCGCTGTCCTCGAAAAAAGTCGCGCGGGCGATCAACGCCGCGAGCGGCAACCGTCCGCTCGTGGTGCTCGCGAACCTCTCGGGTTTCGACGGCTCTCCGGAATCCATGCGCCAATGGCAGCTCGAATACGGCGCCGAGATCGGCCGGGCCGTGGTGAACTTCCGGGGCCCCATCGTCTTCTGCGTGGTCTCGCGCTACCACGGCGGCGCCTTCGTGGTCTTCTCGAACGCCTTGAACGACAACATGGAGGTGGCGGCCCTCGAAGGGACCCACGCCTCGGTCATCGGCGGCGCCCCGGCCGCGGCCGTGGTCTTCGCCCGCGAGGTGGACAAGCGCACGAAGAAGGACCCGCGCATCGTCGAGCTCGAGCAGCAGATCGCCGATCCCGAGCGGACCGACAAGGCCCGCCTGCGCGCGAAGCTCGACGACCTCTACGACGCCGTGCGCTCCGAAAAGCTGGGCGAGGTGGCCGAGGAGTTCGACCACATCCATAGCGTCGAGCGCGCCCGTGCCGTGGGCTCGGTCCATCACATCATCCCTCCCGAGCGCCTGCGCTCCTACCTGATCGAAGCCGTGGAGCGCGGCATGGCCAAGGAGACCGGCGGAGCCTCGACTCCCCCGCTCCA
>DATEIO010000861.1:0-19208 GCA_035278895.1 Thermoanaerobaculia bacterium | reverse complement strand
GGCGGGGATCTGACCGCCATCCTCCGGGCGCTGCGCCGGAGCGTGGCCGAGGCGCGCGAAGCCGAGGAAGGACGGCCCAAGGAAGGCTCGGAGGACGCGGTCCAGATCCTGACCATCCACGGCGCCAAAGGGCTGGATTTCGAGCACGTCTACCTCGTCCAGCTCCACAAGACCTCGCCCGGCGACCGCGGCCCCCGGACCGAGGCCGGGAGACTCTCCGGCGCCCGCTTCGAATACCGCCTCTTCGGCGCGCCCACCCTGGGCTTCGACCGGATCGAGGCCGAGCGCCGCGAGGTCGAGTCCGCCGAGCGCGTGCGCCTCCTCTACGTGGCGATGACGCGCGCCAAGGACCGCCTCGTCCTCGCCGGAACCTGGCCGGACAGCGCCGCGGCCAAGCCTCCCGAGATCGCCCGTACCCACATGGAGCTCCTCCTCTCGCGGCCAGGGGTCCCCAAAGACCTGGCGCTGCGCTGGGCGGATGCCCTCGCCGGGGAGGCCCCGTGGACGTTCGAGGACGACCTGGGGGCCCTCTGGAAGCTCCTCGCCCTGCGCCCCGAAGAAGAGCTGGGCTTGACCGCCGAGCCCGAGGCTCCGTCGCTCCCCGCTCCGGAAGAGATCGCCTTCGTCTCCGCCGCTCTCACGAAGGACCGCGAAGAGGCGGCCGCCCGCATGGCCCGTCCCTTCGGCGGTGCCGCCTCCGAAGAGGCTCATGCGCTTTTACGGGAGCAGCAGGCCGAGCGTCTGGCCGCCGGAGCCGTGCCCGTCACCCGGGAGAGCCGCACCACCCACGCCTCCAAAGACCGCGCCGCCGCGCTCGCCGCCGGAGGGGCCATCCACCGTGCGCTCGAAGAGTGGAACCTGGCCGCCGCCCCCGCCGAAGAGACCGCGCGCCAGCGCGCCCTCCTCCCCGCGTACCTTTCGGCCCTCGTCGAAGGAGACGAGCTCGGCACGGCCCTCCCGCTCGCCAACAAGCTCCTCGACCTCTTCGCGGCCGGACCTCTCCTCGACCGTCTGCGGGACCTGAAGGACCACCTGATCGCCCGCGAGCTCCCCGTGCTTCTCCCTCCTGGAGCCGGCAACCACTCCCCCGTCGGAGTCGTCACCGGCACGATCGACCTCCTCTATCGGGACCCCAAGACGGGGACGCTCGTCATCGCCGACTACAAGACGGACGACGCCTCCGGCAGCGAGATCGAGAAGCGCGCCGCCGTCTACGCCCCCCAGGGCGCCCTCTATGTGCGGGCCATCCGCGAGGCGCTGGGGCTCGATCACGACCCGCGCTTCGAGCTGTGGTTCCTGCGGGCGGGGCGGGTGGTTGAGAGCGCCGGTTGACTTCGGGCCTCTCTGGCGATACCCTCCGTTCGATCTAATCCGTTGTTGACTACCAGGAGCCGCAGAATGTGTGCGGGGATTCGGCCTCGAAGTGCACGAAGCTTCGAGAGCGCTCCGTGTCGTAGCAGGAGCAGCGGAGGAGACCCCGATGAAGCTCATTCTGCCGGACACCTGTTCACTGCCGGCGCGTCCGTCGAACCGGACCGCCGGGGCGGAGCTATACTGACGCCGTGCTCCGAGTTCTGATTCTCGACGACGAGTCGATGGTGGTGGACATGTTGGCGGCATGCCTTCGCATGCCCGGTGTCCATCTCACGACCTGTCTGGAGATCGAGGCCGCCGAAGCGCTCCTGCGCTGCTTCCGCTTCGACGTGGTGGTCACCGACCTCTCCGTCTCGCGGCTGGGCGGTCTGGACGGCATGCGCCTCGTCCGCTTCGTCACCGCCAACTTCCCCGACACCGCGGTCTACGTCCTCTCCGGGTACGTAGATCAGAGAGTCCGCGACCTGTGCGCTGTGCTCGGCGTGACCGCGGTGCTCGAGAAGTCCGAAGGGCTGTCGCGCCTCCGAAACCTCTTGGTCGAGCGCCGCGCGCAGGCGAGGGCGAGCGACAGTGAAGGAGAAGGGGACGTGGAGCAGGTCGAGAGGCTCGAGGATTTTCTCGCGGCCAACACCATCCGCTCGGTCCTGCAGCCGGTGGTGAAGCTCAAGGACGGCGGCGCCCAGTTCGAAGTCTTCGGCGTCGAGAGCCTGGCCCGCGGCCCCTCAGAGTCCCTCCTCGGCAGCCCGGCCGTGTTCCTCGCGTACGCGGCGCACAAGGAGCTCCTCTTCGAGGCGGACATGATCTGCATCCGCGCCGCCCTCTACGAGGTGTGCCAGTTGGGAACGCCGGTCACGACGTTCCTGAACGTCCAGCCGCGCTCGCTGACCAACCCCGAGTTCACCGCGCGGCTCTGCGACGAGGTCCGCGCCTCCGGCATCCAGGAAGAGACGATCGTGCTGGAGCTCACCGAGCAGCAGACGATCGTCAACCCGGCGGCCTTCGCGGCGACGCTCCTGCGCCTGCGGGAGCGGGGGTTCAAGATCGCTCTGGATGACTTTGGAGAAGGCTCTTCCAACTTGAATCTGTTCCAGGACCTCCGGCCCGAGTTCCTCAAGATTTCCGGCACCTTCTGCCGCGGCCTCGCGCACGATCCCTTCAAGCAGATCATCGTGCAGAGCACGGCCGAGATGGCCACCCGCGCGGGCACCCGGACCGTGATGGAAGCCGTGGAGACCGCCGAGGATGCGAAGATGTTGAGCCTCCTCGGGATCGATTACGCGCAGGGCTATTTCTTCCAGCGCCCTCTGCCGAGCCGCGAGCTCACCCGGTTCCTCCGCGCCGGTCTCGCCGATCCAAACGGTCTGAGCGTGCTGGAGCCGCTCGGAACCGCGCAGCCCGTCCCCTGATTTTCCCGAAAGACCTGTCGCTGTTTTGTCGTTCTCCTGCAGCCCGTGTTTAAATTGCGCGATGGGTATGATTCGATTTTATAATTCCTATTCTCAATGGTTTTCATGGTGAATATCCGGCCCGGCGCTTCTCTGTCCCAAATCCAAAAGAGACTTGTCCCGGTCTGTTCGAGTGAGTACACTATTGAACCGACACGCGCGTGTTTTCTTCTGTCGTTTCTTCTTTTTTGTTTTTGGGGGGATCTCAAAATGGCCATGTACCTCACCTGACCGGTCATCCGCTGTACCCGCAGTAAGCCCAAGCTAAGCCGTTTTATCTTTTTTTTTAACTGAGGGAGGCAACCGCCTCCACACGGGAGACTTACGCCAATGCATATTTCTGATTTCCATACGAAGTTTGTTTCGGGGAACGAGCAGAACGTCCTGCTGGGTGCGCTTCAGAAGCTGAGCCGCCTGGAAAGCCTGAGCTTTCTGACGGGTGAGGACAATGAGCCGATGTCCGACTGGGTGATCTGGGCGGACGGCACGACGGGCATGACGAACGCCGTGGCGAACGTCTGAGAGTAAGCCCTCCGGTTTCGGACAACGAAGCTTGAGCAGCATCCCGCGGGGCCCCGGAGCCATCAGCTCCGGGCCCCCCGGTTTCAACAACCCCGAGGGGGACCGATGAGATTCGAAAGGATGAAGTCGAAAATCCGGGAGCTCCGCGAAGTCGCGGCCTGGCCGGAGATGTCGGATCTGATCGATCGGGCGATTCATCGGGAATGGATCTCCGTCTGGGACTATCCTGTCGCCGCCTGTCAGGCGGTCGGGGGAACCGAGGAGCAGTCCCTTTCCGGAGCGGCCGCGGTGTTCTGCTCGGTGGTCAGCATCCATCTGGTCGACGACATGCTGGACGACGATCCCCGGGGCGACTACCACCGGCTGGGTATCGGTCCGGCCGCCAATCTGGCCCTTGCGTTTCAGGCCCTGGGGCATCGCCTGCTGGACGAGCCTCCCCTCGATCCACCGGTCCGCTCGAATCTCCAGGCGATCTTCGCGGGGATGTCTCTCGCGACAGCGTACGGGCAGAGCCTGGACGCCCGGGAGCTCACGAGTGAGCAGGAGTACTGGCGGACTGTAGAGTCCAAGACGCCTCCCCTGTTTGCGGCAGCCTTGGAAATTGGAGCGCTGCTCGGGGGCGCCTCGAGCCAGGTGGCGAAACAGCTCGCGCACTTCGGACACGTTCTCGGCCTGTTCGTTCAGGTCAGCGACGATCTTTCCGACGCCCTTCAGATTCCGGCCCGGGCCGACTGGCAGAAAGGCTCGAACAATCTTCCCATTCTCTATGCCTTGACGGCGGAGCACCCCGACCGCGAGGAATTCCGGCGGCTGGTTTCCCACGTGGACGATCCGGAGTCCCTGGCGCTCGCGCAGAGAATCCTGCTGCGCTGTGGAGCCGTCAGCTATTGTGCGTTCAAGCTGCTCGAATTTGCTCGGGAAGCCCGCTCCTCGCTCGCGCGCATTCCGCTCGGCAATCCCGACCCCATTGCGCGGCTCCTCGATCTCAACATGAGGCCGCTCCACAAGCTCTTCGAATCCGTAGGTGTCGAAGAGCCCACAGAGCTGGCCCTGCATACTGTCTGACATGGAACTGAATTTGCATGTTCAAGCTAGTAGGATTTTGACGAAGGTATACTAGACCTCGCTCCAGACCTCCAAGTCTGGAGAAGAAAGGGTGGTACTCGCAATGCTTGCGCTCCCATGGCGCGCTACGGGCTACCCTAGAAGTTCCCATTCGCGGCCCGGAACGGTCCAGGTTCCGAGGATCTTCACGGCCGGCCGCCTTTGGGGTGTGCGCCATGTTTTATGGGCGTCCGGAGAAGTTTCGCGCGCACCTCCAAGCCTTCCGAACAGCGCCTCCTCTTTGCGGTCCCAATAACCCAAACCAGGGCCGATGCCCTGTCTACGCGGGAGGGAGAAAACATGTTGATCCACGAATTCCACTCGAAGCTTGATCCGCGCAACGATCAGAGCTTGCTGTTCAATGCCTTGCGCCGTCTGCGCCTGCTCCGCCAGGTCACGAGCTTTGCCACTCAGGAAGGCGGCTGGATCGTCTGGGCCGACCAGAGCACGGACCCGGACGACGGAGGCTCGTTCCGCTTCTCGGCGGCGGCCATTGGCTGACCCGGCGAGAGAGCAGCAGGCGAGAGGTGGGCAGGGAGGTCGCGGGTTCCGGTACGCCATCACCGGAGCCCGCCGCCGTCCCTTTCCCGGAAAAGATCCCCGGGAGGCTCCCGGTCTGTTGAGTTGAGGAACGCGACCTGCTATAACTCCTCAAGACCCAAGTGGGCATGAGGATGGGAAAACGGAGTCCGCCGGACCGCTCCGTTGATCCACGTGCATGAAAGCTCGCTCCTTCCTCTCTCTGAGGACTGCCGACCTCCTGTGGGTCTCAGTGTGCCTGCTCGTCCTGTTCCCTTGTCTGTACTATCCGTACTCCACTCTCTCCCCGAATCTCGGATTTTCGCTGAGCTCCGCCGACTGGAAGGTCATCTCCGCAGAGCCCTGTCCCGCCACTCCAGGCCAGTGCCTCCAACTGGACGACCAGTTGCTGTCGATCGGGGGCGTCACCTTCGAGGAGTACTCCAAGGACCGCACGATCCGGATGCTCGATGGAGCGGATGCCCGAGGGGTCGCACACGTCCGTCTGATCCGCGACGGACGGGAGATGGAGCTCGACCTGCGCTTTTCGATGGAGCTGAAAGACCGCCCTCAGCTCGTTCTGATGACCCTTTTCCCTCTCATCTTCTGGCTGATGGGGACGATCACGGTCATCTTTCTGCGTCCCCGGGACGAGCGCTGGCTGGCGCTCGTCCTGTTCAGCTATGGGACCGCCCTGTGGATCGCGTCCGGGTGGGCCTCTCCGGTCCGCACCGGGGGAGCGGGCATCGTCTTCCACATTGTCATCTGGCTCTTTCTGCCGTTTTCAGCCCATCTCCATGCGATCCTCCCCAGCCCGCTGCCATCCCGCCGGCCAGCGCGGCTGGTGCTGCTGTCCCTGCTGTACGGGCTCTCTTTCGTCCTCATCGGGCTCGACTACTTCGGCAAGCTCGACAAGATCGGGTACAGCTACGTCTGGTCTACGCTCGCGGGCCTCCTTCTCTCGCTGTGCCTCCTCCTGTCCCGTCTCCTGCCCGGGGTCGACCCCGCCGTCAAGATCGCCGCCCGGATCATGCTCTTCGGCGTCCTGCTCGGCCTGGGTCCCTTCCTGGTGGTCCACGGCATGATGCCGTTGTTCCTGTACCTGACTCCCTTCCCGGTGCGCGAGATCCGTTCGCTCTATCCCTGGATGCAGGGCATCTCTCTCCTGTCGATGCCCATCCTGCCGATGAGCTACATCTACGCCATCTACAAGCACTACCTGGGCGCCTTGGAGTTCCGGGCGAACCGGCTGCTCGGCGTCTACAGCTTCTCGGCCCTTCACATCACCGCCTATGTGATCGCCCTCTTCGCGATCAGCCGTTACTGGTTTCCCGTCAACGAGAGCTACCTCGCCGCAATCCTCTTTCTCTCGCTGGCATTCATCGCGAGCACCCCGGTGCTGCGCAACCGTTTCCAGAGGCTGGTCGACCGCTACGTCTTCGGTCTCAAGCACGAGCCGGAGGAGGTCATCGCCATCGTCTCGGACCGCATCCCGACCGCCTTCGACCGGACGGTCCTGGCGCGGGTGATCTCCGAGGACATCCTGCCGACCCTGCTGATCCGCCAGTCGGCCCTCTACCTGTTCGAGGAAGGGGATCAGGAGACGCTCTTCGAGCAGGGCGTGCCGGCGCAGGAGACCGAGCCCACGCTCGACGAGCTCCGGTCGATGCTCGCGAGGAAAGGGCGCTATCTGACGCCCAAGGACCAGACGCCGGGGCGGTTCTCCTGGGTCCGGCTGGTGATCCCCCTGGTCCTCCAGGGGAGGACCATCGGCGTCTGGCTGATCGGCCGCCGGGACCCGGACGACTACTTCCCCGCGGCCGACATCAACCTGATCTCGACGGTCGCCAACCAGATCGCGCCGGTGGTGGAGAACATCCGGCTCTACGAGAAGGCGCAGCAGGAGATCGCCCAGCGCAAAGCGGCCGAGGAGGAGATCCGGCGAAGCGAGGAGCGCTTCCGCACCCTGTTCGAAGCCACCCTCGAGGGGATCGCCATCGTCAAGAACGGCGCCGTCCTGGAGGTCAACCACGCCCTCCTTGCGATCTTCGACCGCCCGCCCGGGGAGATCCTCGGCCGCCGGCTGTCGGACCTGATCTCCGAAAACGAGGCCGAGATCGACGACGTGCCCCGCGAGTGCCTCGGCTGGAAACAGGACGGCTCCGCGGTCGACATCGAGGTCGCCGGCAAGAAGTACGTGTTCCAGGGCGAAGACGTGACCGTGGTCGCCATCCGCGACATCGCCCAGAGGAAGCGCGACGAGGCCGAAAACAAGATGCTCCAGCGCCAGCTCCTCCACTCCCAGAAGATGGAGGCCATCGGCCGCCTCTCGGCGGGCGTCGCGCACGACTTCAACAACTGCCTGCTCGCGATCTTCGGCTACAGCGATCTCCTGATCGACCGCTACAAGGACGACACGTTCCTGGGCCGCAATCTCTCCGGGATCAAGGAGGCCGGCCAGAAGGCGGCGGCGCTCACCAAGCAGCTCCTGGCCTTCGCCCGCCGCCAGCCTATGGAGACCAAGGTGATGAACCTGAACTCCGTGGTCTCCGGGCTCGAGAAGATGCTCCAGCGCCTCCTCGGCGAGGACGTGGCGCTCGTGACCGAGCTCCACCCGGAGCTCGGACCCGTCAAGGTGGACCCGGGACAGATCGAGCAGGTGATCGTGAACCTGGCGGTCAACGCCCGCTACGCCATGCCGTCCGGCGGCCGCTTGAGCATCAAGACCGTGCCGCTCCTGGTCCGCGACGGCTCTCCCGCGCCCCACGCGGACGTCCCTGCGGGCTCCTACGTCCTCCTGACGGTGGCGGACACCGGTTTCGGTATGACCGCCGAGACGCTCGCGCGCGTGTTCGAGCCCTTCTTCAGCACCAAGTCCGAGGGGACCGGGCTGGGCCTTTCGACCGCCTACGGCATCGTCCGGCAGAGCGGGGGGCACATCTTCGTGGACAGCGCGCCGGGACAGGGGGCGTGCTTCGCGATCTACCTGCCCGTCACCCGCGAGACCGACTCCGGCCGCCCCGGGCTGGCCGGAGGCATCGCGGACGTCGGCTCGGAGACGATCCTCCTCGTGGAGGACGAGGACGAGGTGCGGCGGGTGCTCAACCAGATCCTCGCGAGCAAGGGATACCGGGTCCTCCAGGCGTCCTCCGGCGAGGAAGCCCTCGTCATCTCCCGGCTCCACCGCGGCGCGATCGACCTGCTGCTGACCGACGTCACCATGCCCCAGATGAAGGGGCCGGAGCTCGCCGCGCGCCTCCTCTCCGAGCGGCGGGAGACCCGGGTGGTCTACATGTCCGGCTACAACGAGGAGCTGCTCTCGGACGGCGAATCCGAGCCGCCGATCTGCTTGAACAAGCCGTTCTCCTCTCAGACCCTGGGACGCACGGTGCGCGAGGTGCTGGATACGCCGAGGGAGGAACGGGAGCCGCTCAAGGCGACGGGGTAACCTGCAGGGGCGGCCCTATGTGGCCGCCCCTACAGGATCACCCTCCCGTTCCACGCTTCCGTCGACAGATCCTCCACCCCCACCGCCACCTTCCGCGTCCCGGGCGGGAGCTCCACCCGCGCGGTGTGGCTCCACCCCTGCTCCGCCACGCCGCTCGCGGGGACGAGCTCGTGCCGGACGCGGACGGTCCCGTCCTCTCCCGTGAACGCGTAGGAGATCCGGACCGGTCCGGGGGTCGCCGGGCGCGCGGTCTTGTAGGGCGCCGTCGCGAGCCGGATTTCGAGGGCCGAAGGGGCCACGTCCCGGACCGCCACCTCGAGCGGCAGCCCGCCGGCCGGGGGCTCTCCCGCGAGCAGGTTGCGGAGACGGGCCTCGGCCACGCCTTCCGGGGTGCCCGAGCGGACCCACTCCTGGGCCCGCACGTCCTTGCTCCGGCCCGGAATCCTCACCTCGACCGGGAGCACCCGGCCTTCGACGGTGTCCGGCGCCGCGACCCAGACGCGCCAGCGCCGGGAAAGGTCGGCCAGGAGAGGACCCAGCTGGACGTCGTAGCCGACGACCGTTCCCGTGGTGGGGCGGGTCAGGGCCCGCAGGGGCGCGGTCTGCGGCTCGATGAGAACGTCGACCACCCCGTCGTAGGCGAGCGTGGTCGAGCGGGGGGCCACCAGGATGACGGGCGGCTCCGCCGGTCCCCGGGAGCTCGCCCGGATCCGGTCGACGTCGCTCATCGTGGAGCGCGGCATCCCCAGGCCCTCCTTGCGCAGGGGCACGGCGACCGTGACCCAGCCGTAGGCGGCAAGGAGCCGGGCAGTATCCCGGAACGCGGCGACCGGGCTCCCGGGCTCCGGCGCGGCAGCGCTCTTCCCCTCGAGGAGCGCGCTCTGCTCAGGCGTCACCTCGAAGCCGTCGGCCACCAGGAAGAGGACGCGGGGGCCGGTCACCCGCCGGGCGGTCAGGAAGGCGGCGAGCTTCTCCAACTGGCGGGAGGCGGGGAGATCGGGGCGCTTCAACCCCTGGTCCCGCTCCACCCGGGCCTTTCCGGAGAGCGCGGTCAAAACCTCGTCGACGCTACCCGTCTCCCGCGTGGCGGGGAGCGCGACCACCGGATCGGAGCCGGCGGTCACGACCTCCACATTGCCGAGCCGGGTCAAGGCGGCGGCCTGGCCGGCCAGGGCGAGCCCGGCGTAGAAGACCGTTCCGGGGCTCGCGAGGACCTCGTCCACGTAGACCACCACGGTCCAGGGGTGGGGATCGGCGGCGTCGGCGACCGGCTCCACCCGGGTCACCTCACGCGGCTGGCCGTCCACCAGCACCTGGAAGTCCCCGGGCTTCCAGCCGTTGTTCTGGAGCACGTCCGGCAGGTCGACCACCAGCTCCATCTCGCGGACGAAGACCTGCTCCGAGAACGTCTCCGGCGGCTGGGAGGAGAGGACGTCCGGCGCCGCGGCGAGCGCGGCGAGCAGGAGGAAGCTTCGAGACCACGGTCCGGTCATGGTGGACCGGAAGGGCAATTCCCGTGCCGCTCACCGGCACGGCGGAGAGGCCTCCGCGGGAGCCCGGCGAGTGTCAGACCGGGAGGACGGCAGGCGTATGGAAACCGGTACGCCTACCGCTCCGGCTGCACCACCCCGCCGATTCCTGAGCCGCGGGGATCGGAGGCGGCCTCGGCCCGGCCGTCCGGCAGGAGGTGGACGCCATGGACCTTGGCGGTCGTGGCGCTCACGAGGACCTGGTGGCCGCGGCGCTCGATCTCGGCCCGGGTCTCAGGCGAGAGGGTGTCGGCCTCGACCTCCAGCCGGTCGGGGAGCCACTGGTGGTGGATGCGCGGGCGGTTCAACGCGGCCTGGAGCGAGTCGCCGTCCACGATCAGGTTGAGCAGCACCTGGACCGTGTGGGTAGGGATGCGCGAGCCGCCACGCCCGCCCAGGACGATCGCCTCTTTCCCCTTCCAGGCGAGAAGGGGGGTCATCGCGGAGAGCATGCGCTTGCCCGGGGCTACGACGTTCGCCTCGCCCTGGATCAACCCGAAGAGGTTGGGCCGGCCCGGGGCGGTCGTGAAGTCGTCCATCTCGTTGTTCAGGAAGAACCCGGCCTTGGAAACCCAGAGCCCTGAGCCGAAGAGGCCGTTCAGCGTGGTCGTCAGGGCCACCAGGTTGCCGTCCTTGTCCACGACCGACAGGTGGGTCGTCTCGCCGCTCCCCGGCGGGGCGGCTGCAACCGTGCCGGGCCACGACTTCACCTCGGTCGACGGGGTCGCCCGGCGGGGATCGATCTCCCCGGCCCGGCGGGCGATCCAGTCGGCCGCCAGGAGCTGCGCCTCGGTCGCCCGGGTGGTGGACGGATCGCCCAGCAGGTAGCGGTCCGCAAAGGAGCGCCGGAGCGTCTCGGCGAGCAGGTGGGCGCGATCGGCCCCGAAGCGGGGGAGGCTCCCCCATTTCAGACGCTCCAGGACCCCGAGCGTCTGGCCGAGGATGACGCCCCCCGAGGAGGGGAGCGGCATGGACGCGATCTTCCAGCCGAAGGCCTCGAAGGTCAGCGGATCCCGCCAGACCGGGCGGTAGCCGGCCAGGTCCGCGGCCGTGAGCACACCGCCGTATTTCTTCGCAGCAGCCTCGACCGCGGCGGCGACCGGGCCGGTGGTGATCGCCTGGGGACCCTCTTCGGCATAGCGGCCGAGGGTGCCCGCGAGCTCCGGCAGACGGATCACGCTCCCGATCGCCGGCGGCTCGCCTCCTGGAAGCCACACGGCGGCCGTCTCGGGGAAGCGCAGGAAGAGCTTGCGGTATTCCTCCCGCCCCAGGAGGTCGTGCAGGTAGCGGCTCACCGGGAAGCCCTCGGCCGCGAGGCGCCGGGCCGGCGCCACGACGCGGGCCCAGGGGAGCTTGCCGTGGCGCTTGTGGAGCTCGTACAGCCCCGCGGGCGAGCCGGGCACCCCCGCCGCGAGCGGCCCCACGAG
The DNA here is from genome assembly GCA_035278895.1 of Thermoanaerobaculia bacterium. Classification (GTDB taxonomy): domain Bacteria; phylum Acidobacteriota; class Thermoanaerobaculia; order Multivoradales; family UBA5704; genus DATARR01. Next base: position 7,840 of record DATEIO010000861.1, on the reverse strand, counting down.
CGAGGCGTTCTCGATCGGGTTGCCCTCCGCGTCCAGGTACATGGTCCGGTGCGCTGCGGCCGGCGCGACCTCGCGGAAGTCCAGGGCGGAAAGCGCGTCTCCCACCCGGATCACCGCGAACCCTCCCCCGCCCAGGTTTCCCGCCTCGGGATAGACCACGGCCAGGGCCAGGGCGGTGGTGACCGCGGCGTCCACGGCGTTCCCCCCTTCGCGGAGGATCTGGAGCCCGGCTTCAGTCGCCAGCGGGTCGGCCGAGGCCACGGCGCCGCCGGTGCCGATCGGGGCGGGTGGGTTCGCGGCGCAGAGGGTCATGGGGAGGAGGAAGAGGATCAGGGGAAGCGCTCTTTTCATACGGATCGGGCCTCGTTTCGAGCTCGCGGATCGCCCCCACGCTCGAAAAGGTCGAGACGAGGTAGGGCACGAGGAGCGTGAGCGCCATCCGCAACAGGCGGGCCTTCGTCAGGTCGCCCCGCAGGATGGCGTCGCCGTGATTGATGGCGAGCAGGATCGAGCCCACCACGAGCGCGACCCGGAGCGCCCGCCGCCGCACGGATGCCCTCAGGGCAATCCGGAGCCATTCTTTCATGAGCGGGTTGCGCTCCGGAGGATCTGCTCCCGCTTTTCCTGGACACGGGCGAGGAGCGGGGCGTCGCCGATCTCGCGGTAGCGGGAGGCGGCCTGCTTCAAGAGGGCGGCCGCTTCGCTTGGACGGCCCTCCTTTTCCCGCACGGCCGCCTCGAACTCCAGGAGGCGCGCTTCGACCAGGAGGTCGCCGGTGCCCTGGGCCAGGCAGGAGGCGGCGGCCTGGAGCGCCCGGCCCGCCGCTTCGAGATCTTCCTGGGCGAGGAGGGCGTGGCCGAAGCAGGCCCAGCTCCGGGCCTTCAGGTCTTCCACCACGGGAACGGCGTGGCGCCGGGGATCCAAATGCTCCGCGGTGGCGAGCGCCAGCTCCGCCAGGGCGCCGGACGCCTCCGGGTCCGTCTCCGCGATGGCCAGGGCCCGCTCGAGCAGCAGCTCGCAGACTCCCCAGGTGTGGAAGCGCGGGTCCGTTTCCGCGAGCTCCCGCCGCCTCGCGGCGGGCTCGGCGAGGAGCCGGTCCACGAGGCCGGGGGCTTCCGCGCGCTCGCGGCCGAGGGCCGACCGGGCCCGCGCGAGGCGCTCCAGAAACGTCTCCGTCCCCGTGCTCTCCCCACCCGGGCCGGCCGGGGAGGCCGGTGCCTCAAGCGCGAGCGCGCGACTGAGACGTTCGTCTTCAGCCATGACGATCTTCAAGTGCTCCTGCCCCCGCAGAACGACAAAACGCCAGTTGAGATTTTCGACTCTATTGCTTCCCTCAGTGTGGCGAACGGAGGGAAGCGGGACGACCCGGCCGGCTCCCGCTTAAGCGGGAACCTCGGGCCGCGCGCCGAGCAGCTCCGCGGTGGGAGCGTGCCGGACCTTCCCCTCGTGTGTGAGAAGGGCCCCTGCCACGACCTCGTCTCCGAGGTCCACGGCCAGCTTTCCCTCCTTATCGAGGAGGAGCTGGAGAAGAGAGAGGACGTTTCGGGCGTAGAGGAGGCTCGCGTCGTAAGGCTGCGCCGCCGCCAGGTTCGACGGCCCCAGGATCAGGACTCCGTTCTCGACGACGACCTCCCGGTCCGCCTGGGAGAGCTCGCAGTTGCCCCCCTGCTCCACGGCCAGGTCGACGACGATCGAGCCCGGCCGCATGGCCGCCACCATGTCGGCGGTCACCAGGAGCGGCGCGCGCCGGCCCGGCACCAGGGCGGTGGTGATCACGGCGTCGGCCGCGGCCAGGTGGCGTTTGACGATCTCCCGCTGGCGCGCGAGGAACTCCTCCCCCATCTCGCGCGCGTAGCCGCCCGCCCCTTCGCCGCTCTCCTGGAGCGGCAGCTCGATAAACCGGCCGCCCAACGACTCGACCTGCTCCTTGACCGCCAGGCGGATGTCCGACACCTCGACCACGGCGCCCAGCCGCTTGGCCGTGGCGATGGCCTGGAGGCCCGCGACGCCCGCGCCCATCACCACGACCCGGCCGGGCTTGATCGTGCCGGCCGCGGTCATCAGGAGGGGGAAGTACTTGGGCAGCCGCCAGGCCGCGAGCAGCACGGCCTTGTAGCCGGCGATCGACGCCTGGGACGACAGCGCATCCATGGACTGGGCGCGGGTCACCCGGGGGACCAGCTCCAGGGCCAGGGAGGTGACGTTCCCCTCGGCCAGCAGGCGCACGGCCTCGGGGTTCTTGTACGGCGAGAGGAAGCCGATCAGCACGGCTCCGGGCTTCAGCGCCTCGGCCTCGTGCCCCGGCAACCCTTCGTAGGCGTCCGGCGCCGCGACCTTGAGGACGATGTCCGCCTCGCCCCACCCGGCCACGGGATCGGCGAGGAGGCGGGCCCCCGCGGCCTCGAGCTCAGCGTCGGGGAAGAAGGCGGCCTCGCCCGCTCCCCGCTCGATGGCAACGGCCAGACCCAGCTTGACCATGCGCCGGACGGTCTCCGGCGTGGCCGCCACGCGCGTTTCGCCGCGGCGCCTCTCTCTGGGGATGAAGACGTTCAGCATGCAACCGGCTCCGATCTGGATGACGATCGCAGATCCTACCTGCCCGGCCGCCAGCGGTGCAACTTACCTCTCGTCCGAAACCGGGTCCTGCGTCGGATCGGGGACCGAATCCGGCGGCGCCGGCTTGAGCAGGGAGACGAGCACGGCGATGGTGAGAATCGCCATCACCACGCCCAGAGACAGCACGGTCGGGATCTCGTACCAGTCGTGGATCAGCATCTTGGCCCCGATGAAGACGAGCACCAGCCCGAGGCCCACGCTCAGGTACCGGAACTTGTGCATCAGGCCGGCGAGCAGGAAGTAGAGGGCGCGCAGGCCCAGGATCGCGAAGATGTTCGAGGTGAAGACGATGAACGGGTCCTGCGTCACCCCGAAGACGGCCGGGATCGAATCCACCGCAAAGACCACGTCCGTCGCCTCGACCACCACCAGGACCAGCATCAGGGGGGTCGCCACCCGCCGGCCGGCCTCGCGGACGAAGAAGCGCTTGCCGTGGTACTCGGAGGTGAGCGGCACGAGCCGTTGGAAGAGCCGCACGACCGGATTCTTCTCCGGGTGCACCTCCGTCTCCTTCTGGGCGAGGATCTTCAAGCCCGTATAGACCAGGAAGGCCCCGAACACGAAGATCAGCCAGCCGAACCGGGAGAGGAGCGCCGTGCCCATGGCGATGAAGAGGCCGCGGGAGATGAGCGCCCCCAGGATGCCCCAGAAGAGGACCCGGTGCTGGTACTCCGCCCGCACGGCGAAGTAGTTGAAGATCACGATGAAAACGAAAATGTTGTCGAAGCTGAGCGACCGCTCGATGACGTAGCCGGTCAGGAACTCGACGCCGTACTTCGGGCCGAACTCGTAGTAGACCCAGCCGTTGAAGATCAGGGCGATGAGGGTCCAGACCACGCTCCAGAACAGCGCCTCACGAAGGCCGATCCGGTGCTCCTTGCGGTTGAACACTCCCAGGTCCAACGCGAGCATCGCGAAGATCAGACCGAGAAAGACGACCCATTGAAGGGGTGTACCGACGCTGCTCATGAACGCGTTTCCCTCTCTGGCCGGAGCCGGTCAAAGCATGGGGATCTTACCCGACCCGGAGGAGATCGCGAGGGAGGGACTTTGTAGGGGAGGCCCTGCGTGGCCGCCCTGGGCGGGGGAACGGCGACGCCGGCAGAGGGAAGGCCGAAGCAAGCAGGGCGGCCACATAGGGCCGCCCCTACAGGAACGGTCTTTTCTGCGGGGAAGCGCTCCTAGCCCTTCTTGACGTGCGAGTTGACCAGCTTGGTCATCTCGAACATGCTGACCGAATCCTTGCCGTCGAAGATCGGCTTCAGCTTGGCGTCCGCCTTGATCGTCCGCTTGTCCTTGGCATCCTGGAGGTTGTTCTGCCGGATGTAGTCCCAGATCCGCTTCGTGATCTCGGTGCGGGGGAGCGGCTCGTTGCCGACCACCGCCGCCAGCTTGTCGTCCGGCTGGACGGGCGCCATGAACGCCCCGCCGCCTCCGGCCCCTCCCGACTTCTTTGCTGCCGAGCCCGCTTTCTTCTGTACCGCCATGAGTGCTCCTCCACTATGAAGAAGGGTTGATGTACGCGACTCCTCAGACATTTCGACGCAGACACATGCAAATCTCCCGCCTCGGAGCCCTCCACTCCTCCTAGGGCCGGAGATCCGGACAACTTCGCCCAAGCGTAGCGCATCCCGGGCCGAATTGGGTCCTTCTCCCTCGGCAAGAGGCCCGCCGGAGGCCCGGAACCGGGGTCTCATGGTAACTTTCCCCGCCATGCCACCCCTGTTCATCACCTTCGAGGGGCTGGACGGCAGCGGCAAGTCGACCCACTTGCGCCGCGCGTCCGCCTGGCTCGCCGAGCGGGAGATCCCGCACGTGGTCACCCACGAGCCGGGGGGCACACCCCTGGGGGACGCCCTGCGCTCCATTTTCCTCGACTCCCGCTGGGGAGCGGTCGACGGCGTCGTCGAGCTCCTCTTAGTCTTCGCCAGCCGGCGCCAGCACCTGCTCGAGGTCATCGAGCCGGCGCTCGCCGCGGGCCAGCACGTGCTCTGCGACCGCTTCACCGACTCGACCCGCGCCTACCAGGGGTACGGCCGCGGCGTCCCCCTCTCCCTGATCGACCAGGTGGACCAGGTCGCTACGGGCGGGCGCACGCCGGACCGCACCCTCCTCTTCGATCTCCCCGCCGAGGACGCCCGGAACCGCGGCCACTCCCCCACCCGCCGGCAGCGCGGCACCGCCGACCGGCTGGACGCTGAAGGGCTCGACTTCTACGACCGCGTGCGCCGGGGGTTCCTGGAGACCGCGGCCGGCCAGGACCGGTTCCGGATCATCGACTCTTCCGGAGACGCGACGGCCACCCAGGAAAAGGTCCGCGCCGTGCTCCAGGACCTCGTAGAGGTGAAGGTGTGAGCCTCGCCCCCGTCCTCGACAACGCCCGGAAGGGGCGGCTCTACCCGGCCGTGATCCTCCACGGGGGAGACGAGGAGACGCGAAAGCAGGCCGCCCTGACCCTCGCCCGCACCCTCCTCTGCGAGGCCCGGCCGCCCGAGGTCCGGCCGTGCGGCGTCTGCCGGCACTGCCGGCGGATCGCCTGGCCCGGCTCGGCCGAGGCCGGGGAGACCCCGTTCCACCCCGACTTTCAGGTGCTCACGCGGGACTTGAAGACCTCCACCTCGGTCGAGGCCACCCGCGAGATGCTGAAGACGGCCCAGGTTTCCCCCTTCGAGGCCCGCGGCCAGGTGTTCGTCGTGGCATCCGCCGAGAGCCTGACCGGCGAAGCCGCGAACGCGCTCCTGAAAACCCTCGAGGAGCCCCCGGTCTCGGCGCCGCGGAACTTCCTTCTCCTCGCCCCCTCGCGGCTCGACCTGCTGCCCACCCTGCGCAGCCGTTCGCTCTCCGTGTTCCTGGGGCCCGCCGAACCGGTGGCCGCGGAGACGGTCGAGCCGATCGCCCGGGCGTTTTCCGCGGCCGCCTCGGCCTGGACCGCCTCCGGCTCGCCCATCTATCTCCTCTCGGCCGCCGCCGCTCTCTCCGGCGCGGGCGGCTGGGACGACCCCCGCTCGGGCCGCCCTTGGGCCCTCGCCGCCGCGGCCGTTCTGCGCTCTCTGCCGGAAGGAGAGGAGAATCCCGCGGCGCGGCGCTCCCGGCTCGCCCTGGCCGAGGCCCTGCTGGAAGCGCCGGCCCTGCGCCTGCGGGGGATCACGGCCGAGCGCATCCTGGAAGGGCTGGTGGCCCGGCACCTGGGATAGGCCCGCTTTGCCGGGTCTGCTGCACCCTTTGTAGACGAGACAGGAATCTCTCCTCCGTTTTCCGGGTTCTCGGGGAGGAGAATCTTATTGCCGTGCTAAAATGCACCGCCTGATTCGAGACTTTCGCTCGGTTATTCCGTCGTTCAGCCTCAGAGCAAAAGGAGTGAGACACATGAACGGATTCATTCGCAAGCCGCTGGTCCCCGGGGCGCTGGCCCTGGCCCTCGCGCTGGGGTCCTGGCTTCCGGCCTGCTCCGCGCAGGACAAGGCCAACAAGGACAATAAGGACCAGGTTCTGGCCGTCATCAACGGCAAGAACATCACGGAGGCCGAAGTCCGTGAGGCCAACAAGGACCAGTTCCAGGCCATGGAGCGGGAGTACCAGCAGAATACCCATCAGCTCCTGGAGAACGGGTTGGAGCAGGTCATCCGCGAGCGGATGCTCGAGGCCGAGGCTGCGGCCCGGAAGGTCACCAAGGAGCAGATCCTGGCCGAGCTCAAGCCGGCCGCGGTGACCGACGCGGACGTCGACGCCTTCTACGAGCAGAACAAGGACCGGATCCCCCGTCCCAAGGAAGAGGTCGCGGGCCAGATCAAGCAGTACCTGGAGCAGCAGGGCCAGCAGAAGGCCCAGCAGGACTTCTACGCCAAGCTCCAGGACAAGTACAAGGTCGAGTACAAGATCGAGCCTATCCGGGTCGAGGTCGCGGCCACCGGTCCGTCCAAGGGCCCCGAGAACGCGCCGGTGACCATCGTCGAGTTCTCCGACTTCCAGTGCCCCTTCTGCTCGCGGGTCATCCCCTCGCTCAATCAGGTCAAGGAGAAGTACGGCGACAAGGTGCGGATCGTCTTCCGCCAGTATCCGCTGCCCTTCCACCAGCAGGCCCAGAAGGCCGCCGAGGCCTCCCTGTGCGCCCATGAGCAGGGCAAGTTCTGGCAGCTCCACGACGCCATGTTCGCCAACCAGCAGGCCCTCGGGGTCGACCAGCTCAAAGCCAAGGCGGCCGAGCTCGGCCTGAACGCCGATTCCTTCAACTCCTGCCTCGACTCCAGCAAGTACGCCGCCCAGATCTCGGCGGACATGAAGGAGGGCTCCGCGGCGGGCGTCAACGGAACCCCGGCGATGTTCATCAACGGCCGGTTCGTCAACGGCGCCGTGCCGTTCGAGGAGATCGACTCGGTGATCAAGGACGAGCTGCAGCGCAAAGGCGTGAAGACCGCCTCCAACTAGCAGCTCCAGAGCGCTGAACGAAGGGGCGGCCGGCTTTCTGAGCCCGGCCGCCCTCTTTATTTCCAGACATTATTTCTCCGGACGGATATGATCCCGGCATCATGGCCGGAGACCTCCCCCCCGACGAATTCCGTGCCGCCATGCACCGCGTGGCGGACATCGTGGCCGACTATCTCGAAGGCGTCGGCCATTACCCCGTCCTCCCCCGTATCGCCCCCGGCGACGTGGCCAGGGAGCTCCCCGCGGCACCGCCGGGAGACCCCGAGCCCTGGGACCTCCTCCTGGACGACTACCTGCGGCTGATCGAGCCCAACGTCACCCACTGGAACCACCCCGGGTTCATGGCCTACTTCTCGATCACGGGCTCGGGTCCCGGCATCCTGGGCGAGGCGCTCGCCGCGGGGTTGAACACCAATGCCATGCTCTGGCGCACCGGACCGGCCCAGACCGAGCTCGAAGAACGGGCCTGCGACTGGCTGCGGCAGATGATGGACCTCCCCCCGGACTTCTCCGGGCACATCAACGACACCGCCTCGATCAGCAGCCTCCTGGCCCTGGCCGCCGCCCGCCACCGCCTGCCGGGGCTGGACGTCCGCGCCCGGGGCCTCTCCGGCCGGCCCGAGGTTCCTCCTTTGACCGTCTACACGAGCGACCAGGCGCACTCCTCGATCGACAAGGCCGCCATCGTCCTGGGGGTCGGATCGGACAACGTCCGCCGGATCGCGAGCGACGACGAATTCCGGATGTCGCTCCCGGCCCTCGAAGCGGCGATCACGAAAGACCGCCTCGAAGGCCGCCT
>DATEIO010000860.1:0-18191 GCA_035278895.1 Thermoanaerobaculia bacterium | reverse complement strand
CCGGCGCCGGCTGGGCCTCCAGGCGGGGGACCTCGTCTATCTGGCGCTCGAAGGGGACCAGATCGTGGTCCGCGGGGCCCGTGGAGGGTGGACGGAAGCGTCGCGGGGCCTCGGGGCCGACCTCTGGCAGGCGGAGGGCGGCGCCGCGGCGGCCATCGAGCGCGAGCGGGAGTCGTGGGAATGAGGGGCGGCGAGGAGCGGATCGCGCCGCCGCTCTACGGCGTGGATACGATGCTGTTCGTCTACCACTTCGAGGCCAACGAGCAGTTCGGGGCCGCGGCCGGGCGGCTGCTCAAAGCCGCCGAGGAGGGGCGGTGCCGGCTCGTGTCGTCGGTGCTCGCTCTGCTCGAGGTGCTCGTCGTCCCCAAGCGGCACGGGCGCGTCGAGCTGTGCCGGCAGTACCGGGACTTCTTCGAGTCGTTCCCCAACCTGTCCGTCGTGCCGGTGGAGACGCCGGTCGCGGAGATCGCGTCGGACCTGCGGGCGGCGCTCGGCCTCCGCACGCCGGACGCGCTCCATCTGGCGACGGCGCTCCACGCGGGCGCGGAGGCGTTCGTCAGCGGGGACCGGCGGATCCGGGGGATCGCGGGGATCCGGGTCGTGTCGCTCGAAGACGTCTGAGTCAGACCGAGCCCTGGGCAGCCTCTTTCGCGGTCTTGCCCAGGGCTTCGAGCTCGGGGAGGTCCCGGTCCTTGACCGAAGGCCAGAGGACGCGGCGGCGGGACATGGCCTCGTCCAGGCGCTGCCAGAGGTCGCGGTTGGAGACCGGCTGGCCTTCCTGGGTCTTCCAGCCGCGCCTCTTCCAGCCGGAGATCCAGCTCGAAGCGCCGTTCCTCAGGTAGTCCGAGCCCGTGTGGACCGCGACGGTGATCCCCGGCGGGAGGCGGTCCAGGGCGTCGACGGCGGCCAGGAGATCGACCTGGTTGGGGGTCACTCCGGACTGGCTCCCGGTCACGATCTGCTCCCCCTCCAGGCTGCGCACAAGGGCCGCCCAGCCACCCTTCCTTCCGGCGCAGGAGATGCGGAGGAAGACCTCCACGTCCGGCTTCACGGCGGGGGCGGCGGGCGCGGCCGCCCGGCTCGCTCCGCGCTGCGCGCGGATGGCGGCGGTGGCGAGCTGGTCCGCCTTCTCGTTCCAACGGTGGCCGGCGTGGCCTTTGACCCAGCCCCAGTGGACCTTATGGGTCTCGATCAGCTCGGACAGGCGGCGCCAGAGGTCTTCGTTCTGGAGCTCGCCGTCCTTCCTCTTCCAGCCGCGGGCGATCCAGCCGGGGAGCCACTCGGTGACCCCTTTTTTCAGGTACAGGGAGTCGGTGAACAGCTTGACCGTGCAGGGGACCTTCAGCGCCTCCAGACCCCGGATGGCGGCGGTGAGCTCCATCCGGTTGTTGGTGGTGCGCGGCTCGCCGCCGGAGAGCTCCTTGAATTTGCCGGTCGCCTCGTCAACGAGGATGGCGGCCCAGCCGCCGGTCCCCGGGTTGGGGTCGGCTCCGCCGTCGGTGTAGATGGTGATCAAGCGCGCTTCCTCTCTCTTCTCTGCCCGAAGAGCATCTTCTGCTCCAGCAAGGCCCTCTGGGCGCGGTAGAACGCCTGGAGGAAGGGACGGGACTGGATGTGCCAGCGCTCGTGAGGCCAGGAGATCTTCCCCTTGATCTTCTCGGCCACGTCGTCCAGGACCCGGCTGTCGAGCGTCCCCTGCTCGTCGCGCCGCAGGAGATCCTCCAGGACCTGGAGCTCGTGGATGCCGTAGATGTCGAGCTGCTCGCGGGTGAAGGCGTACTCGTCCGCCGCGGGCTCCGGAGGGGCCACGCGGCCGGTGGGCAGGACGCGGGCGGCCTGGGCGGGGCGCTCCGCGAGATCCGGGAGGAGGACGGTCTTGGGCGCGCGGACGACCATGGTGCCGGCCACCAGGTCGCCGCAGCGGAGGCGGTCCTTGTTGAACAGGGGCATGAAGGCGAAGACGAGGATCCAGGCGACGGCGAAGAGCGCTCCCCAGCCCGGAGCGCCGGGGAAGAGGGCGGTGGGCGCGACCACGGCCCCGAGCGGCAGGTAGAGCTCCAGGTTGCGCATCAGGTTCCGGGCGAAGATCGCCTCGGCCGTGAGCGGGCCGCCGTCGCGCGAGATCACGCGCAGGCCCACCTTGCGCTTGCCGACCGTCATGCCGCCCCACTGCACCTCGCAGAAGACGAAGTAGAAGTTCCAGAGCAGGAATCCGATGAGGATGGCGAGCGACATCCCCGCCTCCTCCGCCCCGAGCGCCATGATGAATCCGGTCGCCAGGGTGGCCAGGATCGAGACGAGAAGGATCACGAAGAAGTCGATCACGAACGCCGTGATGCGGTCCCCCGCGGTCCCCACGACGAAGGGGAGGGAGATCCCCTCGGGCGTGGTCACGCGGTGGAGCCGGGAGCTTTCAGTTTGCAGCGCGGCGCTCACGGGTCCTGCCCAGGAAGAGGAAGTACCAGGTCCAGAAGACGGAGGTCATGCCCACCACGGCCCAGCGCACGGCCAGGTTGTGGACGAGCTGGCGGAAGATGCCCTCGATCAGGCCGGCCAGGAAGAAGAGGGCCACGGCGCCCACGGCGAGAATGGCGGCCTCGCGGCCGCGGATCGCGAGGTTCTGGAGGCGCGTGTGGCGGCCGGGGAAGACGAGCGAGGCGCCGAGCACCATGCCGGCCGCTCCGCACAGGCAGACGGCGCCCAGCTCGGTGACGCCGTGCGGGAGCACCCAGCCCCAGAACTCGAAGCCCAGCCCCCGCGAGTCGTAGAGTGCGGCCATGGCTCCCAACAGCAGGCCGTTGGTGAAGATCAGGTAGATCACGGGCAGCCCCGCGGCGAAGCCGGTCGCGAAACAGAGCATGCCCACCTTGGAGTTGTGGGTGAAGAGGTAGGTGGCGAAGGCTCCGAGCCAGCTCTCCCCCTCCTTCTCCTTGAAGTAGAGCACCTCGCGCAGCTCTTCGGTGGAGGCCGCGGGGTTCCTCCCGCTCGCATAGTCTTCGCCCACGAAGCTGTAGTAGCGCTCGGGGTCGGCCTTCGTCATCTGGTAGCCGGTGAGGACTCCCAGGAGGAGGAGACCGATCGAGGCCGCCACGAACAGGAAGTAGCGGCGGAACGTGTGGGGGAAGCCGTAGGTGAAGAACTCGACCAGGGCGTCCCAGGCCTTGCGCTTGGTGCTGTAGACGGAGAGATAGGCGCGGCCCACCAGGGCGTTCAGGTAGTCCAGGAGGTTCTTGTCCAGGCTGATGGCCTGGGCCACGGAGAGCGAGGAGGTGGCGCTCCGGTAGAGGATCGGCAGGCGGTTGAGCTCGGCCGCGGTCAGGCTGCGCAGGCCTTTCTTCTCGACGCGGTTCAGAAGCGCCTCGAGCTCCAGCCAGGCTCCCTCCCGCTCCTTGCGGAACTGGGCCGACTTCAAAGCGAAGGACATGGCTCAGATTCTCTCACGCCGTTTGATGTCCAGGTACGTGTTGATGAGCCGCGGGGTGACGTGCGTGGGCGAGGCGTCGATGGGGTAGATCCCCTGGCGGCGCAGGCGAAGGAGCACGACCTCGCGGTCCCGCAGCAGCGAGCCCGCCACCACGGCGCGGTTCAGACGCAGGAAGTCGAGCGGCGGCTGGGCCGCGGCGGCGGTCAATCCCGGGTCCTGCAGGGCCACGAAGATGACCACGTGACGTTTCGAGAGGCGGCCGAGGTTTTCGAGCATCAGCTCGGCCGCGACCGTGTCCACGAAGTCGGTGAGCACGATGACGAGCGAGCGCCGGGAGAGCTTCTGGGCGAGGCTCGTCAGGCCCAGGGTGAAGTTCGTCTCGCGGTCCGAGTAGTCCACCTGGCTCGCCATGTGGGAGAGGATGCGGAACCCGCGCGTGCCCCCCCGCGGCTCGACGAACAGGCCCATGGACGCGTCGAAGGTGGCGAGGCCGACCTGGTCTCCGGCCTGGATCGACACGTAGGCCAGAAGCAGCGCGGTGTTGACGGCGTGGTCCACCTTGGGGATGCCGCCGAGCGGCTCGCACATCAGGCGGCCGGTGTCGATCGCGATGACGACCTGATGGTTCCGCTCGGCCCGGAACTGGCGGGTGAGGAGCTTTCTGTGGCGCGCGGTCGCCTTCCAGTCGATCGAGCGGTTGTCGTCCCCTTCCGAGTGCTCGCGCAGCGATTCGAACTCGGTGCCGTCTCCCCGGTAGCGCTCGATCTTCAGGCCCGCCCGGAACTCGCGGTCGGTCAGGAAGCGGAGCGCGGTCGTGCGCACGGGGAGGATGTTGGGCACCACGGCGACCTGTTTCTTCAAGTCCACGCGGGCGATGCGGGCGATCAGGCCGAACGGGCCGGTCGAGCGGATCCAGGCGCGCTCGATCGTGACCCGGCCGCGCCGCGTGGGAGCCATCGGAAGGCGGAGCGGCTCTCCCTGGCGCGAGGCGCGGCCCCGGATCGGCGGCTGGGGGAGGAGCTTGTCCGACAGGTCCACGGCGACGGTGACGGGCACGCGGCGCAGCGACCGGATCTTGACCGTGAGGATGGCTTCGGCAGGCTCGCCGATGTAGAGCGTGCCGGGGAGGTCGACCGTGCACTCCACCTTCTTGCGGCGGGGCGAGAGCACGGCGTCCAGGCCCAGGAGGAGCAGGAGGAGCCCCAGGTAGCCCGGCCAGAACGGCCACAGCCGCGGGTGGACGATCGTCGGCAACAGGGCCACGGGAAGGCCCAGGGAAGCCAGGACGATCGCTCGGCGGGTGGGACGCAAGCCGTTGCTACCTCGGCGCCGGGATCTGGGCGAGGACCTGGTCCAGGGCCTGATCGACGGAGATGCCGTCCACCTCGGCGCTGGGGGCGAGGACGACGCGGTGGCGCATGAGCGGCTTCCAGAGGAACTTGACGTCGTCCGGGATCACGAACTCGCGGCCTTCCAGCACCGCGGCAGCCCGGGAGGCGGCGGCGAGCATGTTGGCGGCGCGGGGCGAGGCGCCGTACTGGAGCGCGGGGTGGCTCCGGGTGGCGCGCACGAGGTCCACGATGTAGGCCGCGATCTCGTCCGACAGGCGCAGGGCCGAGACCACCTGGCGCACCCAGACGATGAAACGGAGGTCGCAGACCGCGTTCACTCCCATCTTTTCGAGGCTCGGCATGGCGGTCTGGTGGCCGTGGGTCTTGACCATGGTGACCTCCTCGTCGCGGCCCGGGTAGCCGATCAGGACCTTGAAGAGGAAGCGGTCGAGCTGCGCTTCGGGAAGCGGATAGGTCCCCTCCTGCTCGATCGGGTTCTGGGTGGCGACCACCATGAAGCCGGCCGAGAGCGGGTGGGAGGTGCCGTCGATCGTGACCGTGCGCTCCTGCATGGCTTCGAGCAGCGCCGCCTGGGTCTTGGGCGGCGTGCGGTTGATCTCGTCGGCCAGGAGGAACTCGGTAAAGAGCGGGCCCTTGGTCAGGGTGAAGGTGTTCGTCTGGAAGTTGAACAGGTTGGTGCCCAGAAGGTCGCCCGGCATCAGGTCCGGCGTGAACTGGACGCGCTTGAACTCGAGCTTCAGGCACGAGGAGAACGACCGGGCGAGGAGGGTCTTGCCGGTGCCCGGCGGGCCTTCGAAGAGCACGTGCCCTTCGGAGATCAGGGCCACGAGGAGCAGGTGGACCGCGTCCTCCTGGCCGATGATGACCCGGCCGATGCGGTCGCGCAGGACCCGGGAGAGCTCACGAACCTTGTCGATGGACATTCGTCATCTCCAGACGCCAGGTATGGAGCGCCCTGGCGAGTTTCACCGCCCGTTCCGCCGCGCCGTCCGGAAGCTGGTGGATCTGGCGCTCCAGGGAGTGCAGATCCATCCCGATCCGGCGGGCGAGGGTGATGTGCTGGAGCCGCGCGAGCATCTCGGGCTCCGGCAGGTCGGGAGGCAGGAAGTGGGCGGCGGCGACGGCGCGCGTCGTCTGCCGGAAGTAGCGGGCGAGGCTGTCGGCGGCGTGCCCGCCACCGGCCAGAAGCCGCGCCGTGTTGTCGATCAGAACCTCTTTGCCGGGCGCGATCCCTGAGCCGGCCGGAAGGGGCTTGCCAAAGCGGCCGACGCCGGCCCAGAGCACGATCCCCGCGAGGACGAGAGCCTGGAACACGGCGAGGACGAGCGGGAAGCTCCGCAGCTCGGTCAACAGGCCCGGGGTGCGGTTGAAGCCGTGGATCGTCTCGTCGAAAACCACGCCCTTCGCCGCGAGCTCGCGGGTCAGGAGCTCGTAGAGGAGCACGGCGTTGTCCGCCCGGGCGAGCCCCTGGTTGTTCAAGACATCCGGATCGGAGATCACCCAGACCTCAGGGCCGCCCTTGAGCTCGTGGCGGGCCACGAGAATCCCCTGGGGACAGCGGACCACGGGGTGGAGGTCCGAGTGGGGCTTCAAGAGCTGGGGCGGCGAGGTCTCGACCCGGATCTGCTTGGTCCAGTCCGACGAGCGCCAGGGAGCCTGGCAGCGGAACGAGGTGTCGCCGCCGCGGACCAGCTCCTGGTCCGCGAGCACCTCGTCGTCGAAGGACGCGAGAATCCCCAGAACGTGCTCTTCCGGCAGGAGCCCCACCTCGCCGATCCACTCGGGCTTGCTCTTCTTGGACTCGCCGGCCCACTTGGGGAGGACGAGGACGAGCAGCGCCTTGCGGCGGCCGGCCTCCTTGACGAGCCCTTCGATCTTGCCGGCGGGATCGCCCGCGAGCCAGCCGGCGTCCGGCTCGGCCACGATCAGCGGCCGGCTGGGACCGGCGCCGGAGACGCCCGGGTTCTGCCGGGAGACGACGCCCAGGCCCATGGACCGCAGGTAGCGCGCCGCGGCCATGTGCCCCAGGGCGCTCGTGCTGAAGGTGTTGGCGTGGGGATTGGGCTTTCTCGCCTCGAGCTCGTCTCCGTAGGTGACGAGGAGGACGGCGACCACGAAGGAGACGACGGAGAGGCCGACGACCCAGCCCAGGACCTGCTTCGAAAAGCCGCCCTCGAATTCCTGCGGCTCCTCCTCTTCCGGAAGCGGCGGCGGCGGGGCGGCCGTCACGCGGGCCTCCCGGTGACGTGGCGGAAGCACTCGAGGCTCCGCTGGTAGTCCTGGGCGCCCGCGGGCGCGCCGCCGAAGAGGGTCAGCTCGACCGCGCGGACCATCTCGCCGAATGCCTCCCGGCTGTCCGCTCCCAGGGGGAGGAGGCGGACGAGCTCGCGGCTGGTCCGCGACGCTGGAAGGGTCGCGCGCGAGCGCTCCGCCACCTGGTGGATGGCGATCAGGAGGAGCACGTGCATGGCCTCGGCGTAGAGCCCCTGGGAGGCGAGACGCGTGGCGTCGTCCAGGGCGAAGTCCCGGCCTTCGAGAGCCGGCTCGTCCCCTCCCCCGCCGTCCGCCTTGGCGGGCTCCACTTTCGCGCGCCGGTCCGCGCCCTCCATCAGGATCCAGACGACGAGGAGGATCACGGCAATGCCGACCAGAAGGTAGACCGTCATCGAAGCGAGGGACGCCGTCCCCGCCGCGGGCTCCTCGTCCTCCTCGGGCTCCGGCCGGTCGCGGCGGGAGGCGGCCTCGGACGACGGCTCGACCGGCGCGTCCTCCTCGTCCTGGGACTTCGCCTGCTCGGGGAGAGAGCCTTGGAATTCGGGGTCCTGGAGCACGGAGCGCGCCCGCTCCTTGGCGTCGGCCGGCGTGGCCGCGGCCTGGACCGGACGCGCCGGGGCCAGGAGCGCCGCCCCGAGCCAGAGCGCCGCCACCAGCACGCGGAGGAGCCGGGAGGCCCGCCCGTCAGTCGAAGATCGAAGAGATCTGATCAACGTCGATCGATTCTTTGACGCTTCTCAGGCGGTAGTACGTGACGGAGGCCGCCGTGGCCGCGAGCCCGGTCGTGAGGATGTTGAGAATGGTCACGGCCAGTTGATATCCCCCGGACCGGGAGACCTCCTGGGCGTTGTCCGTGTCGATGCCGAACGCGGACGCCAGGGCGAGCAGGATCCCGACGTTCAGGACGTAGAGAGTGGCCTGGGCGCCGAAGACCTGCCAGCGATAGCCGTCGGTCAGATACGAGCTCCGGCCGAGCGCCTCGCCGATGCCGCCCCTCTCCTCGACCGCGGCCGGCACCGCGACGGCCCAGCGCGCCGCGAGGATCAATCCGGGAATGACGAAGAAGAGCGTGGCGCAGCCGATCCCCAGACCCTGGACGACCGCCAGCCCGAGCACCGGCAAGAGCGAGGCGAGACCTACGCGCAGACAGTCGCCTAAAGAGGGGGTCTGCCCGCGCATGTGATGGAAGACGCCGTAGTTGATGCCCGCGGTCGCGATCGGGGCGAGCAGGAACGTCAGGATCTGCGCCAGCCCCTCCCCCATCAGGGCCAGGGGAGCCCGGGGGTCGAGGGTCGCCACCCAGGCGGAGAACACGAACACGGGCGCCAGGGCGAAAATCGTGAGGATGATGAACGGGATGAAGTTCACGAAGTAGATCTTGAACGTCTCGGAGACGAGGCGCCCGCTGGTGAACGTCGCGCTCGCCTGCGTCTGGTTGGGCCGCATCCCCGGGATGGCTGCGCCGGTGTAGACGGTCCCCGCGCCCGGTGGCCGGGGCGGAGGGATGGTGCCGTTGAACACGGTCCCTCCCGCGGTGGCCTCCCCGCCATACATCGCCGGGGACGGCTGCTGAGGCACCGTCGTCTCCCGCCACGCCGCCTGCTCCGCGTAGGACAACGGGATGGGAGGCGGCTGGGAGGGCGGCGCGGCCGGAGGAGCGTACGCGGGCACGGTGTTGTACCCGCCCGGAACCGGAGGAGGCTGAGGCGGCGGCGGAGCGGCCGGCCGCGGAGACGGGCTGCCGAGCACGGGCCCCTTGTAGCGGCTGATCACAATGCCGCACCGGGCGCACTCCAGATTCTCGCGCTGCTCGAAGCCGCACTTGGGACAGATCATGCCGGCGATCCTCCGTTCTGCAAGGAGTTGTCACCCGCCGGCTTTTCATTTCGAAATGAGAAGCTGACGCGGTGCTCTTTCCTGAAGAGGTTCTGGCGTGATCGTAGACGGGCGGCGGGAGGGCGTCAAGGGAAGGGAGAGCAGGGACGAGAGGAGTCAGTAGCCTGCGGCTTCGTCGGTGGAGGCCTCCCGCGTGGGCAGCAGGAAGGTGCGCTTGCAGGTGAGGAAGAGGGTGCCGTCGGCCTTGAGGCCCCGGGTGGCGCAGGTGACCAGCCCGTGGGTGGGGCGGGAGCGGGAGAGGCGCTTTTCCAGGAACTCGCTCTCGGCGTAGAGGGTGTCTCCCACGAACACGGGCTCGAGCAGGCGGATCTCTTCCCAGCCGAGGTTGGCGACGCCGCGGGCGGAGGTGGACGCCACGCTCATGCCGGTCACGATCGACAAGGTGACGAGGCTCGAGACGAGCGGCCTCCCCCACTCGCTCTTCTCGGCGTAGGCCGCGTCGATGTGGAGCGGGTGGAGGTTCACCGCGAGGAGC
Organism: Thermoanaerobaculia bacterium; assembly: GCA_035278895.1. Classification (GTDB taxonomy): domain Bacteria; phylum Acidobacteriota; class Thermoanaerobaculia; order Multivoradales; family UBA5704; genus DATARR01. Next base: position 8,770 of record DATEIO010000860.1, on the reverse strand, counting down.
GACTGCCAGAGGTTGTCCGCCTCGGTCACGGTGCGGCCGGGGCGGTGCTCGACGATCTCGCCCACGACGACGTCCTCGTAATAGAGGCCGTGCTGCTCCCGGAAGCGGCGCTCGCCGACCTTCTTGTAGGCACGGAGGGTCTCCAGGCTCATGACGCCCCTATCATCTCACCAGAACGCCCTCCCGGACCTCCCGGACGGCCTCGCAGAAGGCCAGGACGTCCGCGGGATCGTGATCGGCCCGGAGCATGATCCGCAGGCCCGCCCGGCCGCGCTCGACAATGGGGAAGAACACGGCCGAGGTGTAGAAGCCCCGCTCCATCATCTCCTTCGAGCCCTCGACCGCCCCCTCTTCGGAGCCGATGCGGATGAGCCGGATGGCGAAGCCGTCCCCCTTCTCCTCGGTGTCGATCAGGCTGTCGAAGAGGGCCACGTTCTCCCGGAGCCGCTTCTGCCGGAAGGCGAGCTCCGGGGTCTTCTGGAGGCGCGCCGAGGCCAGGTCCGCCCCGATCGAGGCCACGGGCAGGTGCTGCGACCAGAGCATGGGGCCGCCGAAACGGGTGAGGACCGTCACCTGCTCCTCGTTGTCCACCATGACGACGCCGCCGCTGCCGCCGAAGCCCTTGTTCAACGAGCAGACGACGACCGTCCGCGGATTCATCTCGGGGATCCGGGTGCGCACGAACCCTTCCCCACGCTCGCCCCAGTAGGCGAGGGAGTGGGAGTCGTCGAAGAAGAGGAAGAGGCCGTAGCGGTCCTGGAGCTCCAGCAACCCTTTGATGGGCGCTCCGCCTCCCGTCGAGTAGACGCCGTCGGCCACGTAGGCCACGCGCGGGTGTTTGCGGCAGACGTCCTCGAGATAGTCGAGGTCGTTGTGGGGGGAGGTGAGCACCAGGCTCTCGTCCGCGCAGATCGGCTTCATGTGGTTCATAGAGAAGTGGCAGAACTTGTCGAACACCATGACGTGCGGCTGGCCGTCCGCCAGGTGCCCCGAGGCGATCAGGGGGAGGACGCCGGAGATGGCGGCGCTCGCCGAGAGCGTGGTGATCGCCCGGGCACGGTAGAGGTCCGACAGCTCGGCCTCGAGCTCGTCCAGGATCGAGAGGCGCATGCGCACGCGGGAGAGCGGGGTGTTGATCACCCGCTCGCTCTGCAGGGCCTCGATCGCACCGTCGAGGACCGCGGGGTGGTTTTGGAGGCCCAGATAGCCGCAGGAGCAGAGGTTCACGAACTCATGGCCGGTCTCCAGGTCGCGGTAGCGGCCGTCCGGCGTCACCCTTACCTTGAGGTCGATCAGGTGCTGTTCCTGGGACTTGTCCCACCCCTGGTTTCCGATCGGGATGGCCTTCTGGTTGTTGCGGAAGCGGTGGATATTTTCCAAGGCGTTCTCCTAGCGGGTGAGCGATTGAGAGAGGTCACGGCCGATCCTCTCCAAGGTTTCGGGATCGAAGAGGTCGGCCGCGCCGATGAGCTGGCAGTAGACGGCGTCGCCGCCGTCCCGGCAGAAGAGGGCGAGGTCGTAGAGGGCATTGCCCTCGACCACGGTAAAGGTGTCTACGGCAAGCCCCCCGGATTCGGAGGAAAGCTCGGGGGCGCCCGGCAGGAACCCGAGCATGTTGATGGCGACCCGCACGAGGCGGGTGCGGTCGGTCTCGCCCGGAAACAGCTCCGCGAAGACCCGGGGGAAGGGGACGTCCTGGTTCGCGTACGCGGCGAGGACGGTCTCCCGCACCCGGGCGAGAAGCTCCCGGAAGGTGGGCGCGCCGGACAGGTCGGCCCGCAGCACGACCGTGTTCATGAAGAAGCCCATGACGTTCCGCAGCTCGGGGCGGGTGCGGCCTGAGAAGATCGAGGCGAGAGTGAATTCCTCCCGGCCCGTGGCTTCGTGGATCCAGGCGAAGAGGCCGGCGGTGAGCACCATGGCGAGCGTCGAGCCGGTCTCGCGGGCGAGGGAGCGCAGGCCCTCCGCGGGGACGGCGAAGGTGTACGTGACGGGCCGGGGGGAGACGAAGCCTGGGCGGGGACGGTCTCCCGGAAGGTCCAGCGGCTCCGGAAGATCGGCCAGCCGCTGTTTCCACCAGGTGATTTGCGCGTCCAATCCCCCGCTCGCGAGGAGCCGGCGCTGCCAGACCGCGAAGTCGGCGTATTGCACCGGCAGCCCGGGCAAGGAGAAGCCGGCGTAGAGGGCGGCCAGATCCCGCTTGAAGACCTCGACCGACCAGCCGTCGCTCGCCGCGTGGTGCATGGTGACGAGGAGGGCGTGGTCCTCTCCGTCCAGGCGCACGGCGAGAGCCCGGATCAGCGGCGCGCGGCTGACGTTGAAGGGCCGCTTCGCCTCCTCCCAGGCCAGCCGGCGCAGCTCGTCCTCCTTCTCCGGAAGCGCTGCGAGGTCGACCACAGGCAGGGGGAGCGGAGCCGCGGGGGCCGGCTCCTGGAACAGGGCGCCGTCCACCTCGACGAGACGCGAGCGGAGGGACTCGTGGCGGCGGACGATCTCCGAGAGGGCGCGCGCCATCGCCGTGAGGTCGAGGGGGCCGCGGAGGCGGAAGGCGGAGGGCATGTTGAAGAGGGCCGAGACCGGGCCGCGCTGCACCCGCCAGAGCCACTCCTGGTAGAAGCTCGCGGGGAGCAAACCGCCGCGCGGCGCGGGCTCGACGGGTGGGGCCGGAGCCGTGCCCGACGCCGCCTCGATCTCGGCCGCCAGCTCGGCGAGGGTAGCCCGCTCGAAAAGGCGCCGGAGCGGCAGGTCCACGCCGAAGGCCTTGCGGATGCGCCAAGCCACCTGGGTGGCTAAAAGCGAGTGGCCGGAGAGAGCGAAGAAGTCGTCGTCCGCGCCCACGCGATCGATCTCCAGGACCTCGGACCAGATCCCGGCGAGCACCTCCTCGACCGGGGTGCGCGGCGGCACATACGCCTGCCCGGCCGGAGAGGGCTCGAGAAGGGCGAGGGCGGCGCGGTCCACCTTGCCGTGGGAGGTCAGGGGCAGCTCCGGGAGCACCCCGACAACCGCCGGGATCAGCGCCTCGGGCAGCCGCTCGCGCAGGAACGGGCGCAGATCGGGGACCTGGCCGTCCGCGGCGATCCAGGCCTCCAGGCGGACGGCGCCGCGCTCCTCCCGGGCGAGCACGGCGGCCTGGCGCACGGCCGGATGGGCGAGGAGAGCGGCTTCGACCTCGCCGGGCTCCACGCGCACGCCGCGGACCTTCACCTGCTGGTCCAGCCGGCCGAGGAACTCCAGCGTGCCGTCCGCGAGCCACCGTCCCAGGTCGCCCGTGCGGTAGGTCCCGTCCACGAACCGCTCGCGGGTTTCCTCCGGGAGGTGGAGGTATCCCCGGGCCACTCCGGCACCGCCGAGGACGATCTCCCCGGGAACGCCGATCGGCGCGGGGAGGCCCGAGGGCTCCAGGACGCGGACCGAGACGTTGCCGAGCGGCCGGCCGAGAAGGCTCCGCTCCTCCACGGAATGGCTCGTCGCGAGGATCGTCCCCTCGGTCGGCCCATAGAGAACGACGATCTCGGCACCGGGGAACGCTGCCCGGGCATCCCACAGCAGGTCGTCCGGAACCCGGTCTCCCCCCACGAACACGGTGCGAAGCCCCGGGACGGCGCCGGGGAGGATCCGGTCCACGATCTCGCGCAGGAGAGCCGGAACCGCGTGGAGGCGGGTGAAGCCGGGGAGGGATTCGACGAGCCGGTCCACGTCCGGAGCCGGGCGGCGGGGGACGAGCACGGCCGTGCCGCCGGAGACGAGCGGGAGGAGAAGCTCCCAGAGGAAGATGTCGAAGGTCTCGGCGGCGAGGACGGGCATGCGGTCGGAGGCGTCCCAAGACCACTTCGCGCGGCTGACCTGGAGGAGATTGGAGAGGCTGGCGTGGTCGACGAGGACGCCTTTGGGGCGGCCGGAGGTGCCGGAGGTGTAGATCAGGTAGGCGCCCTCGAGCAGAACGCCGCCATCCCGGAACGCATCCTCTTCGATCTGCTGGAGACGCACCGGCGGCGCGTTCGGGTCCAGGGGGACGAGCACGCCGCCCGCCTCGAAGATCGCGAGGACGGTTACGGCCATCTCCAGCGAACGCTCCATGCGGAGCCCCACGGGTTCCCGGGCGGGCAGCTCCCCGGCGAGACGGCGGACGCGGTCCCAAAGCTCGCCGTACGTTAGCGTCTCCCCTTCGAAAACGACGGCCACGGCCTCCGGCCGCTCCGCCGCCCGAGCCGCCACGAGGTGGTGCACGGGGACCGCGTCGATCGCAATCGCCGTGTCGTTCCACTCCGCGAGGAGCTGGTGCCGCTCGGCTTCGGAGGCCAGGGGAATCTCCGCGATCCGCCGCCCGGGATCGGCCGCGAGGCCCGTGAGGAGCCGCTCGTAGGCGTCCACCAGGCGGCGGATGGTCGTCTCGTCGAAGAGGTCCGTGGCGTAGCGCACCGAGCCCGCGATCCCTCCCGGGACCTCGATCAGGTCCACCCCGAGATCGAAGGGGGCCACGCCGGGGTCGGCCTCCAGGGGCTCGACGGCCAGGCCGGGGATGCGGGCCGCGGGTGTGGGAAGGCTCTGGAGCTGGAGCACGGCCTGGACGAGCGGCTGGCGACCCAGGTCGCGCTCCGGCGCCAGCTCTTCGACGAGGCGCTCGAAGGGGAGGTCCTGGTGCGCCCAGGCCCCGAGCGCCGTCTCGCGCACCCGCGCCAGCAACTCGCCGCCCGTCGGGTCCCCCGAAAGATCGGCGCGGAGGGCCAGGGTGTCGACGAAGAAGCCGATCAGCCCCTCGACCTCGGCGTGCCGCCTCCCCGCCACGGGGGTGCCCACGAGGAGGTCCTCCTGGCGGGCGACGCGGCCCAGGAGGGCGGCGAAGGCGGCGAGGAGGGCCATGAACGGCGTCACCCCCTCGCGGCGGCAGAGGCCGTGCACCGCGTCGGAGACGGGAAGCTGGAATTCAAGGCGCCTCCCCTTCCCCGAGGCCACGGCCGGCCGGGGGCGGTCCGTGGGGAGGTCCAGCCGGGCGGGGACCCCGGCGAGGCGCTCGCGCCACCAGGAGAGCCGGGCTTCCAGCTCCTCGCCTTGCAGGCGCTCCTTCTGCCAGGCGGCGAAATCGGCGTAGCGCACCGGCAGCGGCGGGAGGGGGCTCCCCGCGTAGAGCGCTGCGACCTCGGCCACGAGCACCCCTTCGGACCAGCCGTCCGACACGGCGTGGTGGATCGTCCACAGCACGGCGTGCTCCCGCTCGCGGAGGCGGAGGACGGTCGTGCGGAACAGCGGCCCCGCCTCCAGATCGAACGGCCTCCGGGCCTCCTTCAGGGCCAGGCGCCGGGCCTCGGCCTCGCGCATCGAGACGGCCAGCGCCGAGAGGTCTATCAAGGGAAGAAGCCACGGCGCCGGGGGATCGACGAGCGCGACCGGCCCGTCCTCGCCGGGGACGATCCGCGAGCGGAGCCCCTCGTGCCGCCGGGCGATCTCGCCGAACGCGGCGGCCAGGGCCGGCAGGACGAGCGGCCCCAGCACGCGCAGGGCGGACGGCATGTTGTACGTGGCCCGGCCGGGCTCCAGGCGGTCGAGGAACCAGAGGCGCCGCTGGGCGAAGGAGAGCGGACGCTCGGGGCCGTCCCATACCCTCGGGACGATCGGCGGGGCCGCGGGGCCAGACGCCGCTTCAATCTGCGCCGCGAGCCCCGCGACCGTAGGCGCTTCGAACAGGGCGCGCAGCTCGACCTCCACTCCGAAGGCCTGGCGGATGCGGGAGACGACCTGGGTCGCGAGCAGGGAGTGGCCGCCCAGGGCGAAGAAGTCGTCCGTCACTCCCACGCGGTCGATCCCCAGCACCCCGGCCCAGATTCCGGCCAGGATCTCCTCGCCCGGCGTGCGCGGCGGGACGGCCTCCTTGCCCAGGTCCGGCCGCACCCGCTCAGGCGCGGGGAGGGCCTTCCGGTCCACCTTGCCGTGCGAGGTGCGCGGAAGGCGGTCCACGGGCACCACGGCGGAGGGAACCATGGCCTCCGGCAGCCACTCGGCGAGGAACGCCCGCAGACGGGGGGCGGTCTCTCCCACGAGGCGGCGGGCGAGAGGCCGGTTGGTGAAGCGTTCCCACGGCTCGGCCGAAGGGACGGGATCGATCGGGAGGAAGGGGCGGCCGTCTGCACGCTTTTGGGCGATCAGCACGTCGAACGACGCCGGATCGCCGGGCGTCCAGGTGACCGCGACGTCCCAGGGCGAACCCTCTGCGAGCGCCCAGAACGCCTCGGGGTCCTCCCCCTCCCCCAGGCGCGCGTTCGGAACCCCCTGCACCCGGGAACGCTCGGGCAGAGGCTCGGGCCGCTCCACGTGGAGGACCGCGTCGTAGCGGAAGCGGGTCAGCTCGTTTCTGGCCCGGCCGCGCCGGAGCTGCACCTCCACGTGGCTGATCCGCGGGAGCCGGCCCGGGAGCGCGGCGAAGAGCGCCGGGTCGATCACCAGCTCCGGCTCCTCTGCCCCCCGGGTTCCGATCGCGGCGTGGCGGACGTCGCCCACGAACACGAAGCCGCCGGGGCGGACGGCTTCCACCGCGGCTTCGAGCACCCGCGCGAGATAGCTCGCGCTCGGGAAGTACTGCACGACCGAGTTCAGGATCACGGCATCGAACGAGCGGGGCTCGACCCCGGAGAGGTCGTCCGCCAGGGCCTGTTGGAGGGTGACCCGGCCGGCCAGCTCGGGGCGGGAGGAGAGCACGGCCTCGACGTAGCCCAGGGCCGCCGCCGAGAAGTCTCTCACCACGTAGTCCGAAGCCTGGGGGGCGAGGCGGAAGAGGAGGAGCCCCGTGCCGCAGCCGATCTCCAGCACCCGCCCGCCTTCGAGCCTTTCGAGGATGCGGGAGGCCGTGCCGTCCACCCACTCGCGCATCTCCGCCTCGGGGATCGGCGCGCCCGTCGCGCTCTCGTTCCAGCCGCTGGTATTGAAGGTGGGGTCCGCCAGCTCCTCCGGCCGGTGGCCGAAGACGTCGACGTCATAGAGCGCGCGCCAGCGCTCGACCTGCTCGCGCTCGACCTCTGAGGCGTCTTCCGGATCGCACACGGCGTAGGCTACGAGGCGCGTCTGGCCGGGGACGTCCTCGCGGGCCACGACGGCTGCCTCGCGGACCGCCGGGTGGGAGAGGAGCACGGCTTCGACCTCCCCCGGCTCCACGCGGACGCCCCGGACCTTCACCTGCTGATCCAGCCGGCCGAGGAACTCGAGCGTGCCGTCCGCGAGCCACCGGCCGAGGTCACCCGTGCGGTAGGTCCCCGCCACGAACCGCTCGCGGGTGAGGTCCTCCCGGTGCAGATACCCCCGGGCCACGCCGGCGCCGCCGAGGACGATCTCCCCGGGCACGCCGATCGGCGCGGGGTGGCCGGCCGCGTCGCGCACGGTGACGCGCACGTTGCCGAGCGGCCGGCCGAGGAGGCTCCTCTCCGTGGCCCGGTGGCTCGTCGCGAGGATCGTCCCCTCGGTCGGACCGTAGAGGACGACGGCCTCCGCGCCGGGGAAGGCCTCGTGGAGGTCGGCCACCAGCTCGTCCGGAACCCGGTCGCCGCCCACGAAGACCGTGCGAAGGCCCAGGACAGACCCGGGAAGAATCCGGTCCACGATCTCGCGAAGGAGAGCCGGCACCGCGTGCAGCCGGGTGAGGCCTGGAAGAGCCGCCACGACGCGGCCGACGTCCACCGCCGGCTTTCGGGGGAAGAGGACGGCCGTGCCGCCGGAGACGAGCGGGAGGAGGAGCTCCCAGAGGAAGACGTCGAACGTCTCCGCCGCGAGGACGGCCATGCGGTCGGAGGAGCTCCAGCCCCACTTCGCGCGGCTGACCTGGAGGAGGTTCGAGAGGCTGGCGTGCTCCACGAGGACGCCCTTGGGGCGGCCGGAGGTGCCGGAGGTGAAGAGGAGGTAGGCGGGGGCGTCCCCCCACCCGAAGACCCTCACCCCAACCCTCTCCCATCCTCCCGTCCCCCAACCGGGAGAGGGAGCGCTTGCAGTCTCCCTCCTCTCCCGGGGGTGGACGGGAGGCTGGGAGAGGAGGGCCGGGGAGGTGAGGGCCTGCGACGTCAGCAGGACCCCACCCTCGGAAAACGCCTCCTCCTCGATCAGCCTCTGCCGCGCCTCCGGCGCGTCCGGGTCCAGCGGCACGAACACGCCGCCCGCTTCGAAGATCGCGAGAACGGCCACGGCCAGCTCCGGCGAGCGCTCGAGCCGGACTCCCACCGGAACCCCGGGCTTCACGCCGTGGTCCCGGAGCTGCCCGGCCAGCTCCCGCACCCTGCGATCCAGCTCGCCGTACGTCAGCGCCTCGCCTTCGAAGACCACAGCCACCTTCTCCGGGTCCCGGGCTGCGACGAGACGGTGCACCGGGAGCGGCTCCACGGCAGTCTCCGTGTCGCTCCACTCGGCGAGGAGCTGGTGCCTCTCCGGCTCCGAAAGGAGGGGGATCTCCCCCACCCGTTGCTCCGGATCGGCTGCGACCGCTGCGAGGAGCCTCTCGTAACGGTCCACCAGCCTCTGAAGGGTCGTACGGTCGAAGAGGTCCGTGGCGTAGCGGGCGACGAGCAGGAGGCCTTCGGGGGTCTCCATCAGATCCACCCCAAGGTCGAAAGGCGCGGTGCCGGGCTCCACCTCCAGCGGCTCGACCGTGACCCCGGGGATGCCGAAGTCCGGCAGGGGGACGTTCTGGAGGTGGAACATGACCTGGAAGAGCGGCTGGCGGGAGAGGTCCCGCTCGGGCTGCAGCTCTTCGACCAGCCTCTCGAAGGGGAGCGACTGGTGGGCCCACGCGCCG
>DATEIO010000859.1:0-2650 GCA_035278895.1 Thermoanaerobaculia bacterium | reverse complement strand
CGACCATGTCCGTCCCACGGTCCAGCAGCACGCCCACCCTCGCCTCCGGGGCGATCCCCATCCCTCGCAGGGTGGTGGCAAGCTCCTCCGCCCGGTGGGCCAGCTCCTCGTAGGTCGTCCTCTCCGTGCCATGAATCACCGCGGTTGCCTGAGGCGTCCGGAGCGCCTGGGCGAAGACGAGGTCGTGGAGGCACTCCTCGCCGGAGACCTCGACACCGGCGCCGCTCCACTCCTCCAGGATCTGCGCCCGCTCCACCTCCCCCAGCAGGGGAAGCTCGGCCACGGGCCGGACGGGCTCCGCCGTCATCCCCGAAAGGAGGGTCTCGAAAGCCGCGAGGAGCCGCTCCACGCTCGTGCCGTCGAAGAGGGCCGCGTTGTACTGGCAGGAGATCGCGAGCCCGCCCTCCGCCTCGGCCGCCAGGAGCGAAAGGTCGAAAGGGAGCCGCCGTTCGGGGATGGCCACGCCTTCGAGCTCCAGATCGCCCAGCGGCGTCCGGTCCCCTTCCTCCGCCAGGGCGAAGGCGGCGAGGCCCGCGCCCTGGAGCGCCAGTAGGACCTGGACGAGCGGATGCCGGCTCGGATCGCGCCCCGCCTGAAGCTGCTCGGCGAGAAGGGCGAAGGGATAGCCCGCGTGCCGGAGCGCCGAAAACGCCTCGCGCCGGGAGCGCCTTAGAAGCTCCGTGAACGAGGGCCGGCCGGAGACGTCCTCCCGCAGCACCGTCAGCTCCACGAAGTAGCCCAGGGCCGAGGTAAAAGGACCCGTCCGCAGCGAGACCGGCGAGCCCAGGAGCAGCTCCTCCTGGCCCGTGATCCGGGAAAGCCAGGCGCCGACTCCGGTAAGGAGGGCCGCCCACAGCGTCGCCCCCTCGGCCCGGGCCACAGCGCGGAGGGCGTCCAGCGTCTCCGGCTCAAGCCGCAGCACCCGCGAATCGCCGCGGTACGTGAGGATCGGCGGCCGCGGCCGGTCCGTAGGCAGGTCGAGCGCGGGAAGCTCGCCCGCGAGATGCTCCCGCCACCACGCCCCGCGGCGTTCGTCCGCCAGGCGCTCCTGCCGCTCCGCCCACTCGGCCGGACCCGCGGGCACCGGCGGCAGCTCCGCATGCTCATCCCGCAGAAGAGCGCCCAGCTCCTGCCCCAGGATCGAGAGGGACGCCAAGTCCGACGCCAGGTGATGGACCGCCACGAGGAGCACCGCGCCCTCGGGCATCCCCGTAAAGAGCCGCACCCGCAGCGGCGGCCCGGCTTCGAGGTCGAACGGCCGCCACGCCTCCTCCGCGAGCCGCTGGCAGAGATCCTCCGGGGCGATCTCCACCACCGCCACGTCCGGTGCCATCGCGGCGTGGACCCGCTGCACGGGCTCTCCCGGGGCGGTCTCGTGGAACGTGGTGCGGAGCGCCGGGTGCCGCGCAGTGAGGATCTCGAACGCCCGGCGAAGCGCTCCGGCGTTGATCTCTCCCAGCACCCGCCCGGCCGCCGCAAGGTTGTACGGCGCCTCCCCCGGAGCCAGCCGCTCCGCCATCCACAAAGCGCGCTGCCCCCAGGAGAGCGGATGGTCTTCAGCCTGGCTTTCGCGGGTGGTGGGATCTTCCAGGAGGATCATGGATGGGTGAAACAACGAAGCAGACCCGGAGGTTTCCCTCAAAACGAGGGGTAGCGATTGTACATGAGCCGACGGCTATGAATCGCTCAGTTCCGCGCGACGAGTCAGGAAAGCTTGAGCTTCAGTTGAGGAAGGAAACGCTGGACACAATCAGGCTCCAATTGGAGTTGCCTCACCATCTGCTTGACATGACCCAACTGGATGGGAGGATTCTCCCGCTTCCCATGCTTTCCGAGGGCAAAGAGGGGAATGATCTTCCGGCGTAGTAGACGACATGGTTGTGCTCCCGAGACTTTCGGGTATGTCCGGGAGCACAACGATCCAGCATGGCCCAAATTTCTTTGAGCGACACGTGGCCGAAGGAGCTCAAGCAGCGAGCTCTGCCTGATCAAGCATGTTGGCGGACGGCATCGGGTGCTCCAGGAGCGCCACTTCGACACCGATCTTGGCCTCCGCCTTTCTCTTGGGCAGCCAATCCGCGTCGACACGACCCTGCCGCACGTCCGCCACTGCAGCCTCCCACTCGGCCAAGGTTGGCACGTTGGTCTCTTCGACGAGTTGCTTGACCTGTTGAGCGAAGTCTTCGAAGCTCCCGGCTTCCGCGGCGATGTCGAAAAGGACGGACCGGTACGCCGAGCGGAACTCGGACTGCGCTTCACCGGGCGTGCTGCCACCCGCTGCCACTCCCCCCGGATTCACGCCGTACATCCAGAAGCCGTCCCCTTCATCGGCGAGCACGGCGCGTCCGCTGAGGTCGACGCCTGCGATGAAGCCATTGCCGGCGATCAGGTCTCGGAATCCGAACAGGATTGGGTAGTGTGTCATTTCGGCCTCAGTGACCTACAACGGTGCGAGGATAGACCTCATTCCGGGATAACGCTGCCGAGCAGGCCCGCCATCGATCAGGGGGCCTGGATGCGGAAGCTCCGGGCTGCGGCGCCGTCCTCGCCCAGGACGGTCCAGAAGTACTCGACGCCGGGCCGGAGGCGCTGTCTCTCCGTCTCGGGGAACGGGACCCGGCCGCCGGTGACGGGCCCGCTCGTCCAGGAG
>DATEIO010000858.1:0-3350 GCA_035278895.1 Thermoanaerobaculia bacterium | reverse complement strand
GGGCTCCCGGGCTCCATGCGGTCCAGGAACCAGAGGCCGCGCTGGGTGTAGGAGAGGGGGCCGGCGGTGTGCCCGCGCTGCGCGAGGCTCGGCAGCGGCGGGGCGGCCTCGCGGTCGATCGCGGCGGCGAGGGCCGCAAGGGTGGTCTCCCGGAACACGGCCGGGAGGGGCAGCTCGGCCCCGAAGGCGTCGCGCACGCGGGCCACGAGCTGGGTGGCGAGGAGGGAGTGGCCGCCCAGCGCGAAGAAGTCGTCCTCCCGGCCCACCCGGTCGAGCTTCAGGAGCTCTGCCCAGAGGCCGGCGAGCGTCCTCTCCGTCTCCGTTTCCGGCTCCGTCCAGAGACGGTCGCCGCGCTCCGTGCCGGGCGCGGGAAGGGCGCGGCGGTCCACCTTGCCATTGGGCGAGAGGGGAAAGCGGTCGAGCGGGATGAAGACGGAAGGGATCATGCCCTCGGGGAGGCGGCCGGCGAGCCAGGCCCGGAGGCCGCCCAGGGCTTCGGGAGGGGCTTCGCTCCGGGGCACCACGTAGGCGACGAGCCGGCCCTCGCCGCGCGGCGCCCCCTCCTCCCGGTGGACGACGGCGACCGCCTCGCGCACCGCCGGGTGGGAGGCGAGGGCGCTCTCGATTTCCCCGAGCTCGATGCGCAGGCCCCGGATCTTCAACTGGTGATCGCGGCGGCCGAGGATCTCCAGGGTGCCGTCCGGCCCGCGGCGGCAGAGGTCCCCCGTGCGGTAGAGGCGGGCTCCGGGGGAGCCGGAGAAGGGATCGGGGAGGAACCGGCCGGCGGTCAAGTCCGGGCGGTGGAGGTAGCCCAGGCCGAGGCCGGCCCCGCCGACCGAAAGCTCCCCCACAGCTCCCAGGGGCACCGGGTCGCCGAAGTCGTCCAGAACATGGAGGGTGTGCCCGGTCAACGGGCGGCCGTAGGGAATGCTCGCCCATGACGGGCGGACTTCGTGGACGGGAAAGACGTTCTGCCAGATGGCGGCCTCGGTGGGGCCTCCCATGGCGATGAACCGCGCGTCCGGCGCGTGGCTCCAGACCTGGCCGGGCAGGGCCAGCGGAATCCAGTCTCCGGAGAGGAGGACGAGCCGCAGGGTGGAGGGCAGCGGCGCGCCCGAGGCGAGAAGGAGGTCCAGAAGGGCCGGCGCCGAATTCCACAGCGTCACGCCGTAGCGGGCGAGGAGCCCGGCCCAGGACGCCGGGTCGGGCGCCGGCGAAGGGTCGGGAAGCACCAGGGCTCCGCCCGCTCCGAGGACGCCGAAGACGTCGAAGACCGAGAGGTCGAAGCTCAGGTTGGAGATGGCGAAGGCCCGGTCCCCGGGGCCCACGCCGAACCGCCGGGCCACGTCCAGAACGGTGTTCGCCGCGGCGGCATGGGAGAGCATCGCCCCCTTGGGACGGCCGGTGGAGCCGGACGTGTAGATGACGTAGGCCAGGCCGGCGGGTCCGGCCGCGGGCTCGGGAAGGACGGCCGGCTCCCGGGCTTCGCCGGGAGCGATCGCGAGGGTCCGGGCGGTCAGGACCAGGGCGGGCGCCGTGTCTTCGAGCATGAAGGCCAGCCTCTCGGCGGGATGGGCGGGGTCCAGAGCCACGTAGGCCGCGCCGGCCCGCAGGACGCCGAAGACGGCGGCCAGCCGCTCGGGGGAGGGCTCCATCAGGATCGCGACCCGGTCCTCCCCGGTCACGCCATGGTCCCGGAGCCGCCGGGCGATCTCCAGGGCGCGGCGGGCGAGCTCGCCGTAGGACGTCTCTCCGCCGCTCCAGAGGACGGCCGGAGCCTCCGGCTGGCGGTCCGCCCACGCGAAGAAGAGCTCCTCCAGGCGGACGGAGCCCAGGCCTTCGCCGCTGTCGTTCCACTCGGTCAGGAGCTGGTGGCGCTCGGCCGGGGAGAGGAGCGGAAGGCCGGAGAGCCGGCGGACCGGATCGGCCACGGCGGACGCGAGGAGGTTCTCGAAGCCGCCCGCGAGGCGGGCCACGGTCGAACGGTCGAACAGGTCGGTCGCGTACTCCCAGATGATGGCGAGCCCCTCGGAGCTCTCGACCCAGGTCGTCTGGAGGTCGAAGAGCGAGGTGCCGCCGGGGACGGGCAGGGGGCTCATCGCGAGGTCTCCGGTGACCTCGATCCGCGGCGCGGGGGTGTTCAGGAGATTCAGGGCCACCTGGAAGAGCGGGTTCCTGGAGAGGTCGCGCCGCGGCTGGAGCTCTTCGACGAGCTGCTCGAACGGGAGGTCCTGGTGGGCGAAGGCGCCGAGGCACGCCTCCCGCACCCGGGCGAGGAGCGCGTCGAAGGCCGGATCCCCTGAAAGATCGGTGCGCAGGACCAGGGTGTTGACGAAGAAGCCGATCAATCCCTCGGTTTCCCGCCGGGTGCGGTTGGCGATGGGCGAGCCGACGGCGACGTCCTCCTGGCCCGCGTGGCGCCGGAGGAGGTCCTGGAAGGCGCCCAGGAGGACCATGAACGTGGAGAGGCCCCGGCTGCGGGCCAGGGCGGCCAAGGCTTCAGAGATCTCCCGGGGGACCCGGGTCCGGAGGGTGGCGCCCCGGAAGCTCTGGACGGGCGGCCGGGGGCGGTCCGTGGGCAGGTCCAGGTTGGGCGCGCCGGCCAGCCGCTCGCGCCACCAGGCGAGCTCCCGCGCGAGGACCTCTCCGGAGAGCCACTGCCGCTGCCAGACGGCGAAGTCGGCGTACTGCACCGGCAGGTCCGGCAGGGGCGAGGGCTCGCCGCGGACGAAGCCCGCGTAGAGCGAGGCCACCTCGCCGGTCATCAAGCCGATCGACCAGGCATCGGAGACGATGTGGTGGATCGTCCACAGAAGGACGTGCTCTTCTCCGGCCAGACGGAGGAGCGCCATCCGCAGGAGGCCCGGCCGGCGGAGGTCGAACGGCTCCCGGGCGTGGCCGGCGGCGATCCTCCCGGCCTCGGCCTCCCGCCCCTCTCCCGGCAGGGCCGAGAGGTCGAAGACGGGGAGATCGACCGGAAGCTCCGGAACGATCCTCTGCACCGGCCGGCCGGCGAGGGCCGCGAAGCCGGTGCGCAGGGTCTCGTGGCGGCGGACCAGCTCGCGGACGCTCCGCTCGAGAGCGGGGACGTCCAGCCGGCCGGCGAGCCGCACCCCGCCGGCCAGGTTGTAGAAGGGGTTTCCCGGCGCGAGCTGATCCAGGAACCAGAGACGCTGCTGGGCGAAGGAGAGGGGGATCTCGCCCTCGCGCGGGACGGGGCGGATCGCGGGCGCGGCCTCCCCGGCCCCCTCGCTCGCCAGGAGCGCGTCCAAGGCCCGGGCGAGAGCCTCCAGGGTGGTTTCCCGGAAGAGCACGGCGAGCGGAAGCTCCACCCGGAAGATGTCCCGGAC
>DATEIO010000857.1:0-3438 GCA_035278895.1 Thermoanaerobaculia bacterium | reverse complement strand
ATGGTGTCGCTGACCCGCGACGAGGACCGGCCCGGCCGCCCCGCCCGGCTGCTCTGGATCCTGCGCGACGTCTCCGAGCGCAAGGCCACGGAGGAGGCGCTCCGGGAGACCGAGGAGCGCCTGCGCCACGCCCAGCGCCTGGAGTCCATCGGCCGGCTCGCCGGGGGGATCGCCCACTCGTTCAACAACCTGCTCGCGGCCATCGCCTTCCACGTCGGGCTGCTCCTGGAAGAGTTGCCGCGCGAAGAGCGCCTGCTGCGCCACGCCGGGGAGATCCGGGATGCCGGCGAGCGGGCTGCGGCTCTGGCCCGCCAGCTCCTCGCCTTCGGAAGGAAGCAGGTGCTCCAGCCGCGCCGGCTGTCGCTGAACGAGGTCGTCGCCAGCATCGAGCCCATGCTGCGCCGCCTGCTCGGCGAGCACATCCGGCTGGAGACCCGGCTCTCTCCCGAGGCCGGCGCCGTGTGCGTGGACCTGGGCCAGCTCGAGCAGGTGATCCTGAACCTCGTCCTGAACGCCCGGGACGCCATGCCGGCCGGCGGGAGCCTTTGCGTGGAGACGGCCCGCTACGACCTCGCGGAGTCCGAGACCTGGCGCGGCGAGGAGCTCCCCGCCGGCCCGTACGTCTGCCTGAAGATCGAGGACGCCGGCGCCGGCATGCCGCCCGAGGTCCTCGCCCGGATCTTCGAGCCCTTCTTCACCACCAAGGAGCGGGGCCAGGGGAGCGGCCTGGGGCTCGCCACCGTCTACGGCATCGTCCGCCAGAGCGGCGGCGCCGTCCGGGTCGAGAGCCAGTCCGGCCAGGGCAGCCTCTTCACCATTCTCCTCCCGCGGGATGGAGAGGCCGAGGATTGCGAGCCGTCCGCCGCGGCACCGGAGCCCCGGCGGACGGGGCGTCCGGCCGGCCGGGGGGCCGAGGTCGTCCTCCTGGTCGAGGACGAGGACAACATCCGCGAGCCCGCCATCGACATCCTGGAGAGCCGGGGCTACACCGTGCTCGCCGCCCGCGACGCCGCCGAGGCGCGGGAGCTCTCCCGGAGCCACCCGGGCTCCATCCACCTGCTGGTCACCGACATGATCATGCCCGGCATGAACGGCGGCCAGCTCGCCGATCACCTGGTCGCGGACCGCCCGGACCTGCGCGTTCTCTTCATCTCCGGCTATCCCGAGGATTCGCTGCCCCAGGACGTGCACCGCTCCGGCCGCTCCTTCCTCCAGAAGCCCTTCCCCCCCGGAGTGCTCCTCTCCGCCGTCCGCGAGGCGCTGGACGGGGAGGAGTGACGCCCGGCTCCAATGTTGCAGGTAGTAATTCCTGACTCATCGGGACTGAGATCCTGAAGAGAGGAGGCCTCTTGCCAAACCGAGACATTCTGGTGCTGGGAGCCTCCGCCGGCGGAGTCCAGGCGCTATCCCAGGTCGTGCATGGATTTCCGGCCGACCTGCCCGCGGCGGTGTTCGTCGTTCTCCACATCGCGGCGCACGGCACGAGCGCGATGCCCAACATCCTCTCCCGGGTGGGTCCCTTGCCGGCGGTCCACCCCCGGGACGGCGAGACCATCGATTGCGGAAAGATCTACGTGGCCCCGCCGGACCATCACCTGATCGTCGAGCGCGGACGCGTCCGGCTCTCGCGGGGCCCCAGCGAGAACAGCTACCGGCCGGCCGTCGACGTCCTCTTCCGCACCGCCGCCAACTCCTACGGCAACCGGGTCGTGGGCGCGGTGCTCACCGGCAACCTGGACGACGGCACCGCCGGCCTCGCGGCGATCAAGAAACATGGCGGCGTCGCGGTGGTGCAGGATCCCGAGACCGCCGACTACCCGGGCATGCCGGCGAGCGCCATGGCTTTCGTCGACGTCGACCACGTCGTCCCCTTGGACAACATCGCGGCGCTGCTGGCCGCCCTGGCCCAGGAGACCGTCGAAGACCATCCTCCCGAGGATGAGGAGTCGGAGGATATGAAAGAAGAGCTGGAACGCGGAGCCGACCGGGAACCGGGGGAGGTCCCTTCCGGATTCACCTGCCCGGAGTGCGGGGGGGCTCTCTGGGAGAGCCAGGCCGACCAACTCATCCATTTCCGCTGCCGCACCGGCCACGCCTACGCCCCGGAGAGCCTGCTCGCCAGCCAGTTCGACAGCCTGGAGGCCACTCTCTGGGCCGCGGTGCGGGCCCTGGAGGAGAACGCCTCTCTGGCCCGCCGCATGGAAAGGTGGATGGAGGGGCGCGGCAACACCAGCGGCAAGTCTCGCTACGACCGGCGCGCCCGGGAGGCCGAGGGCCACGCCGAGGCCCTGCGCAGGCTTCTCGTGGAAGAGCACGTGAAGGTGTAGGGGTCAATCCCTGGGAGCTTCGAGCAACCGCTCGAATTCCTTGCGGATGACCGAGTAACACTCGCAGGCCCCCTTCTCGAGCCCTTCCCGGTCGAGGATCGTGATCCTTCCCCGGCTGTAGCGGATCAGCCCCATCCTTTGCAGGAGCCCGGCGACCGCGTTGACGCTGGCCCGGCGCACCCCCAGCATCTGCGCCAGGAACTCCTGGGTGAGCGGGATGTAATCCGTGCTCACGCGGTCGTGCGTGTTCAGCAGCCAGCGGCAGCACCGCTCGTCGATCGAGTGCAGCCGGTTGCAGGCGGTCGACTGTGCCACGTCGAGGAAGAACGTGTTGGCATAGCGCAGCAGCAGGAGGTTCAACGCCGGCTCCTCGCGGAGCGCCTCGCGAAAGGCCTCCAAGCCCATCCGCAGCGACTCTCCGGGGATCTGCGAAAGAGCCTGTGCAGACCCCAGCATTTCCGAGAAGCCCAGCAGAGCCGGAACGCCCACGAATCCCTCGTTCCCCACGGTCGCCACCTCGATGGCGTCTCCGTTCTCCATGACCGTCAGCAGGGAGATTACGGAATTTATCGGGAAGTACACGTGGGAGAGCGGCTTCCCGTTCCCGTACAGGACCTCCTTGAGCTCGAATCCGACTCTCTCGAGCCCGGGCTCGAAGCGCCGCCGCACGTCCGCGGGCAGGACGGCAAGAAGCCGGTTGACGGCGTTGCTGGAAGCTTTTTTCATGGGGATCTGTTGTGTACGATTGCGTTCGGTTCGCTTCCGTACACAAGAGAGCCCATGCAAGGAACCTGCCCTTCCGAAGAGGAATCCGAGGGATCGTTCGGGGTCGTGGCCCTGGCCGCTTCCGCCGGCGGGTTCGACGCCTTCTCGACCATCCTCTCCGCCCTGCCGGTGGGGTTTCCGGTCCCCATCCTGCTGCTGCAGCACATCAGCCAGGAGCGCATGACCTGTCTGCCCGAGTTGCTTTCCCGGCAGACGCGGCTGTCCGTCGCCATGGCGCGGCCCGGGGACCGGCCCGCTCCGGGGCGCGTCCACGTGGCGCCTCCGGGCCGGCACCTGCTGGTCCGGCCGGACGGGACCCTGGCGTTGTCCGATGCCCCGCTGGTGA
>DATEIO010000856.1:0-2877 GCA_035278895.1 Thermoanaerobaculia bacterium | reverse complement strand
GTGCTGCACCGCAATGCCGTTCCGGTCGTGACGGACCCTAAGGAAGCGGCGCGCCGTCCCGAGCTCGGGGTGCTCTCCGTGGTGGCGCACGGCAACACCGGAGAGGGAGCGACGATCGCCGCCGCAGTGCTGCCTGCAGTCGATCGGCTCGACGACGACAGGGCCAGGTTCTACTACGACCTTGTATACAATTCCCTCAACGAGGCGGCCCGCCGGTCACTGGAGGCGATGATGAAGGGCTACGAATATCAGAGTGATTTTGCGAAGAAGTATGTTGCGCAGGGGCGTGTCGAAGGGCGTGTCGAAGGGCGTGCCGAAGGGCGTGCCGAAGGGCGTGCCGAGGAAGCGGCTCGTGCGCTCCTGACCGTGCTGCGGGTCCGCGGCCTCGCGGTGTCGGACGCCGTTCGCGAACGCATCCTGGCGCAGCAGGATCCGGAGAGGCTGGAGCGCTGGCTGGAAAAGGCCATCGTTGCCAATTCAGTCGCCGCGGTTCTGGACGAGCCCAATTAGACCTTCATCTCCCGCCCCTTCCAACTCGCCAGCCGCCCCCGCCGCCGGTCCAGGGTACCAAGCGCCAGGACCGCAGCCAGGGCAAGGGCGTCCAACGGATAGAGCAGACCGTAGAGCGGGGAGTGCCCGGAGCCGGAGCGGAAAAGGGCTGAAGCGGCAGCTCCGGCTCCCCAGAGAAGCACAGCCTCCACCCAGCGGTCGGTGAGCAGATGTCCGAGGAGGACGGCCGCGGGGAGAAGAAGGACAGCGAGGATCGCGGCCACGGTCCCCGGGTAGGACCCGAAGATCCCCCCCAGATTCCGGCGCCATCCCCGGAAGGCCTCCCCCCACCCCCGGTACATGCGGACGGCGAGCCCCGGCGCGCGGAAGAAGCCGGTGCGGCAGCCGCAGGCGCGCAGGCGCGCGGCGATCGCCACGTCGTCGAGCGGTGCGGTCCGGACCGACTCGAAGCCTCCGGAGCGCTCCCAGGCCTCCCGCCGGAGCAGGAGGAACTGCCCGTTGGCGACCGGAGCGCCTTCGCTCATCGCCACGGCCCGCCAGTCCCCCAGAAGAGCGTCCAGGAGAGCGAAGACGGAAGGGACGAGCAGATTCTCGCCCAGCCCCCGCGCCTCCTGGAGCCCGGCCAGGGAGACGAGGTCGAGCCGCCCGTCTTCGGCGGCCGTGAGGGCCCGGGCCAGGAGGTCGGGCGTGTGGCGGGTATCCGCGTCGGTGGTCAGGATCCAGGGGGTGTCGACCTCCTTGGAGCCGGTCCAGAGGGCGTGGACCTTGCCCCGCCACCCCTCAGGCAGGGAACCGGCCGCGCTCATCCGGAGACGGGGCTCCCCGGCGGCCCGCTCCGCCACTCGGGCTGCGGTGGCATCCGTCGAGCCGTCGTCGACCACCAGGACTGCGGGGTGCGCGGTCTGGGCGAGGAGGGTCTCTACGCAGGGTAGAACATTTAGCTCCTCGTCACGTACAGGAAGGATGGCAGTGACCGGAGGAGAGGGATCCAGAGGGGGAGGAAGCGCGGGAGCCCGCCGCCGCTGCTCTTCGGTCCGGAGCGCCAGCCCCAGGAGGGCAGCGCCGAAGAGGATCGAGAGGGCGAGGGCGGGCGTCACGCGGAGACGGCTAGGGGGTGACGAGTGGCTCGACCTGCTTTTCGACCTCTCCCGGCGAGGGGAAGCGGCCCAGAGACTTCTTGGAGAAGATCAAGTCGTTGCCTACGGTGACCTCGAAGACGCCGCCGCGGCCCCGGACCAACTCGGAATCGATTCCGAACTTCTTCTTGAGCTCCGCCGCCAGACTGGCGGCGCGGGGGTAGTAGTTTCAGCTCGTGCAGTACTCGATTCGGACGTGTGGTGGCATGCGCACCTCCTTTCCGCGGTCGATTATAGGACACCCCCCTCGAAGTCCTGGAGCGATTTTTTCCAGAGGTGTCCCTCTTAGGCTTGTAGAGGTCACTTTGTTTGAAAGAGGAATGAACAGGAAGGGGAGCTTGTTGAGGGGCTATAGGTGCGGCCGGAGGACCAAACGGGACAAAATCTGGCCAAGAAAAAAAATTCCTCTGGATTTTTGCCGCGCCTGTGAGTATAATCGAGAGTGTTCAACATCGTTGTAATTTTTTCGCGCCCCGTGATGTCTGTGTTCTGGTCCGGTCTGACTGGTCCGGGAATGCCGTGGGGCGAAGGGCTCAGGGCTTAGGTCTTGCAGCGCGCGGCGCCAGTGTCGTGCGCATGACAAGAAGGTATACTTTTCTATGAAACGTGGAGGTAAGCAAATGAAAGGCGAGGCGCCGAACATGTCATCGAAGGAAATGGCCCAGATCAGGCAGAACCTCGAGGGGACGCCTGACATCGAGGAGGCGGCGGAGCTCATGAATCTGGCGGGGAACTCCACCCGGCTGAAGCTCCTGTACCTGCTCGAGAACATGAAGGAGCTCTGCGTGTGCGATCTCGCGGAGATGCTCGGGGTGTCGGTTTCCGCCGTCTCCCAGCACCTGGCGAAGCTCAAGGCCTACGGCCTGGTGGCTCCGCGCCGTGACGCCCAGACGATCTACTACCGTCTGACGGACCACGAGTTCAACGCGAAGCTCCGCGACAACTTCTTCAAGCAGTTCCAGGTCTGAGCCCTGACGCGCGGCGGTCCCCCCGGGGATCGCCGCCGCTTCCGGTTCCCGAGGGCGGCCCGCAGGGGCCGCTCTCTTCTTTTGGAGGGATCAGGAGCGGGCCGCGAAGGCTTCCACGAGACGCACGCAGGTGGCGACCATGCGCTTCCCCTCCTCCTCGTCGACCTTGTCGAAGCTCATCGAGGAGAAGGTCATGGCCGCGGGCCGCGCGAGGACCTCCAGGCAGCGCAGGACCTGATCGAGCTTCGGGCCGCCGGGCACGG
>DATEIO010000855.1:0-2284 GCA_035278895.1 Thermoanaerobaculia bacterium | reverse complement strand
CGCGGAGGCCGGAAAGCCGCCGTCTCCCGCCGCGGAGATCTACGCCCGGGCCGTGGCCATCGACACGCTGACGCCGGACGGCCCCGGCTTCGATCCCGGGGAGGGGATCTCGGCCGGGCTCACGGCCGCGGTGGTGGACATTCGCGCCTACCCTCGGAATTTCATCGGCGCCATCGAGGGGATGGCGGACTGGAACGACGCCTTCCGCGGGCCCGAGTCCCGGTTCCTGAAAGTGCTCCACGCTGTGGACTTCGCGGAGGCCAAGCGGAGCGGGCGGCTCGGGATCGTTCTCGCCTGCCAGGACGCGGCGATCCTCGATGCCTCGACAGGCTCGGTCAACGACCGGAACCTGAGAAATCTCCGGCTCTTTTATGACCTGGGGATGCGGGTGCTCCAGCTCACCCACAACGAGCGGAACGGAATCGGCGACTCTTTCCGGGAGAAAAACGACGCCGGCCTCTCCCGCCTCGGGGAGAGGGTGGTGGCGGAGATGAACGCGCTCGGCATGCTCATCGATCTCTCCCACTGCGGGGACCGGACGGCGCTCGAAGCGATCCGCCTCTCGAAGAAGCCCTGCGCCGTGACCCACGCCGGCTGCCGGGCGCTCCACCCGAGCCTCCGCAACAAGCCGGACGAGGTGATCCGCGCCGTGGCCGAGCGCGGCGGGTATTTCGGGATCTACAACATGAGCCTCTGGCTCACGGAGAAGGACACGACCTCCGTGGACGACGTCGTCGACCACATCGATCACGTGGTGAAGGTCGGGGGGATCGACCTCGCCGGCTTCGGAAGCGACGGCCCGGTGATCGCGGACGACACGCCGCCGGAGGTGACGCTCCAGGGCATGCAGGGCTACGCCCGCCGCAACCTCGGGCTGCCGGGCGCGGAGACGATCCCCAAGCACGTCCACGTCCAGGAGCTCAACGCCCCCGGGCGGCTGCTGGTGCTGGCCGAGGCGCTGCTGCGCCAGGGCTACAAGCCGGGGGAGGTGGAGAAGGTGCTCGGGGGGAACTTCGTGCGGGTGTTCGGGGAGGCGGTGGGGTAGCGGTCTACGTCGCCTTCAGAAACTCCACCGTCGGCGGCAGCCCCTGGTCCAACCCCCGGGGGTGCCAGTCGAGCTCGCGGCGGGCGCGGGAGTCGTCGAAGGCCCAGTGGCGCTCGAGGCTCCCCAACTGCTCGGTCGAGAACGGGGGGCGGCGGCCGCGCATCCGGAAGAAGGGACCGGACAGGGCGAGGGCCGTCCGGGCGAGCCCCACGGGCAGGTTGAGGCGCGGCGGCTTGACTCCGCCCAGGGCGCAGACGCGGTCGACCAGGCTCCGCAGGGTAGCGACCTCGCCAGTCATCAGGTAGCCCCGGCCCGGCGGGGCCTTGTCGATCATCCTGAGCATCCCGTCGACCAGGTCGTCCAGGTAGATCCAGGCGGTCTTGCGGTCCGCGCCCACGAGCGCGGGGTAGCGCCCCTTGAGCAGGGCGCGCAGGATGGCGTTCGCCCCCTCCTTCTTCCCCGGCGGGCCGTAGACGAGACTCGGGTAGACGGTCGTGACCTTGAGCCCCTTTTTCGCCCACTCCTGGATGGCCCGCTCGCCCGAGTGCTTGGTGGCGCTGTAGAGGGTGGGGAACGGCTGCTGGATCGGGCCGTCCTCGTCCGCCACGGAGCCGTCCGGCGGGCTGCCGCCAAAGTAGGCCATGGAGGAGACGGAGAGGAACCGGCCCACCCCGAGCTTGAAGGCCAGGGAGGCGACGTTCTCGCTCCCTTCGAGGTTGGCCGTCCGCATCCGCTCGGGCGGACCGGTCAGGTCCAGATCGGCGGCGGCGTGGATCACCCAGTCGGCGCCGGACATTCCCTCGCGCAGGGAGTAGCGGTCCGCGACATCGCCCACGAAGGTGGCGATCCCGAGTTGCTTCAAAGGCTCGGCGTTGCTCGTGGGCCGCACCAGCGCCCGCACCTCGTGCCCCGCCTCGACGAGCCGCCGCGCGAGGGCCCGCCCGATGTATCCGGTGCCGCCGGTCAGGTAGATGCGCACGAGCGGATTCTACTGAAAGAACCCTCCGGAAGGCCGGGGGGACTTACCGGAAGAAGGGGATTTCGGGGGAATCACTCACCCCCGAAAGCTGTTCTAGAGAGTGCGGACGGGTCGCGGGAGTTGGACCCGTCCCGGAGTCCCAAATACTCCGACCCAAACCTTCAGCTCCCTCTCCTCCCCCCGTGCTGGCTCCCTCCACAGCGCGGGGCTTTTTATTGCCTCCCTACCCCCGCAGCAACTGCCGCAGCACGTAGTGCAGG
>DATEIO010000854.1:0-4384 GCA_035278895.1 Thermoanaerobaculia bacterium | reverse complement strand
CTGGAGCGTGGCCGCGAGCCCCTTCTGCAGATCGACCAGAGGCTTGCCGCCCCAGTCTTTCCGGATCGCGTCGGTGAAGGCCTGGCCGTAGCCGGTCGAGCCGTGGAAGTCGATCTGGACGACCGCGTAGCCCGCCCCGGCATAGGGCTGGGGGTTCCAGCGGTAGTGGAACTCGTTGCTGAACGAGCCCTGGGGGCCGCCGTGGATGAGGAAGGCGAGAGGGTACTTCTTCCCGGCCTCGAAGCCGGCCGGCTTGGTCAGCCAGGCGTAGACCTTGGCGCCGTCCGCCCCCTCGAACGAGAACTGCTCGGCCTCGCCCAGGCGCACCGCCGCGAGCTTCTCCCGGTTGATCTGGGTGATCTGCCTGAGCCCCGAGCCGTCCGGCCGTGCCGTGTAGATCTCGACCGGGGATTTCAGGTCGTCGCGGCCGAAGACGAGGACGTTGCCGGCGAGCTTGGGCTCGCGCACGTGGCCCTTTCCGACGAGCTTCGTCACCTTGCCGGAGGCCACATCGATCGCGAAGAGCGGCGTCTCGCCGACATCGCCCGCGGTCGTGTAGAGGGTGCGGCCGTCGGCCGAGAAAAACACGCCGTCCGACGAGCGGTCCCACTCTTCGGCGAGCACCCGCTCGCGGCCGGTCGCCAGGTCGCGCAGCCTGATCCGGAAGCGGTCCGCCTCGAAGCCCGGGCGGGCCATGGCGAGGTAGGCCAGGGTCTTGCCGTCCGGCGAGAACACGGGCTGGGTGTCCCAGGCCGGGTTGGCGTCGGTCAGGTTCTGCGGCGGCTTCGAGCCGTCCACCGGAGCGAGGTAGAGGTCGAAGTCGGTGGACCACGGCTCCTCGCGCCCCGCGTCGCGGGCGGCGAAGACCACGGTGCGGCCGTCCGGCGAGAAGGTGAGCTCCTCGGGGCCGCCGAACGGACGCGAGGGCGCGTCCGCGTCCATCCCGCGGGAGAGGTCTACGGGCTCGCCGCCTGCGACCGGCATCACGAACAGGTGGTTGCGCCTCCCCTCCGACCAGGTGTCCCAGTGGCGGTAGAAGCCGGCGCCGCCCGGGAAGAGCTGGCCGCTCGCCTGGGTCTTGGCCTTGGCGTCCAGCCGCTCCTTGGTACAGGCGATCGTGGGGCAGTCGGGGAAGACCTCCAGGCTGAAGGCGAAGAGCTTGCCGTCGGGCGACAGGGTGAGGTTCGCGACGTCGAGCGGCAGGTTGGTCACCTGGACCGCGTCGCCGCCCGCGGCGGGCAGGCGCCAGACCTGGGAGGAGCCGGAGCGGGTGGAGAGGAAGTAGAGGCTCTGGCCGTCCGGCGCCCAGCGCGGGTTGTTGTCGCCGGCCGGGTCGGCCGTCAGGCGGGTCAGGCCGCTGCCGTCGATCTTGACCATCCAGAGGTCGGTGCGTCCCCGGTTGGCCTCGAGGTCGGTCGTGCGGACCACGAACGCCACCCGGTCCCCCTGGGGCGAGGGCGCGGGCTCCGTGATGCGGTCCATGGCCAGCAGGTCGCGGACCGTGAACGGATGGGGCTCCGCGGCCCCGGCCGGGGCCGCGAGCGGGAGGAGGGCGAGAGTGAGGAAGAGCTTGCGCATGAAGGATCTCCGCGATTTTGAGAGCCGGGAGACTCTACCAGAACCGGCCCCGTCGACCGCAGGGGAGGAGGTGCAGTATCGTACGGCTCTTCCATGGCGATCCTCCCCGGCCTCTGGGTGATCTTTTTAGCCGCGCTGCTCGCCGGGGCGCTAAGGCGGTGGTTCGATCCGGTCCCCCGGCGCTGCTGGCTCGTGTGGGGCCTCGCGATGGCTCCCGTCTTCGGCGCGGCGCTCTTCGGCGGGCGGGTGCTGCTGCCGCTCGGCTACCTCACGCGGGTGCCGCCGTTTTCCGGGCTCGTCGAGGGCTCCCCGCCGGGCAACCTCCTCCAGAGCGATCTCGTGCTCCAGATCACGCCCTGGATGGTCCGGGTGCGGGAGGCGTACCTCGCCGGGGAGTGGCCGCTGTGGAACCCCCTGGCCGGCGCGGGGGAGCCTCTGCTCGCGAATCCGCAGTCCCAGGCCTTCCAGCCGCTGGTGTGGCTGGCCCTCCCCTTCCCCGTGGCGGCCGGAGTCGGGATCGTGGCAGCCTTGCGGATGCTCCTCCCCCTCGTCTTCTCCTTCCTGCTCTTCCGCCGGCAGGGGCTCTCCGAGGCGGTCTCCCTCGGAGCGAGCCTGATGCTCGGGCTCTCGGGTTTCCTCCAGCTCTTCCTGGGATGGCCGCTCGCGGGCTCTGCCACGTTCCTCCCGGTGCTGCTCTACGCGCTGGTGATGACGGACCAGCGCGGGGCCCGGCGGGACCGGCTCCTTCTGGCCCTCGCCGTGGCGGCGCTCCTCCTCGTGGGGCACCCCGAGACCGGGCTCCACGTGCTGGTGCTCGCCGGGGTCTGGGGAATCTCCCTTCTCCGCGCCCGCCCGGCCGGACAACGGCTCGCCCTCGCGGGCTCCTGGGCAGTCGCCGGAGCGGTGGGGTGCGCGCTCGCCGCCCCGGTGGTGCTCCCCGCGGCCGCGTACCTGCCGCAGAGCGTGCGGGCCGCGCTCCTCGAAGCGCGGCGGGACCGGCTCGCCGCGGAGATCCCGGCGGACGAGGCGCCGGCCCCGGGAGCGCGCGAGCGGGGGATCGTCCCCCGGCTCCTTCCCGTGGCCGCGCCCAACGCCTTCGGCAACAACCGCTTCGGGGCCTACTGGGGGGAGAGGAACGTCAACGAGGACGCCGCAGGCTTCACCGGCACCGCCGCCCTGCTCGCCTTCTTCCTCGCCCTCCTGCCGGTCGGTGGCAGGCGTTTCCCTCAGGAGAAGCTGGCCTTGGGGATCGCTCTCGCCGCCCTCGCCGTTCTCGCCCGGCCGCCGGGGCTCCCCGAGCTTCTGGACGCCCTTCCGGTGCTCCGGCAGTCGCTCAGCTTCCACAGCCGGATCGCCCTGCTCTTCAACTTCTGCGCGGCCTATGCGGCGGGCTGTGTCTGGGAGCGCTGGCGGCGCGGGGAGGCCCAGCCCCGGAAGGTCGTCTCCCTGGCGCTCCTCCTCGCGGGGGTCATCACCTGGGGCTATCTCGCGCATTCGCGACCGGAGCTCGCGAATCTCCGGCACGGCACGCTCGCTCTGCAGCTCGGGACGCTCGCGGCGGCCGCGTTCCTCCTCTCCCGGGCGCGGGGCTCCCTCTCGGCTCTCCTCCTGGTGGGAACCGTCGAGCTGCTGGCGATTCACGGTCCGGCCAATCCCACGGCGCCGGCCGCGCTCTTCTATCCCCAGACGCCTTCGATCGCCTTTCTGGAAGAGCGTCTCGACCCGTGGTACCGCGTGGCCGGGCTGGGGCCGGCGCTGCGGCCGAACTTCGCCTCGGTCTACGGCCTGGCCGACCCGCGCAGCTCGAACCCGATCAAACCCGCGCCGTACGTCGAGGCCATCCGCCGGATCAACCGCTTCCCCGGCCGCCCCACGGACGGCTTCACGAGCCCCGGCGATCCGCTCTACGGCCTCTTGGGAGTCCGTTTCGTGATGACCGCGCCGCGCATGCGCCTGCCCCGGCCGCTCCGTCTCGTCGACCGGCGTCCGGGCGCCTGGATCTACCGCCGGCCGGGAGCGCTCCCACGCCTCTTCCTCCCCGCCTCCACGGTGCCGTGCTGCCTGGAGAAGATCGGCGACTTTGCGGAGACCGCCGTGGTCCGTCCTGAAGCGGCCTGGTCCGCTACGGAACCGCAGGCGTCCTCCCTCACCCTCGGCGCGCTGGAACCGGCCTGGATGCAGGCCCGGGCGTTCCTCGCCGAGCCGCGGCTCCTCACCGGGAGCGTGTATCAGGACGGCGGCTGGAAGTTGCTGGTCAATGGAGAGCGGCGGCCTACGATTCTCGCCAACGGCCCCTTCGTAGCCGCCTGGCTGCCGGCGGGAGAGGCCTCCGTGGACCTGCTCTACCGTCCCTCGGGTTTCTTCCTGGGGATGTTCCTGGCGGCCCTGGGCCTCGCCGCCGGAGCGGCCTTCTGGGTTCCTCCTCCGCAGACCGCCTCGAGATCCCAGGCGCGGATCGAGTTGTCGGAGTAGACCGGCCTCCCCCACAGCGGCCGAACCTTCCCCATCAGGACCTCGGCGTCGCGCCGCAGGCTGCGCCGGAGGCGATAGGCATCCTCCGTGTGCACGGCGCCCTCCGCGGGGAGCAAACGGTCCTCCTCGCGCCCGATCCGCAGGTGGACCACGAGGTATCTCGCCCCGCTCGCGCAGAGAGCCTCCGGATTGGGCGCCACGACGTTCTTCATCCCCAGCTCCGGACGGAAGAAAACCCGTTGCGACGTCGAAACGATCACCCGGCGGCCGTGGACCCGCTGGTAGGCGTAGAACGCCCGGTTGTACTGCCAGATCGTGTGCCAGGGAAACTCGA
>DATEIO010000853.1:0-6809 GCA_035278895.1 Thermoanaerobaculia bacterium | reverse complement strand
GCATCTCCCCTTCGGGTACCGGCACCCGGGTGCGCCAGCGCTCGGCCGCACCGCGCAGGATGTCCACGACGTCCGCCGCGGGCACCGGCTCGGAGGTGAGATAGAAGATCCGGTCACGGTCGATCAGGTCCTGGAACAGGGCGAGGTCGCTGCCGCCCGCGAGCACGACGTGGACCCGGCGGACCGCGCCCGGCGTCTCCTCGGCGCTCTCCAGGAGGTCCCTGGCCCGGACGCCGGCAATCCCCGCGCCCAGGGCCAGCACGGCCACGGGGTGGGCCGCGAGGAGCCGCAGGGCCTCCGCCTCGGAATCCGCCACCAGCAGGTGGAGCTCGGGGCCGAGAAGACGGAGGCAGACCTCGACGCTTCCGCTGTCGAAGCCGGCCAGGAGGGCGAGCGGTTGGGAGTCCTGTGTCACCCAGCCAGTTTAGAGGTGCCCCGGGGGAGAATCAACGGAGCTGCCAGACCGTGGTCTCCGGGTTGTACACCTTCCAGTCGAACCAGTAGTCCTTGAGAACGTACACCTTGGGGAGCCGCTGCCCGGCCAGAGGGCCGCTCACGGCCTCGCCCGCGAAGCTCCATTCGCTGCCGGTTTCGGAGTCCACCAGGCGCAGGGGACCCGGGCCGGGCTTCGCGAAGAGCTGCAGCTCGCGGCCGCCCGCCCGCGCCTCGAAAGCGCGCACGGACCGGCCGTCCTCTCCCACCACGAGGACCAGCGGGACTCCGCCGAGGGCGTCGAGCACCGGGCTCTGCTTCTGGAGGGCCGAGAACGCGTACGCCCGCGCCATCCCGCCGGCCCGGACGCCCACGACGATCTCCCGCGGCCCGAACGGGTCCCCCGAAGCCGCCGGGGTCACCACCGGCATCTTCGCGGTCTCCTCCTCCCAGTTCTCGGAAAACTCCTTCCAGGGCGCGGAGTCGTCCGGCCGGAGCACCCGGCCCTCCGGGTGCTCGCGCTTCCAGAGGGCTAAGGAGAGCTCGTCGTGGAACACGAGCTCCAGGCGCTTTCCCTTCATCGGCCCCTGGACGGCCTCGCCCGTCACCTGCTGCCACCAGGAGCCCGTCTCCTCATCCTGCATGAGGAAGTTCTGGTTGTTGATGCCGGCGAGGTGGAACCTCAACCGGCGCCCTTCGACTTCAGATCTCCACACCAGACCGGTGTGACAGAGCGTTCAGTAGGTGGCGACGATCGGGACTCCGCCCACCACGTCCTGCACCACGTGGTGGTAGGCCACCTGGCGCACCGGATAGGCCGCCGCCTCGCCGTTGAACGCGACCGCCAGCACCATGTCGCCCTCTTCCACCCAGTCCGCCGCCGCGGCCGGAGCCGACGCCACGGCGGCCGGAGGCGCGAACATCCACTCGAAATGGTTCTGGCGCGAAAGCCACGCCGCCGCCCCCAACGGGACGAACGCGAGCACCAGCAGCGCCCGCGACCACCACCGCGCCCCTCGCCAGAGCCGGGCCGCGAGGAACAGAGACCCCGCCAGGGCGAGGATCGTCACCCATGGAGAGATGCGCCGCAGGAGATAGGACATCTCGATTCCCGCGGGGGTCTGGGCTTTGAAAGGCTGAATGGTCCACGCAGGAAGGAAAACCACCGCCAGGGCGAGGAGAACGAGAAGGAACACGAGAACGCCGAGGGCCTTGCGCATGGCGGAATGCTATCGCGAAGCGGGGCTTCCACGGACGACCACGGACTTTCACGGACGAACACCGGGGCCTCCCGGGCGTCCGTGCCAGTCCCTGTTCGTCCGTGTCAGTCCGTGGTCTGCTTCCCCGGCACCAGCACCAGCTTCTCCTTCGCCGCCTTCTCCACCGCCTCGCGGCTGTAGAGCAGCGGGAAGTACTTCCCCTCCGCCCAGGGCGTGAGCAGATCTCCGTAGTGGGGGCTTGCCGGCTGGCCCGAGATCCCCGGCACGCTCGTGGCGACCGAGCGGTCCCAGTCGGCCACGTCCAGGATCTCGCGGAAGGAGGCGCCGTGGGCCACGTCGAAGCCGGGGCCCACGGTCACGTGGACCGTGTCGCCGTCGCCTCCCAGCTCGACCGGGGGAAGGTCGAAGAGCGCCCGCCGCTCGTCGTCCGTCGAGAGCGCGTGGCGGAAGGTGGCCTTGTGGAGAGCACCCCAACGCCACTTCGCAGGATCGGTCCCGAGCTTCTCCTCGGCTTCGGTCACCGCGGCCTCGAGGCTCTTCCAGAGAACGGCGTCCCGGCCCGCCCGGGGGTCGTCTCCGAACCAGCCGGTGGAAGGCTCGCGCAGGAGCTCGATCATCTTCTCCAGCGTGAGGCTCCGCTCGACCGCGGGCTTCACCCTCTCCGCCACCCGGTCTCCGAGGAGGGCGCCGGGGAGCTTCGTCACCCAGATCTCGTAGAGGGCCGCGGGGCCGGAGTCCCGGGCCACGGTGGCGTCCCAGCCGGTGAGCATCGCGGCATAGGGGCGCAGCTCTTCGGGGGCGCCTTTCGCCTCCTTGAGGAGGCCCACCAGACTCCGGGCGGGGAGCGACACCTCGTCGTACTGGAGACGCT
Organism: Thermoanaerobaculia bacterium; assembly: GCA_035278895.1. GTDB lineage: Bacteria > Acidobacteriota > Thermoanaerobaculia > Multivoradales > UBA5704 > DATARR01. Next base: position 4,286 of record DATEIO010000853.1, on the reverse strand, counting down.
CAAAGTCGGCCACGGTGAATTTCTTTCCGGGAGCGGAGAGCACCTCGGAGATCCGCAGGAAGCGCGAGGGTGTGCCCCAGTCGTATCCGAGCTCGCGTTGATACCCCGGCGGCAGGATGTTGTGGTTCGCCGTAGCGAGGAAATGCTTGCCGGGATTGAACGCGCCCGGCAGCTCCGAGGCCGGCAGGAAGCCCTGCCACTCGTGCTTGCCCAGCGATCCGGACACGGGCAGCAGGCCGGACCACCCCCGGCGCACCGGGGTGAGCCCGGCGACCTGCCAGCCGATGTTGCCGTCCACGTCCGCGTAGACCAGGTTCTCCGAGGGGACCTTCCAGCGCTCCAGGGCCTTCACGAACTCAGGCCAGGTGCGCGCCCGGTTGAGCGACAGGGCCCCGAGATAGCCCGCGGTGCCGGGCTCCGTCCCCACCCAGCGGAGGGCGTAGGCACGGCGGCGGCGCCGGTCCTCATAGATTACGGGGCCGTGGGCCGTGAGCTTGAGCACCACCTCCCGGGGCTCCTCGCCAAGAACCACGATCTTCTCTCGCTCCACCCGCATCGGCTCCCAGCGCCCGCGGAAACGGTACTCGTTCGGATTCTCCGGATTGATCTCCTCGACGTACAGATCCTGCTGGTCGATGCCCACCACCGTGAACCCGAAGGCCACCCGATCGTTGTGCCCGACGCTCACCCCGGGAAGGGCGGGCTCGCCCGCTCCGATCACGTTCCACCCCGGCCCCACGAGGTGGACGAGGTAGCGCAGGCTCGGGAGCCTCAGGCCCCGGTGGGGATCGTTCGCGAGGAGCGGCTTGCCGGTCGCCGAGAGGGTGCCGTCCACGACCCAGTTGTTGCTCCCCTCCTTCCGGGAAAAGTGGATGGGCGCCCCCGCCGCCATGGGAAGGGAGAAGACCTTCTCGTCGAACCCTTCGAGGTCGATGCGGGGCTCGCGCGCGAGGGGGCGGAACGGCTCGGTCTCGATCAGCTCGTCGAGCATCCCGTAGCCCACGTCGCGGCCGAGGCGGGCGCGCATCACCTCCAGGCCCGCGTTGCCCGTCACCTCCCAGGCCGCCATGCGGGAGAGGCAGACCTCGGGAGTCCACGGCTCCGGCCGGATGCCGGCCAGCTGGAACTCGATCGGCAGCCGGTCGCGGCTCTGCTCGATCGCGAAGTTCACCCCGCGCACGAAGGCTTCGAGGATCGATTTCGCGTCCGGCGCGTAGCTCTCGTATTCGGCCTTGAGATCCCCCCGGTAGCGCAGCAGCCGGGCGAAGCGGTCGCGCTCCACCGCGTCCGGCCCCAGGATCTCGGCGAGCCTCCCCTCCCCCACGCGGCGCCAGAGCTCCATCTGCCAGAGGCGGTCCTGCGCCGCCACGAACCCCTGCGCGAAGAAGAGGTCGTCCTGGGTCTCCGCGTAGATGTGGGGAACCCCCCAGGGGTCCCGCAGCACGGTGACCGGCCGGGACAGGCCGGGGACGGAGACCGTGCCGGAGGTCTCTGCGAGGACGGCCCTGGCACGGGCGGCAAGGTCGGGGACGCCGGCCTCTGTGGGGCGGACGAGGAGAGCAAAAACCAGGAAAAGGAGAGCGCGCCTCATGGACACGGGATCTTAACCCGCATCCTCGTCCGCCTGGCCGGCTACCAGACGTTCCCGGGCTGCGCCGGACGGTTCTCCGGATGCTCTTCGGTGTCGATCGCCCGCAGCAGCTCCGCCGGGCTCTCCCGGACCTCGAGAGGCTCCGCACCGCTCCCGGCCAGGATGACGACGCTCCCCTGCCGCGGATCTCTGGCGACCCGGTCGAGGATGGCGGCGATCTGGCGCGATTGAAGGTTGACGTTCCGGTCGTCGAAGGTCGTTGCGATGATCCAGGCCATGTCCGGAGGGTATCAGAAGTAAGATGTCGCCCATGTTGTCGCTCGACTCCAGGACCACGGCGCCCCTCCTCCTCGCCCTCGCTCTGCTGGTTGAAGGCTGCGGCCAGCGGCAGACAGCCGAGGAAGCCCCTGCGCCTCCCCCGGCGGCAACGCCCTCCGCCCGGCCGGCCTCCGCTCCGGCCTCCGTCCCCTCCTCCGCACCGGCGCGCAAGGGGTGGATCGGAGTCCTCGTCGCTCGCGAGTCGGTGGATGTGACGGCGGAGTCTCCCGGGCGGGTCCTCGCCGTCCACGTCCAGATCGGGGACCGGGTCCGCCGGGGAGACCGGATCGCCACGCTCGATACGCGGGTGATGGCCCAGGACCTGGAGATGGCCCGCTCCTCCCTCCGGGCGGCCGAGGCCGAGGAGCGCAGAAGCGCCGACGAGCTTGCCGAGGCCAAGGCCCGAAACGAGCGCCGCCAGGCGAACCCCGACTTCTTTTCCAAGGAAGACCTGGCCGAGGTCGCGCTCCAGGCAAAGACCGCCGTGGCGGCCTACGAGGTGGCGCAGGCCCGCGTGGCCGAGCAGCGCTCCCGCATCCGCCAGCTCGAAGCCGGGCTCTCGCAAAACGAGGTCCGCGCTCCCTTCGACGGCCGCGTGGCCGAGCGCTTCGCGGACGCCGGAGCCATGGTCGGCCCCGGCACCGCCGTCGTCCGGCTCATCAGCGCCGGAGACCTCCAGGTCCGCGCCGCCGTCCCCCCCGAAGAAGCCCGCGCGCTCCACGTCGGCGACCCCGTCGCCGTCACCGTCCGCACCCAGAAGCTTCGCCTCTCCGGCACCGTCGAGCGCGTCGCCCCCGAGGTGGACGCCGCCTCTCAGATGGTGCTGATCGAGGTGCAGCTTGCGCCCTCTCCGGAGACGGAGGGAAGGCTGCAGACGGGGTTGGTGGTGGACGTGGCGAAGGGGTAGGAAGGACCCAAAGAACCCAAAGGACCTCAAGGACTGCAAGGACCTCAAGGACCCGGGACCCTGAAGTCCTTGGTGTCCTTGCAGTCCCTGCTGTCCTTGCAGTCCTTTCTCCTAGACCGCCACCCGCGCGTACTCCACCTCGCAACCCATCTCGCGGGTCGCGCTTTCGAGGAGCTGCTCCATGAAGAAGTAGCGGAGCGGGGCGATGTGGGCTTCGGGCTTCTTCCATTCGCCGGAGAGGTCTTCCTGGAGGAGCTTTTGGGAGACGAGCCGGCGGCCGGACCATCGGCGGATCACCGGGTGGAGGGAGCCGCTCTCCTCGGCTTTTCCAAAGGAGACCGTGTAGTAGTGGGCGTTTTCCCCCAACTCGCCGTCCTGGATACGGGCGAGAGGCATCTCCTCATAATGCGTGGCACTGCTCCAGCCCTCGTGGACGACGAGGACGTCGTGGAGATGGCCGGGCTGGTGCCAGAGCGCGGAGCTGCGGTTGATGCGGGCGAGGACGGCCTCGACCAGCCCCTCGGGCGTGGGCTCGACGTCGCGGACGATGTGCTTGTAGAGGACTTCCCCACCAAGGCCAATGCGTTGGTCCATTGTCTCTCCCCCCATATGAGATTGCCGTGAGCGATCCTTGAACCACCACGACAGATAGAACTGCAATCAAGCTACGCCTCTATAGTGGCGCCAAGAGGTGAGACGGGGACATCCGCGAAGAACGGGAAGAGCCGCAGGGGGTTCCCCGGTTATGGAGAGACTTATGGGAGACCTGATCCGAGACCTCCGCCACGCCCTGCGCGTGATGATCCAGAGCCCCGGCTTCAGCCTGGCGGCGATCCTGACCCTCGCCCTGGGAATCGGCGCCGCGACCGCCATCTTCAGCATGGTGGACGCGGTCCTGCTGCGTCCCCTTCCCTTCACCGAGCAGGACCGCCTGGTGACGGTCTGGGGCGAAGTCCGGGAGCGGAACCAGCCGCACGTGGAGGTCTCCCTCCAGGACTACGAAGGCTGGCGGGAGGGCAACCGGGTCTTCTCGAACCTGGCGCTCCTCGCGGCCACGGACTCGGACCTCGCGTTGACCGGCGGAGACCAGCCGCTCCACGTGCGGGGCCGGCTCGTGTCCGCCAATTTCTTCGACGTGCTCGGCGTCTCCCCGGCCCTGGGGCGGTCGTTCCGGCCCGAGGAGGACCGCCCGGATTCGCAGGACGTGGCCGTCATCTCCCACGGCTTCTGGCAGCGGAGCTTCGGCGGGGACCGCGGGGTGCTCGGCAAGACCGTTTCGCTCGACGGCGAGCCCACCCTGGTGATCGGCGTGATGCCCCCGAGCTTCCGCTTCCCCCGGGACGTGGACCTGTGGATCCCGGCCGGCCCCCTGGGCTCGACGCCGGAGCTCAAGACAATCCGCGTGTTCGAGGCGATCGGCCGCCTGAAGCCCGGGGTCTCGATCGAGCAGGCGCAGACGGACATGACCGC
>DATEIO010000852.1:0-2375 GCA_035278895.1 Thermoanaerobaculia bacterium | reverse complement strand
CGGCCCCTCCGGCACCTCGTCTCCGGCCTCGAGGGCCCAGGCGAGGCGGAGGTCGAAGTCCCCGCCCTGGAGCCGGTCCAGGAGGTCCGCGAGGAACGCGGCGTGCAGCTCGGCCGCCTCGGCCGGGGTAAGATCCCCGATCAACCGGGTCTTCACCAAGCCCGCCCGGGCCGGCTTGGTGAACAGCAGAAGTCGGCGGGTCGCTCGGGCGGGCGTCGGCACGGCGGAGGATTCTACCCGATGGGCATCCTGACGCTCCTCACCGATTTCGGGACGGAGGACTACTACGTCGCCGCGGTCAAGGGGACGGTCCTCTCCCGGGCGCCGGGCGCGGCGATCGTCGACGTCTCCCACCAGGTCCCTCCGGGGGACGTCGAGACCGCGGCCTTCCTCCTCGCCGCGGCGGCCCCCTCCTTCCCCGCGGGGACCGTCCACCTGGCCGTCGTGGACCCCGGGGTGGGGAGCGGCCGGCGCATCGTCCTCGCGCAGACGGAGAAGGCGCTCTTCCTCGCGCCGGACAACGGGCTCCTCTCCCCGTTCCTGGACAGGGCCCGGGTCTTCTCGGTCGAGCGGCAGGACCTCTTCCTCCCCGGCCCGGGGCGCACCTTCCACGGGCGGGACCGCTTCGCCCCGGTGGCCGCGGCGCTCCTCTCCGGCCACTCCCCCGAGGACATGGGGCCGGAGATCGCGGACCCCCGCCGCCTGCCCGGCGAGCTCCCGCGCCGCGAGCCGGGCCGGTTGACCGGCCGGGTCGTCCACGTGGACCGCTACGGCAACCTCGTCACCGACATCCCCGCGGGCTGGCTCCCCGGCGCCCCCTGCCGGTTCTCCGTGGGCCCCCGCTCCACCACCCTCTTCGCCACCCACTACGCGGAGATCCCGCCGGGCGAGCCCGCGGCGCTGCCCGGCTCGCTCGGCACGATCGAGCTCTCCTTGAACGGCGACGGCCTCGCGAGGCGCTGGGGCGTCGAGCGGGGCGCGCGCGCAGAAGTGACGTGGCGTCCGGATTCTTTGGAACGAAAGGAGTTGTGACAGCCGGGTGACAACCTTGCCCAGATTTTCGGGCTACAATGTCGTATTGTTCGAGGCCGCGTGTGCCCGATCGATCTTTGGGAAGGAGCGAGTGGAAATGAGCAAGTGGGAGTACAAGATCATCAACATTCGGAGTGAAAACTACCGCCTCGATCCCAACTCCGCAACGCAACTGAATCAGCTTGGAGAGGAAGGCTGGGAGCTGGTTTCGATCACCTCCGTCAACTTCAAGACCGGGGCGACGGACAATATCGCGATGGTTTTCAAGCGCCCCGTCACCTGAGCGTCCCCTGCGATCCGGCGGACCGCACCCACGACCCTGGGCGGCTACAGAGGGCCGCCCCTATCTCCCCTTAAGACGCTTCCTGGAGCGCTTCTTCTTCCCCCGGCGCAACGCCAGGGCGAACCCGGCTGCGCCCGCGGCCAGGGTGAGGAGGACGTACTTCTTCTTCGGGAGGACGCCGACCTCCGTTTTCACCGCGGTCCGCACCTCCGCCAGGCGCTCTTCGGCCTGGCGGCGGGTGTCGGCCAGCCGCATCTCGGCGGCGCGCCGGGCCTCTTCCAACCGGTCGGTCATGGCAGCTCTCTCCCCAGGGGCTCGGCGGCGGGGGTGACGTCCACGGTCTTGGGCTCGGCCAGGAGCCGCTGCCACCACTCCAGGTGGTCGTCCACGCGCCGCCGCACGTTCTCGATGGGATTCTCGACCTTCTTGAGCTTCCGGAGGCCGAGGTTGACGAGGACCGCCGCGGTGAGCAGGAAGAGCACCAGCACGATCAGGGCGGCGGCCCACAGTTGGAGCCAGACGTAGAGCAGCGAGATCAGGAAGAAGAGGAGAAGGCCCACGATCCAGAAGGCCAGCATGACGGCGGCGCCGAAAAAGCCGACCGCCACCCCGAAGTGCCGGCCCGAGGTCGCGAAATCCTTCTGCAGGGCCTCGAGCTCGGCCCGGAGCACCTCCAGGAGCGACTCCCCCAGCGAGCGAAACAGCTCAATCCATTCCCGCATCCCGCCTCCTCTCCGTCCTCACCCAGTCTATCGCGCCGGCCGTGGGCCGCCACCCACCCGGATGCCGCGGCTCAGGAACGAAGCCTGCGAGGCCACGTCGTCCCGCACGCCGATCGCCACCCGCTGCTCGCCCGGGCGCATGAGGAGCGAGATCGAATAGACGTAGTCCTTGCCCGTGGCCGTGGCCACGTCGGCGTTGGGGATGCTGATCGGCACCGGCGTCTGCTGCACCTCCGAGGTGTTGCCCGAGGAGTCCATGGCGGCCACGAACACCCGCACCTTGGCTTCGTGCGTCTGCTCGCGGGGCACGAGCACGAGCTTGCCCAGCGGAATGCGCA
>DATEIO010000851.1:0-7522 GCA_035278895.1 Thermoanaerobaculia bacterium | reverse complement strand
TCCGTGGGCGCCGTCGTGGCCGCGGGCCGGGCCCGGGCCGGCGCCGTGGTCCGCCCGGTCCTGGTGCGGGAGGAGGTCGCCTCGCTCGCGGAGCTGCGCGCGCTCCGCATCCAGGGTCCCCGGGGCGAAAGCGTGCTGGGGGACGTGGCCGACGTCGCGCTCGAACGGGTGGAGGACGGCACCTTCTTCCGCCAGGACGGCGAGGAGGGGGCCCTCGTCCGGGTCTTCCGGGCGCCCGAGGCCAACGCCGTGGCCCTCGCCCGGCGGGTGCGAGAGCGGGTGGCCGAGATCTCCCCCCGGGCCAGCTCGGGGCTCCGCCTGGCCGTGGTGGCGGACCGCAGCGCCGAGGTGATGGACGCCTTGAAAGAGCTGGGGATCGCCACGCTCGAAGGGCTCCTCCTCGGAGTCGCCGTGCTCCGCTTCATGCTCGGCCGCTGGCGGCCGACGCTCGCCATGGCGCTGGTGATTCCCGCTTCGGTCCTCGCCACCTTCGCCGGCTTCTATCTCTGGGGCGTGCCCTTGGACGTGGTGTCGCTCGCCGGCCTGGCGCTCGCCGCCGGCATGCTGGTCGACAGCGCCATCGTGGTCCTGGAGTCGATCGAGGTCGCCCGCGCCCGCGGCGAACGCCACCCGGAGGTGACGGGCACGCTGGAGATCGCCCTGCCGGTCGTGGCGAGCTTCCTGACCACGGCCGTCGTCTTCCTCCCCCTGGTCTACCTCAAAGGCCTCGCTCGCGCCTTTTTCGGGACACAGGCCTTCGCCATCGTGGTCACCTCCGCGGTCGCTCTTCTCTTCTCCCTGACCGTCACCCCGGTCCTCTCCCGGGGCCGGTGGGGGAGCGGCGGGAGCGAGGGAAGGAGCCCCGGAAGGGGACTCTACCTCCGGCTCCTCGACGCCACCCTCGCCCACCCGGCCGGCGCGATGATCTTAGGGATAGCGACCGTGGCCGTCTCCGCGCTCGCCTTGGCCCTCCTCCCCCGCGAGCTGGTGCCGGACGGCGCCACCCGCGACCTCGTGGTGCGCTACCGGCTCGCCCCGGACCTCACCCCCGAGGCCGCACGCCGGCTGGGCGGCGAGGTCGAGGCCCGGGCGAAGAGCGTCCTCGGAGCCCACGTACCGCTCCTCGCCGTGCAGCTCCCCGAGAAAGAGACCGGGCCGGGGGACCGGGACGAGACCGGCCGGCTCGCCCTCCGCTTCGAGACCCCGGAGGCCGCCGCCAAGGCCCGGGCGACGCTGACCGCCGCCCTCTCGCGCCTCCCTGACGTCCAGGTCCGCGTCGAGCCGCGGACGAGCGCCTTCGTCGAGTCGATCGAGAGGGCCGGGAGCCGCCTGGAGGTGGTCGCCTCCGCCTCCAGCCCCGAGCGCGCCCAGGCCCTCGCCCACCGGGTGGAGGAGCGCCTGCGGGAGACCGCCGGCCTCACCCCGGAGGCCGCGTACCGCGACCACCTCCGCCCCGCCCTCCTTCTCTCCTGGAACGTCCCCCGGCTGACGGCCCTGGGCGCCGACCGCGCCGACCTGGAGCGGCAGGTGCGCGACGGCCTGGGAGAGCGCACCGCCGGCCGGGCCGCCATCGCCGGGGCCGAGGCCGAGATCCTCGTGCGGAACGTGGAGCCCGGCGATCCCGCCCTCCTGCCCGTCGCCTCCGGCCACGAGGTCGTCCCTCTCGCCGCGCTCGCCGGGCTGAGCTCCGGCGCCCGCCCGCCGGCGCTCGAACGGCAGGACGGCCAGCCCGCCGTGCGGCTCACGTTCGAAGGCGCGGGCGGCCTCCACCGGATTGATCCCGAAACCCTCCTCGCGGGCGTGGCCCGGGGCGGGGACGAGCAGGTGGCCCCCGGCGGTCAGGCCCTGGAGCTGCGCCGCGCCTTCTCGCAGCTCCGGCTCGCCCTCGTCCTCTCGATCGTCCTCGTGTTCCTGACCGTGGCCGCCCTCTACGAGTCGCTCAGGACGCCGCTCGTCCTCATGACGACCGTTCCCGTCGCCCTGGGCGGCGCCCTCGGGCTCCTCGCCCTCTGCGGGCAGACGCTCAACGTCATGTCCTTCCTGGGCCTGATCCTCCTCGCCGGGATCGTGGTCAACAACGCCATCGTCCTCGTCCACCGGATGGAGGACCACCTGCGGGAGGGCGTTGGCATGGACGAGGCGATCCGCAAGGCTGCCTTCGAGCGCTACCGGCCGATCCTCATGACGACGCTCACGACGCTCGCCGGCATGCTCCCCCTGGCCCTCCTGGGCGGAGAAGGGGTGGAGCTGCGCCGGGCCCTCGCTCTCGCGGTGATCGGGGGGATGACTACTTCCACCTTCGCCTCGCTCCTCGTCGTGCCGGTCCTCTATCGGTGGAGCCGGAGGTCCCGCGCGTGACCGGCCGCCCCATCGCCCGGCTCGTCGCCACCCTGGGCCTCCTGGTTCTGGGGGCGGCGGCCCTGGCGCGGCTGCCGCTCGAATACTTCCCGCGCCAGAGCTTCCCCGAGCTGAACGTGGGCCTGGCGCTTCGCGACGCCTGGGAGCCCGGCGTGGTCGCCCGGGAGTGGGTCGAGCCCATCGAGAGCGCCATCCGCTCCCTGGGACGAGTGCGGGCCACCGGCGGCGAGGTGCGGGCGGACGGCGCCGAGCTGACCGTCCGCTTCGATCCAGGCACCGACCCGGATCGCAAGGCCGCTCGCCTGGAGTCCGAGCTCGCGCGTCTGCGCCCCCTCCTCCCCGAGGGCTCGGAGCTCTGGGTCACCCCCGCCTCGCAGCAGGAAGGCGAATTCCTCGCCATCGTCTGGCTCTCCGGCGCCAGGGACGACACCGCGGCCCGCGCCGCCGCCGAGGATCTCCGCTCCATCCCCGGCGTCCGCGCCGTCGAGCTGTTCGGCCCGCGGGACGAGGAGGTGCGGATCACGCTCCCCGGCACGGCCGTGGACCCCGGGGGCCTGGCCGAGATCGTTCGCCGCGAGGCCGAACAGTCCCTCGCCGTACCCGCCCTCGGCTGGACCGACCGCGCCGGCCGCCGCTGGCCCGTCGTGGGGAAGACCGGCGGAGACCTCCGGAGCCTTCCTATCCCTCTCGAAGAAGGCGCCGTCCCCCTGGGCTCGCTCGCCGCCGTCCGCTCCCGGCAGCGCCCTGCCCGGGCCGAGGTGCGCTTCCGGGGCGAGCCCGCCCGCGCCCTCTTCGTCTATCGCACCCATGGCGCCTCCCTCCTGGTGGTGGACCGGGCGCTCCGCGAGCGTCTCCGCGAGCTGCCTGGCGGTCTCCGGGGGACGGTCGCCTGGAGCGACGCCGATCCGCTCCGCATCCTCGTCCGGCGCCTCGCCTGGGGCGGCCTCCTCGCCGTCGTCCTCGCCGCCGCCCTGGGAGCGCTCCTCGCCGGCCGGGGGGGAGCGCTCGCGCTCGGCCTCGCGATCCCCGCCGCCCTGGCCGCTGCGGCCAACGCCTTTCTCCTCGCCGGCGTCCCCGCGAACGTCACCACGATCACGGCCCTCGTCCTGGGCGTCCTCGCTCTCGTCCCCCTGGCCGCCCTGCGCTTCGTCCGCCGGAGCGGCTTCTGGCCCTGGGGCCTGACCGCCATCGCCGCCGCCGCGTGCGTCCCGATTGCCGTCGCCCTGGCGAGCGCCGAGCTCGGCCCCCTCCTCGCCCAGCCCGCCCTGGCGCTGTTTCTGACCGTGGGGGCGGGGGTTCTGGCTGTGGCGATCACCCCGAGGGGCGCAACGAATCAGGGCGCAATGAATTGCGCCCCTACAACCTTCGGCGGAGGTCGTAGGGGCGCGATTCATCGCGCCCCCATGAATCGCGCCCCCCGACGCACCCTCCAAACCTCCCTCCGCGACCCCGGCACCGCCGTCCTCTTCGCCATCACCGGCGCCTACGTCCTGATCGCCCTCTTCGGCGCCGCCCTCGTCCCCCGCCCCGGCGACCTGGAGCCGGACCAGGGGAACCTCACCCTCTCCCTCCGCCTCCCCGAGGGCACCACCCTCGAAGAGACAGTCGGGCGAGTGGCCAAAACCGAGGAGGTGCTGTCCAAGGCGGAAGAGATCGAGAGCTTCTGGAGCTACGCGACGCCCGGCACGGCGCGGATCGTGGCCGAGGTCCGGCCGGGGGACCGGTCGCCCGCGGAGCGGGTGCGGCTCATCACCCGGCTGCGCTACGGGCTCGCGGCCGTGGGGCCGGTCGAGATCACCTCCGGGTCCCGGGCCACGGGCGGCAACCGGGGAGGACGCTTCGTGACCGACCTCGAGGACAAGCCCGAGACGGACGAGGACGCCCTCTTCTATCGCGCCGTCCTGAGGAGCGCCGATCTCGCCTCCCTGAGGACCGGCCGCGAGCTTCTGCAACAGCGGCTGGAGACCCTGAAAGTCCCCCGGAGCTGGATCCAGGGGGAGACTCCACCCACCGTGCAGCTCGTGCTCCAGCCCTGGCCCGGCACCGCCCCCGCCGAGGCCGAGGCGCTCGCCGCGGCGCTCCGCCGGAAGAGCTCCCCGCCCGAGGCCGTGCCGCTCCCCGCCGGGCCCGGCGGCGCCGAGCGGTTCCTGACCGTCGTCCCCGCCGGCACGCCGGACGACCCCGACCGTGCCATCCCCCAGGTCGCCGACCTCCTCGGCCGGCCGGTCCGCCTGGGCGAGCGACAGGTCACCCCGGCCGCGGCCCTGGCCCTCTCCGAGGAGGTGGTCCGCCCCCGGGTGGCCCGCCAGTCCGGCCGGTTCGTGATCCCCATCGAGATCCGCTTCTTCTACAACTCCGAGGAGGTGAGGAAGGGGATGCGGAGATCCCTCGACCGAGGCCTGTCCCAGCTCGCCCTCCCGCCCGGCTGCGGCGTGGACCGCCCCCCGCTCGAAGAGCGCTTCTGGCACCAGGAACGCCTGCGCCTCTTGGTCCTTGCGCTCGCCGTGCCGATCCTCCTCCTGGCCGTCGCCACCTGCCGGCTCGACTCCTTCGTGCGAGGTCTGGCCGCTCTGGCGCCCCTGAGCCTCGGCCTCCTCGCCGCCCTCCCCCTGATCTCCTGGAGCCTCCAGCAGGCGGACGAGCTGACCGTCTTCGCCCTGGCCGCGAGCCTCGCCCTCACCCTGCCATCCGCCGCCGCCGCGGCCACGGGCACCGGTACCTTCCGGGAGGCAACCGGCCTGCGCCTCTACCGCGGAATCCGCCAGCAGGCGCCGTGGATGCTGGGGTCGATCCCCGTCCTCCTCCTGGCGCTCGCCGCCCCCACCCTGGGCGCCGACCCCACGGAGCTGCGGTGGTCCGTCCCCCTGCGCGCCGCGGCGGTCGCGAGCTCCGCCTCCCTCGCGGCCTCGGCCCTCCTGGCCCCGGCCCTTCTCCTCGCCGCCGCCCGGCTGCGCAATCGCGACCCCGAGGAAGTCCGCCGGCGCCGCCGCCCCCCAGTGTGGAACGAGCCCGGCCTGCCGGTCCTCGAAGTGAGAAGCCTCACCAAGCTCTACGCCGGCCGGGTTCCCGCCCTCTCCCGCGTGAGCTTTACCCTGGAGCCGGGGATCATCGGCCTCCTCGGCCCCAACGGCGCGGGCAAGACCACGCTGCTGCGCATCCTGACCGGCCTCCTGAATCCCAGCCGGGGCCACGTCCTCTACCGGGGTATCCCCATCTCCCCGGACAACCTCGCGCAGTACCGCCGCCGGATCGGCTTCCTCCCCCAGGAGTTCAACGCCTACCCGGACTTCACGGCCGAGCAGTTCCTCGACCACTGGGCCCGGGAGCGCGGCCTTGCGGATTCCCGGCAGCGCCGCGAGGAGATCGAGCGCCTCTTGGAAGCCGTGGACCTGACCGAGCACACCCGGAGAAAAGTCCGCGACTTCTCGGGCGGCATGCGCCAGAGGATCGGCATCGCCCGCGCGCTCCTTGCGGCCCCGCCCATCCTGATCGTGGACGAGCCCACGACCGGCCTGGACGTCGAGTCCCGGAACCGCTTCCGCCAGACCCTCCTGGAGCAGGCGGCGGACCGGATCGTGGTCTTCTCCACCCACATCGCGAGCGACGTCGAGGCCGCGGCGCTCCGCATCCTCCTCCTCCACCGCGGCCGCCTGCGCTTCGACGGCACGCCCGAGGACCTCGTCGCCCTCGCCCGGGGCCGCGTCTTCCGCGCCCTGGTGGACGACGCCGACCTCCTCGACTTCAGCCACCAGTACCGGGTCACCTCCCGCGTCCGCATCCTCCAGGGGATCGAGGTCCGCGCCCTGGCGCGCCCCGGCGATCCCTTGGCCGGCGCTCCCGTCGAGCCCAACCTGGAGGAGGCCTACCTCGCGGAGATCGACCTGGCCGACGCCGAAGCCGGGCAGCTCCGGCGGGTGGAGCGGTTCGGGTTCCTGGATTTACGCAAGGCGGGGTAGATCCGATAATCCCGTCCCATGTCCCGCAAGTGGCTGCTCCGCCTCTTCAACCTCTACCCGCCCTACCTGGGAGCGGGCGTGCGCGTCAAAGCCCCGGACCCTCACACCTTCGAGGTGCGGATGAAGCTCCGGTTCTGGAACCGGAACTACGTCGGCACCCACTTCGGGGGATCGCTCTACACCATGTGCGACCCCTTCTTCATGCTGATCCTGATGGAGGCCCTCGGCCGGGGCTACATCGTGTGGGACAAGGAGGCCACCATCCGCTTCCGCCGCCCCGGCCGCGGCACGGTTCGCGCCACCTTCCACATCCCCCCGGAGAGGGTGGCCGAGATCAAGGCCGAAGCCGACGCGCAGAGAAAAGTCGAGCCCATCTTCAAGGTGGACATTCTGGACGAGCAGGGCGAGGTCGTGGCCGAGATCGAGAAGCTCCTCTACGTCCGCCGGAAGGACCGGTGAGGATGCTAAGCTACCGCTCCGATCCCGCACGAACCGACTCAGAGGAACGCCGTATGTTGCGACGCACCGTCCTGCTCCCCCTGCTCCTGCTGCTCGCCGCCACGCTGCCGGCCGGAGCCGACACCCTTCTCACCATCAAGAGCCGGGTCGAAGGGCTCAAGATGCCGGGCCAATCGCCGGACGGGCAGATCCAGGTCTGGATCGCCGGAGACCGCCTCCGCCGCGACGACGGCGACACCTCGGCGATCCTCCGGGTGGACCAGAGCAAGCTCTATCTGCTCAACCACGCGGACAAGACCTACAGCGAGCTTCCGCTCCCCCTGGACTTCAAGAAGCTCTCCGTGGCCGGCGAAGAGGCCCTGAAGACGGTCGTCCAGGTCACCCCCACGAGCGAGACGAAGAAGATCCGCGACTGGAACACCAAGAAGGTCAAGGTCGTCCTCTCGAACGCCGCGGGCCTGAAGCTCGACACCACGATGTGGGTGAGCACCGAGATCCCCGCGCACCAGGCCTACACCCGCATGCTGGTGAGCCTGACCGCCCTCCAGCCCGGCGGCGTCCCGCTCGCCCGCCAGATGGAGCAGATCGAGGGCATCCCGGTCCTCCAGGAGATCGACGTCACCGTGGAAGGGAGCCGGTTCAAGACCCGTGAAGAGCTCGTCTCCGCCGAGACCAAGGACGCGCCGGCCGGCCTCTACGACCCGCCGGCCGGCTACGCCAAACAGCCCTTCGCGTTCCCGGGCGGGTAG
>DATEIO010000850.1:0-18841 GCA_035278895.1 Thermoanaerobaculia bacterium | reverse complement strand
TGCGTTCCTACGCAAGAGCTGTGCTCTACACGAATAATGGCACGAGAATTTACACTGGGCAGATTATTCTGGGTCACCAAGTCCTCGACCTGACAATTGGGCTTTCGGTCTACTCTTCCAGGATTGTGACAGAGATCGGCTATGCAAATAGCTCGACCGGCAACGCGGTCGGAAATTACGACAGCTGTTACTACGCCGAAATGGCTGCTCATGCCAACGCTTACAGCCTTCATGAGTTCCTGAACCGGTCTTGGGTTTGTATGCCATCGGAGCCGGAAGAGATTCCTCACATCGAGGATCCTGACGAGAACTGTCCCGTACTGTTGGATTTGGAGCAGGATGGCTTTCATCTCTCAGGCACGAATCCCGCAGTAAATTTCGACATCGATGCGGATGGTGCAGTAGACAGGATCGCTTGGACGAAGGCCGGCGAGGATGATGCGTTTCTCTGCCTAGACCGTAATCATAACGGCAAAATCGACGATGGGAGCGAGCTCTTTGGCTACGCGACGCCGCTGTCATCCGGAAACCATGCAAAAGTTGGATACCGTGCCCTCGCTGAATTCGATCGCCTAGATCTCGGTGGAAATAGTGACGGGAAGATCGACTCAGAAGATCTGGTCTTTGATGGTTTGTGTGCTTGGATCGACGAAGACCGAGACGGCGTCAGCCAGTCTCATGAGATCCATCCTCTCGATCAAGTCGGAGTCGTCGCTCTCAGATACCAATATAGAAGGATTCGTTTGTTGGATCTGTATGGAAACTTGTTTCGCTATGTTTCCTCGGTTGAGATGAAGAGGCCTTCTGGTGTCGTTGACCAGTGGCCGACCTATGACGTAATTTTTGCTGAGCCGTAACGGTCCTGGATCGGGGGACCTCCGGCCTTACCGCCTTCCACGCGGAAGTCGCCCGCGCCGCGGGAGAAGGAGCGGCATCTGGAGACGGTGCCGGGAGTCGGAGCGGGGGGCCGATTTTTCGGCTAAGATCCCGCCCCGTGTCCACGTCCACGCACCCCTCCCCCCTCTCCGCCCGTTTGAGAGTCCTCGCGGCGGCGGCCCTCTTCTCCTCGGGCGGGGCCGTCATCAAGGCCATCAGCTTTTCGGGATGGCAGGTGGCGAGCTTCCGGTCCGGAGTCGCGGTGATCGCCCTGTTCCTGTTGATGCCCGAGGCGCGGCGGCGGCCGAGCCTCAAGGTGCTGGCGGTGGGGTTCTCCTACGCTTCCACGATGATCCTGTTCGTCCAGGCGAACAAGCTCACCACGGCGGCGAGCACGATCTTCCTCCAGTCCACGGCCCCTCTCTACGTGCTGCTCCTGTCGCCCTGGCTGCTCCAGGAGAAGGTGCGGCCGCGGGACCTGGTCTACATGGCGGTCCTGGGCGCGGGGCTCGCGCTCTTCTTCGTGGGATTGGACCCGGTGTCGGCCACGGCGCCCAATCCCCTCCTGGGAAACGTTCTGGCGCTGCTCTCCGGGCTGTTCTGGGCGACGACCATCATGGGGCTCCGGGCCTTGGGGAGGAGAACGGAGGAGGGGGGATCGTGGGGGCCGGCCGCAGCGCTCTGGGGGAGCGTGCTCGCATTCACGATGTGCCTGCCGATGGCGCTTCCGGTGACGCAGAGCCGGCCCGTGGACTGGCTCCTGGTGGGCTTTCTCGGAGTGTTCCAGATCGCCATCGCCTACATGTTCCTGCTCCGGGGGCTCGAAAACGTGCGGGCTCTCGAAGCGTCGCTCCTGCTGCTTGGAGAGCCCGTGCTCAATCCGGTGTGGGCGTGGCTCACCCACGGCGAGCGGCCCGGGGCCTGGTCGCTCGCCGGAGGGGCGGTCATCCTGCTCTCGACGGTCGTCAAGAGCGTTCTCGACACACGGACGGACGCGGCAGCTACTTCGCCGCCCTGACCTCCCCGCGCAGCGCGGCGGGCTCGATCCACACGGGCGGCTCGGCCGCGAGCGCTTTTTCGAGCGTCTCGTCGTGCCCGTAGACGTCGTTCCTGAATTCGACCGTGCCGTCCTTGTCCACCCACGTGGTCCAGTAGAGGATGTGGACCGGCAGCGGCCGGGGCAGCTTGATCGAGGCGTGCTCGCCCGAGGAGACCGCGGCCTGGATGGCCTCCCGCGTCCATTTCGGATCGTCCTTCAACAGGTAATAGGCGAGCTCCAGGGGCTTCTCCAGCCGGATGCAGCCGTGGCTGAAGTCCCGCTCGGCCCGGTCGAAGAGGTGGTCGGCCGGGGTGTCGTGAAGGTAGATGTCGAACTCGTTGGGGAACATGAACTTGACTTGGCCCAGCGGGTTCGCGCGCCCGGCGCGCTGGCGGAGCCGGTAGGGAGAGCCCGGCTGGCCGACCTCGGACACAT
Source organism: Thermoanaerobaculia bacterium (assembly GCA_035278895.1). GTDB lineage: Bacteria > Acidobacteriota > Thermoanaerobaculia > Multivoradales > UBA5704 > DATARR01. The sequence continues at coordinate 16,491 of DATEIO010000850.1, read as the reverse complement.
AGGAGGCGTCGACGACCTCCTCGTTCTCCCCCCAGCCCTTGACGATCTCCATGTCGTGGCTCGCCAGATACCCGGGATCGCTCGCGAGCTTCGGCAGGACCTCGTTGTTGAGGATCGACGCCGGGAGGTTCCACTCGGGGTTGAGCTCGAGATAGGTCATCTGGTCGCTGAACGCGGGGGTCCGGCTCTGCTCCTTGCCCACGACGACCCGCATCTCCAGGCCCACCCGGTCGCCTTCGAAAAGGCGCATGTAGAACTCGGGGACGTTCACGTAGATGTAGCGCTCGCCCAGGCTGGCCGGCATCCAGCGCCAGCGCTCCATGTTGACCTGGATCTGGCGGACCCGGTCCGCGGCCGGAACGTTCAATTCCGCGAGCGTCTCTTTGTCCACCGTGCCCGTCACCTCCAGGCCGTGGCGCTTCTGGAAGTGGGAGACGGCGGAGGCGACGGCGTCGTCGTAGACCGGCGCCGGCGCGGGCTGATCCTTGGAAACCGCCAGGTCGCCCGTGGCGGCGAGGCGGAGGCGCAGAGCCTGCAGGCGCTCGCCCGTGGCGCCTTGCTTCAGCGTCTCTCCGGCGGGCACCACGGGCCAGCCGCCCTTGGCCGCGATCTCGCGGTACCGGCCGAGCGCCTGCCGCAGCCGGGCGTAGTCCTCGTGCGGCGGGGTGAAGCTCCGGAGGGCGCTCGTGAGGCCCCCTTCCTGGGCCAGCGCCTGCTCCAGCCGGGCGTCCAGATCCACGTTGCGCGGCTTGGTGTACCAGTCGATGCGGAGCTTCTCCGGCTGGAGACGCCCCACGGCCAGATGGGCGGCGAGAGTGAGGAACGTATTGGTCAGCTCCACGTCCAGGTCCGCCAGGCGGCGTTGCGCGGCCGGGTCCTCGAAGGACTCGAGCTTGTCGACTTCCTGGCGCAGGGCTTCGAGCTTCTCGGGTTGATACCGGCCTGGGGCGATCCCTTCGACCCCCAGAGGACCGATCGATTGGATCAGCTCCTTGGCGCGGGGGAGCGGGCCGGAAGAGTCGGACCACGCGGGAGCGAATCCACGCTTCTCATAGAAGCGCCGCATCTCCTCCCAGGCGCGCACGCGTTCCTTCTGATCCTTCAGAGAGGCGGGGAGGGTCTGGACGGTGACCGTCTCCCGGATGAGCTGGCTGACCGCGGGCGGCAGGGGCTCGTTCTTCTTGCAGCCCGCGAGGGTTGTGAGGAAGCAGAGGGAAAACAGGAATATTGTCTTCGATCTTGGTCTCATAGGTGATCTCCGTTCACCCGGGAGACCTTGCAAGGGTGATTCCTACGGCGCTTACTTCACTCCCACCGCCTTCAACATCGCGGCCGTCAACGACTGGCGCACCTTGTTGAATCCCTCCCAGGGATCGGCGGGGAGGCTCTCCAGCCGCTCGGGGAGGTTCTGCACGGTGTAGGTGTTGGCGCGCACGTCCGTTTCGAGCTCCTCCCAGAAGAGGGGAGCCGAGACGGGCGCTCCCGGGCGGGAGCGGGTGGAGTAGGCCGCGATCGAGGTGGCGCCGCGGCCGTTGCGCAGATAGTCGATGAAAACCTTTCCTTTGCGGCTCGCCTTGGGGAGCTTCGACGTGTAACGGTTGGGCTCGGCCGCCACGATCGTGTCCGCGACGCCCTTGGAGAAAGCCTTCACCTGGTCCCAGTCGAGCTTGCGCGTGAGCGGCAGGACCACGTGGAGGCCCTTGCCGCCGGTCGTCTTCAAAAAGGTCTGGAGCCCGAGATCGGCCAGGAAATCCCGCACCTTCACGGCGCCTTCGACCACCCGGTCCCAGCCCAGGCCCTCGTCCGGATCGAGGTCGAAGACCACGTAGTCGGGCTGCTCGATCTTGTCCCGGTGCGAGCCCCAGATGTGGATCTCGAGCACTCCCATCTGGACGAGCGAGAGAAGCCCATCGAGCGAGCTGATGGCGCCGTAGGGCTCTTCGTCGCCGACGTCGATCCTCCGCACCGACTTCGGCACGTGCTCGCCGATGTGCTTCTGGTAGAAACACTGCTTGGCCTGCCCTTCGGGGCAGCGCACGAGCGTGAGCGGACGGTCCACCACGTAGGGGAGGATCCAGTCGGCGACGCGCGAGTAGTAGACCGCGAGGTCCCTCTTGGTCACCCCCTGGTCGGGATAGAGGACCTTCTCCGGATTGGTGAAACGGACGCCGGAGATCTCGACCTCTTTTTTCTTTCCGGACCCGGAGAGGGCCTTCTCCTCGGGAGCGGGGTGGACCGGCGGCTTGGGGCCGCGCTTGGGAGCGGAGGGGGTCTTCACTTTTTTCGCGGCGGGCCGCTTCGTCTCGGCTTTTTTCATTTCGGGCGGTGTTTCCTGGGGCCGCTCGCGGACGACCTCTTTCGGGCTCTTGTCTTCGCGCAGGCCCTGGAACGTAGGATGCCGGAGGATGCCCTCGCGCGTCCACTCGGTGAACGCCACCTCGCCCACGAGCTCGGGCCGGATCCAGTGGCTGCGCCGCGCCTCGGCCCCGCGGGGCGGGTTCTTGAAGGCGGGCTTGTCCACCACCATCTTGTCCATGCGCTTGCGGAGATCCTTGAGCAGCTTGGAGTCGAAGCCGGTCCCCACCTTGCCGGCGGCCACGAGCTCGCCTTTTTCGTGGACCGCGAGCCAGAGGGCGCCGAAGCCCACGCGGGAGCCTTCAGGATCGGTGAAGCCCACGATCACGAATTCCTGCCGCTTCAGGCACTTCACTTTGAGCCAGTCCTTGTTGCGGCCGGAGTGGTAGGGGAGGTCGGCGCGCTTGGAGATGATCCCTTCAAGCGCAAAGCTGCAGGCCTGGCGGTAGAAGCTCTCGCCGTCTCCCGACACGTGATCGCTGTAGCGGATCGTCTCCTGCCCGTCCACGACGGCGGCGAGCGCCTCTTTCCGGCCGATCAAGGGGGTTTTCCGGACGTCGTAGCCGTCCAGGTACAGGATGTCGAACGCGAAGTAGACGAGGTCGCGGTCGCGGCTCTCGGTCAGCGCGTTCTGGAGGGCCTGGAAGCTCGTCGTGCCGTTCGGCTCCAGCACCACCACCTCGCCGTCCAGGATCGTGGCGCGCACCGGGAGCTTGCCGGCGGCTTTGGCGACCGGCGCGAAGCGGTCGGTCCAGTCCTTGCCGTTCCTCGTGACGATCCGCGCCTCGCCGTTTTCGACGAAGCAGAGCACGCGGTAGCCGTCGAGCTTGATCTCGTGGATCCACTCCTCGCCGCGCGGGGTTTCGTCCACGAGCGTCGCGAGCTGCGGCTCGAGCTCGGAAGGCATCGCGGCCTTCCGGGCGCCTGCAAGCCCCGACGGATCGAACACGGAGGGCGAGGACGCTGCCGGCTTCTTTTTCGCGACCGTCTTTTTCGCAACCTTGGCCGCGATCTTCTGCTTGAAGCCGGCGGCGGTCTTCTCCGCGCGGTTCGACTGCCAGACCTGGTCGGAGTCGGCGGCGATCTCATCCATGGACCGGCCGGTCGCGACGCTCTCCGGCCGCTCCTCGGTGATCGCTTCGCCACTGCCGGGCACGGCCTCGTCGTCCTTCTCCTTGATGAGGAGCCAATTCTCCTTGTCCTCGTCGCCGCCCCTCCGGCCGCCGATCCGGACGAGGTTCCAGCCGCCCTGGAGCTTTTCGCCGTCCAGCCGGAACTTCAAATGCCCTTTCTTGTAGGCCGCGACCGGATCGCCGTCGGGCTCCCAGGTGCCGCGGTCCCAGAGGAGGACCGTGCCGCCGCCGTATTGCCCCTTGGGGATGATGCCCTCGAACGTGCCGTAGTCGAGCGGGTGGTCTTCCACGTGGACGGCGAGCCGCTTTTCGGCGGGATCGAGGCTCGGCCCCTTGGGCACGGCCCAGCTGCGCAGGACTCCTTCCATCTCCAGGCGGAAGTCGTAGTGCAGGCGCGTGGCCGCGTGCTTCTGGATGACGAAAGAGTTTTTTCCCTTCTTTCGGGCCTTGACCTTGCCCGCGGGCTCGGGGGTGGCCTTGAAGTTCCGCTTGCGCTTGTACTCCTGAAGGCCCATGGCGTTACGCGCTCTTCCGCTTCTTGGCGGCGCTCTTGGCCGCCGTGCGCTTGGCGGCCGGCTTTTTGGCCGCGGTTTTCTTCGCTGCGGTTTTCTTGGCGGCCGCCTTCTTCGCGGGCTTCCTTGCGCCGCTGCCGCTCTCGTCCACGCTCTGCTTCAGGAGGGCCATCAGGTCGAGCACCTTGCCCTCGGCGCGCTTCGGCTTGGGCGCGGGGGTCTCGGAGGCCTCGAGCTGGCCGGACTCCACCCGCTCTTCGATCATCTTCATCAGATCCTGGCGGTAGGTGTCCTTGTACTTCTCGGGCTTCCAGTCCTCGACCATCCCCTCGACCAGGCGCTCGGCCATCTCGAGCTCCTTCTCGCTCACTCCCGCGGCGCCCGCGGGGAGATCCAGGTCCTCCGGATCGCGCAGCTCGTGAGCGTAGCGCAGGAGCTCCAGCGTGATCACCTTGCCGCGGGCCACCACGGCGGCCAGATACTGCTTGGTGCGGATGACGACGGTGGCAATGCCCGCCTTGCCCGTGCGGCGCAGCGTCTCGCGCAGCAGGGCGTAGGCCTTGGAGCCCTTCTTGTCGGGCGCGAGATAGTACGGCTTGTCGAAGTAGAGCGGGCTGATGTCGTCCAGATCCACGAAGTCGGTGATGTCGATCGTCTGCGTGGCCTCGGGCGCGGCGCGCTTCAGGTCCTCGTCCGACAGCACCACGTACTTGCCGGACTCGAACTCGTAGCCGCGGACGGTCTCGTCCCACGGCACCTCTTTGCCCGACTCCTCGTTGACCCGCTTGTAGCGCACCCGGGCCATGTTGCGCTTGTCCAGCATGTTGAAGCTGATCTCGTCCCGCGATTCGGCCGCGTAGAGGCCCACGGGGATGTTCACGAGCCCAAAGCTGATGCTGCCCTTCCAGATCGCTCTCGCCATGACCGACCTCCGGAGGGAGAGGGAACGCAAAATGCATGCCTCGATCCCGCCGTATGGAGACCGTGCGCTGGTTGCAGCATCTTTTTGGCCCGCGAGGCCACACGCCCTTTTTCATCATCACGTTTCTCGGAGCGAGCGCCGTGCTCTGGGCGTTGCTCGCGCTCTACTACTGGTGGATCGATCCCCGCTTCGCCCGCCGCCTGGGGGTGGTGTTCGCGGTCTCGATCCTCGCCAACCATCTCCTGAAAGCGCTCGTGGGCTCGCCGCGTCCCTACGACCTGGACGTGGCCCTGAGCACGGAGTCCGCGCGGCGGACCGGGGGCGGGCACGGCTTTCCCAGCGGCCACACCCAGAACGCCGCGACGTTCTGGCTCGCCTTCGCCTTTCGCTACGGCTGGCTCTGGCTGTGGGGCCTGGCGCTCCTCCTCGTGGCCGCGGTAGGGCTTTCGCGCATGGTCCTCGGGGTCCACATGCCGGTCGACGTGGCGGGCGGCTTCGCGTTCGGAGCAATTTTCGCCTGGCTCGCGGGCGCGTCGAAAGTCCGGCTCCCTCCGGTCGAGCTCACCCGGCGCGTCTGGGGGCCCGTAGTGGTCGTGGGCGCGGTCTGTCTCGCGTTCCTGGCGCCGATCGATCCGCGGGTTCTGGGGATTCTCTCCGGCTGTCTCCTCGCGATCCCCGATTTCGAGCCGCCCAAGACCTGGAAGGGACGGCTCACGCTCGCGGGGGGCGGCATTGCGCTCGTTCTGCTCCTGGGCGCCGGTCTCGCGTGGCTGGAGGGGCGGCTCCTCGGCGGCAATCCGATGGCCATCGCCACCGCCTTCGCGCGCTACCTGGCGCTCACGCTGCTCGCCGCGGAGGGTTGGCCGCGCCTTTGGAGCCGGACTGTGAGAAGCTAGACCCATGCGCGTGCGCCTGCCCAAAGCGAGCAAGACCGGCGCCCGGATCTGGAGGGTGGATTCCTCCGGGATGGAGGAGCGCAGGGACGAGCTGGCGACCGAGGAGCCGCTGGAGATCCGCCTCCTGTGGAGAGGGGAGCGCCGGACCGTGGCCGTGACCATGCGCACCCCCGGCCACGACGCCGAGCTGTCCGTGGGCTTCCTGTTCGCCGAAGGGATCGTGGAGCGGCGTGAGCACGTGCTCTCCGTGGACCACTGCACCGAGCCGGACGCCGCGGGCGCCTGCTCGAACATCGTCCACGTCGAGCTGGGCGAGGACGCTCCCGAGCCCCGGCTCGGCACGCTCGACCGGCACTTCTTCGCGACCAGCGCCTGCGGCGTCTGCGGCAAGGCGGGGCTCGACCGATTGCAGGTGCGGATGACAGGTCCTCTGCCCGAAGGTCCCCGGGTTTCGCCCGAGGTCCTGCGGTCATTGCCCGCCCGGCTCCGCGAGAGCCAGGGTCTCTTCGAGGCGACCGGCGGCCTCCACGCCGCGGCCCTGTTCGATCCCGCGGGAGATCTCCTCGCCGTGCGCGAGGACGTAGGGAGGCACAACGCGCTCGACAAGCTCCTCGGCTGGGCGTTCCGGGAAGGCCGCCTCCCGCTCCACGGCCATCTCGTCCTGGTGAGCGGCCGGTCGAGCTACGAGATCCTCCAGAAGTGCCTCGTCGCGGGAGTCCCCCTGGTGTGCGCCGTCTCCGCGCCGAGCAGCCTGGCCGTGGAGCTCGCGGAGCGCTTCGGAGTCACCCTGATCGGCTTCCTGCGCGGCGACCGCTTCAACGTCTACAGCGGAGCCGGGCGGATCGCGGGAGCTCCGTTCGCGGAAGAAAAAGGCGCCCGCCGGTCCTCCGAGCGGACACTGTTGCCGACGCTGTAAGTCTTACATCGGACACACCCCAGCCCCCGCCCGGGCCCTCACCCCAACCCTCTCCCAGCCTCCCGTCCTCCGACCGGGAGAGGGAGCGCTTGTATCAAGAAGCAGTCTCCCTCCTCTCCCGGGGGAAGGATGGGAGGCTGGGAGAGGAGGGCCGGGGAGGTGAGGGCCCGGCTGGCACAGAAGGTGCAGTTCAAGTCAGCCGTTGGGTGGTAGGTGAGCGAAGTAAAACAAAGCAGTACCGGCGCGAAACCAAGCCTTTCGCGGCCCCTCCCTGAAGGGGAGGCGTCCTGAACCGATCAGCCGCCTCCCCCCTTTTTTCATCTGCGGGTCGCGCGGGCGCAAGGAGACAGTCATGAAGACAAAAGAGCTCCACAAGGCGCTGGCCTTCTGTTTGGGCCTGACGATCCTGCCCCTCGTGGGCTGTCATCGGGACGTCGTGGACGCCGATCGCGAGGCGGACGGCGACACCACGATTCACGTCGATGGCGAGGCCGTCGACTCGAACTTCGAGCAGGCGGAGCAGCAGTTCGACCGCGCGGGCGAAGAGATCAAGGAAGGCGCCCAGGATGTCGGCGCGGCCGTGAAGCAAGGCGCCGAGCAGGTGGGCGACGCCGTCCAGGAAGGTGCTGAACGCATCGAGGCCGAGGTCGGCCCGGTCGCCCGCGAGGTTCTGTCGGACGCCAACATCACCGCCAAGGTCAAGGCCAAGCTGGCCGCGGATCCGGAAGTCCCGGCAGCCTACATCGACGTGGACACGGTCGACGGCGTCGTGACCCTGAACGGCAAGGTGGCCTCCCAGGAGATCAGCCAGGAGGCGGAGAAGCTCGCCCGGCGCACCGACGGGGTCAAGCAGGTCAACAACCTGATCCAGGTGGCGGGCCAGGAGCCTCCAGCTCCTCCGGGCACCGGCCGCTAGAGATCCGAAAAGCCTTTTTCAAGCTGGACCCGCCACCCGCTCGACGGCCGGGTGGCGCCTTTTTTCTCCCCGCGATAGGCTGTGCGCCGTTTAAAAAGCGCCCGGCCATGAATCCCTATATCGAAAGCTTCCTTCCGCTGTTCGTCGCCATCAACGCGCCCGGCATCATCCCCATGTACCTGGGGATCACCGAGGAGCTCTCGAAACCCGAGAGACGGCGCCTGACCCTCCAGGCGGTGGTGACCGCGGCCGTGATCGCGGTCCTCATCCTGTTCGCCGGCCAGTTGATCTTCTCCCTGCTGGGGATCACGGTGAACGACCTGCGGGTCGGAGGTGGGCTGATCCTCCTCGTCCTCTCGATCTCGAACCTGATCTTCGGAGACTTCCGGCGGCGCGATCCCACCGGCGGCGAGCCGGACGCCTCGGCGGCCGACGTGGGCGTGGTCCCGCTGGGAATCCCCATGATCATGGGTCCCGCCGCGATCACCTCGGTTCTGGTTTCGAGGGAAGCCTTCGGCTACATTCCCACGCTGCTTTCGCTCGCCGTGAACATGTTCCTGGTCTTCCTGGTGCTGGCCTTCGCCCCCCTGATCGGCCGCTTCGTGGGCCCGGCCGTGAGCCGGGCGATTGCGAAGGTGGCGAGCCTGTTCCTGGCGGCGATTTCGGTGGCCCTGGTGAGGGCGGGGGTTCTGGGGATGATCGCGGCGCTGTAGGACTAACACGGACCGACACGGACACACGGACCTTCACGGACAGGCGTCCGTGGTTGTCCGTGTCAGTCCGTGTTCGTCGGCGTCGCGCCTACCGCGCGGCCTGCCGGACCGGCTCGCTGCGGAGATAGTTGTACGGGTTCACCGCTTTGCGCGAGGGGTTGTAGATACCGTAGTGCAGGTGGGTGGCGGAGACCGCCGCGTTGCCCGAGTTGCCGACGTAGCCGATGATCTCGCCGGCCTGGACCCAGTCTCCCTCGGCCTGCGGGCCGAAGTCTTCGAGGTGGGCGTAGTAGTGCCGGTAGCCGCCGGGACCCAGGATCGTCACGACCTGGCCGCCCAGCCCGCGCATCCCCTTGAGCTCGATGACCCCTTCGGTGGTGCTCCGGATCGGCGTGTTGCGCGGAGCGAGGATGTCGATCCCCTGGTGCCGCCGTCCGCCGTCTCGCGCTTGTCCCCAGGTGTTGCGGAGCTGCCGGGTCGTCACGCCGTCCACCGGGATCGGGATCGTCTGCGGCATCTCCTGGCGGAGGAGCGAGACGTACCGGGTGTTGTAGCGCACGGCGGCCTCACGGCAACCCGTAAGGGCGAAGATCGCAAGAAGGGCCAGAACGAACGGGAAACGAGAGATTCGATGCATCCTTCAACTCCTCGGAAAACAGGGGAACGGTAAATGAAGAGCGGATGGTACCTCAAAACCGCCACGAAACGCACGCGGTAAGATGCCCCGCATGAAGGTGCTTCGCCGGGCCACGCTCCTCGGTTTCTTTCTCCTCACCACTTTTTCCGCTCTGTTTGCGGCGCCGCCCCGGCTCGCGGTGGAAGCTCCGCCGGAGCTTGCGCCCGAGGCCCGGCGCATCCGCGACTTCCCTCCCGAGGAGCTCTCGAGCGCCCAGCGCCTCGTGGGGCTCGAAGATCCCGGGCCGCCGATCCGGGTCTTCCTGGCTCCCGAGGGCTCGGGCGCGGCGCTCGCGGTCCCGCCCTGGGTCGCGGGCTACGCCTACAGCGACCGGGGGATCGTTGTTCTCCTACCCGCTCGCACCCCGGCCTATCCCGACGCTTCGCTCGAAGACCTTCTGCGCCACGAAGTCGCCCACGTGCTCATCGCCAGGGCCTCCGGCAACCGCCCCCTTCCGCGCTGGTTCCACGAAGGGATGGCCATGGTCGCCGGCCTTTCCTGGGGGCTCGACGACCGCGCGCGGCTCACGATGACGCTCCTCGCGGACCGGCAGATCACGCTCGCCGAGCTCGACCGCCGCTTCGCGGGGACCGGCGCCCAGGTCCATCGCGCCTACGCCATCTCGGGAGCGTTCGTCCGCGACCTCCTCGAGCAGCATGGGCCCGACGCTCCCGGCCGCATCCTCGCGGGCGTGCGGGAGGGTCTCTCCTTTGAAGACGCCTTTTTCCGCGCGACGGGTGAGAGCCTGGGCGACGCCGAGACGTCGTTCTGGGAGCGCCAGTCCTTCTGGTACCGCTGGGTCCCGATCCTCACCAGCTCCGCCCTGCTGTGGGTTCTCGTCACCCTGCTCTTCCTATGGGCCGTAAGACGCCGCCGCGCGCGGGACGCGGCCCTGCGCCGGATGTGGGAGGACGAGGAAGAGCTCGTCAACTGAGCCTGGCTACTCCCGGACGAGCAATCCCAGGAGGGCGAGCACCGCGAGCGGCGCCAGAGCCAGGACCGCGGCGATCCACAGGAAACTGCCCGGACTGACCGGCCCCGTGGCGCGGCTCAGAAACTCTGCCCCCTCGAAGCCCAGGAACAGGATCAGCACCAGCGCCGCGAAGGCGACGCCCGCGGCCTCTCCCCAGAGCGCGGGACGGATCGCTTTCGGATCTGCGACCCCCTGCTTTTCCAGGAGCTTCCTCACGACCTCGGCGCGCCACCAGAGCTGGCCGGCGGACGGCAGGGCGTGCCCGGGGCGGGTCTCGCGCGCGAGCGCCGAGAGCCCCCGCGCCACGCGGAACGTCTCGCGGCAGTCCTCGCAGGATTCGAGGTGTGCCCGTACCTCTTCGGGGAGGACGTTCCTTCGGGCCGCGTCGAGGATGGCCGGCTCGTGGGAGCAGACGTTGTTCTTCATGGCTTCATTTCCTCCAGAGAACCCAGGTGCTCCGCGATCTTCTTCTTCGCCCGGAAGAGGAGCACCCGCACGCTTTTTTCCCCCAGATCCAGGATCTTCGCGATCTCCCGGTGCTCGTAGCCCTCGACGTAGGCGAGCCAGAGGAGCGCCCGGTCCCGCGAGCTCATCCGGCCGAGGGCGGTTTCCAGATCCATGCGGAGCGGAGCGCTCTCCCGGCTCTCCTCGCGGAAGAAGCGAAGGATGCCTTCGAGGCCCACGCGCTCCCTCTGCTCCCGGCGCCAGCGGTCGCGCATCAGATTCGTGGCGATCCGGTAGAGGAAGCCGCGCATCTCGCGCTCGTCGCTGCCGGCCGTGACGTGCCCCAGGAACTTGATGTAGCTCTCCTGGAGGACGTCGTCCGCGAGCGCCTCGTCTCCGCCGAGCCGCCGGAGATAGGCCCACAGGGGACGGGCGGTGCGGGCGTGGAACCCTTCGAACTCGGCCTCGGTGAAGGCGAGAGGGGAGCCTGGGTCCGCCCGTTCGGGCTCAGGCTGGGCCACCATCGCCGTCTCGCAGCAGCCCGGAACGCCGGAACAGGCGGGCCGAGATCCACGCCGAGACCAGGATGCCGACTCCCGACATCCCCGTGAGGACCCCCGGAATTTCGAAAGCGGCCTCGGGGAGGACGTCCAGGCCGGCGACGATCAGGAAGGCCAGGCCGAGGCAGAGGAGCAGCGTGCCCGCCGTGATCGTCTTGGCCAGCGACCGGACGGCAACCCCCTTCTGGGTCGAGAGGCTGTCGAGCAGCTTCTGGCCTGCCTGGGAGGTGAGGAAATCCACCATCTCCGGCCCCGCCGCGAAGCGGTTCAGCAGCCGTTCGCGCTCCTCGGCCCGGTGGCTCTCCCGCTTCAAGCGGTAATTCAACACGATCCACAGCATCAAGACCACGAAGGCGAACTGCCCGAGAACCATCACCACGATCCACCGTTCCATTTGCGTTTCCCTCACGAAAGGGCCGGAGGTTTCCGGCCCGTTTTGCGTTCGGTACGCCCGGGAGGACGGCCGGGTTAACAGCTACACCTTGTTCGCTTTGAGCTCCGCCAGAGGATACCGCGTTCCGCGCCACTCGATGCCGCCGGTCCAGAGGATCAGGAGCGTCGAGCGCCAGAGGATGTAGAGGAAGAGGAGGGACGCCACGGGGAAGCCCACGCCATACCAGCGGCGCACGCCGGCGAGCGGAGCGTTCACCGCGCAGAGGAGGAGGATCAGGAGGCAGATCGCGAGGTTGACGAGACGCGTCGCCCCGGCCGTCACGAAGATTGCCAGGAAGGGCCAGACGTTGACGGCGAGCTGGGCGAGCGTCGAGAGGATCACGACCGAGAGGCGGTAGTCCACGGCCGGGAAGGCGTTTTTCATGAGGCCCTGGACGAGCTCGCGGATGGACGCGTACCACTCGACCCGCAGCATGCCGTGGCCGAAGAGGAATTCCTGGCGGTAGCCGTTCTTCTTGAGCAGCTTGCCGAGCTTGAGATCATCGTCCGGCCGCAGGGCGATCGGGCGGTGGCCGCCCACGGCGCGGTAGGCCGAAGTCCGCACCAGGTTGAAGGCGCCGATGCCGACGTGCTCCGGGGAGCGCGGATTCCCGACCTTCCAGGGCTTCAAATAAAGGGCAAAGAAAAGGGCGAAGGTGCCGATGAACATCTCGTAGAGGAGGCTCGTGCGCTCGATCTCCGGCGAGCTGGTGGCATGGTCCAGCCCCTGCGCCTCCATGCGCGCCACGGCCCGGCGCAGGGCCGTGGGCTCCATCACCACGTCCGCGTCCGTGAACAGGAGGTAGTCCCCGGTGGCCCCTTCGGAGCCCAGCTCGAGAGCGTGGTTCTTCCCCAGCCATCCCGGCGGCAGCTCCGTCACGTGCACCACCTGGAGCCGCGGATCGGCTGCGGCCATCCGGTCGAGGATCTCGCCGGTCCGGTCGGTCGAGCGGTCGTCGACCACCACGATCTCCACGTTCGGATAGTCCTGCGCCAGGACCGAGCGCAGCGCCTCCTCGAGGTTCCTCTCCTCGTTCCTCGCCGGGATGACGATCGACACCCGGGGGAAGTCTTTTTCCAGGGGAGGGATGTCCTTGAGAAAGGCGATCGACCGGTTGCCGATCGTCACCTCGCGGCTGATGACGATGTAGAGGAGGAGGGTGCCGGCGGCGAGAAGAAGGAGGAGGGTCTCCATCTACCTCCACCGGAAGATCTTGAGCGCCACCGCGAAGCTCACCAGGGCCCACGCGGCGAGGATTCCGGCCTGCGGAGCGACGCCCGCGAGCCCCTGCGCCTCGTTGATCACCCCGCGGAGCGCCTGATTGAGCGCGGTGAGCGGCAGCGCGTTGATGAACGGCTGGACCGCGTCGGGGAAGCGCTCGGAGGAGAAGAAGACCCCGGAGAGCACCCACATGGGGAGCATGATGAGGTTCGCGAGCCCGCTCGCCCCCTCGATCGTCGACACCCGCGAGGCGCAGAGGAGCCCCAGACCGCAGAAAGTCATGGCTCCCAGAAGGCAGAGGAGGAGCAGCAGCAGGAGCGAGCCCCGCACCGCGACTCCGAAGAAGAGCCAGCCGACCCCCACCAGGAACACGATCTCGGGCACGAGGAACATCAGCCGTCCGAAGATCTGCGCGAGCAGGTAGTGGCCCTTGTGCATGGGCGTCGCCACCAGCCGCTTCAGGATCCGCCGGTTGCGGGCCGTGGTCACCGAGAAGGCGATGCTCCAGATCCCCGTGCCCATGAGGTTCATCCCCAGAAGGCCCGGAATCAGGAAGTCGATGTAGCGCGATCCCTTCTCCTCCATCTTCTCGGACTGGACCGCCACGGCCTCCTTCCGGCCGGCCGCCCGCTGGATCGCGTTGTCCGCCTCCAAGCGAGCGATCCGCGAGTCCGGCCGGGTCTCGTCGAAGAGGAAGGTCACCGGCGGGCCGGGCTCCACCAGGAGCGAGATCCGGCCCGTGCGCAGCGCTTCGCGCCCCTCGGCCGCCGAAAAAGGACGGGGGAGGAGGACCGGCGAGGTTTTGAGGGCCGTGATCGTCGCGTTGGCCTCGGAGGTGGCCACCACGCCCACGGGGATCTGGTCCGGCCCCTTGGCGCGGAAGGCGAACCCCAGGGCCACGGCCAGGAGCACGGGGAAGGCGAACACCCAGAAGATCGCCTCGGGCTCGCGGAGGAACTCCTTGGCCCGGGCGACCGTGAGCTCCAGCAGGGGAGAGTAGCGGCGGTCGCTCATTGTCCCTCCCGCAAGGCCCGGCCGGTCAAGGACACGAAGAGGTCTTCGAGCGTGGCCCGGTGGGTGCTCAGGTTGACCAGCCGCGCGCCCGAGCGCTCGACGAGCGCCAGGAGCGGCGGCACGCTTTCGGCGAGCGACTCCACGGGGAGCGACCAGTTGGGTCCCCGCCGGTGCGGCTCGGTCACGCCCGGCAGCGTCCGCAGGACGTCTTCAGAGATTTCGGGCTCCGAGGCGAACTCGATCACGTTCGCCGCGTGGAGCGAGCCGATCAGCTCGGCCGGCGTGCCCAGGGCGATCACCTTGCCGTGGTCCACGATGGCCACGCGGTCGCAGAGGCGCTCGGCCTCGTCCATGTAGTGCGTGGTCAGGAGCACCGTGCCCCCGCCCGCGCGGAAGTCCATCACCTGCTGCCAGAGCTGAAGCCGGCTCTGGGGATCGAGCCCGGTCGTGGGCTCGTCCAGAAACAGCAGGTCCGGATCGCCCACCAGGGCGCAGGCCACGGCCAGGCGCTGCTTCTGGCCGCCGGAGAGCTTGCCCACCCGGGCGCTCTTCTTCTCGTCGAGCGAGAGCTGGGTGAGCACCTCGTCCGGCTCCCGTCCCTCCTTGTAGAAGGAGCGGAACAGGCGGACGGTTTCAAAGACCGTGAGCTTCTCGGTGAGCTGCGTCTCCTGGAGCGAGATCCCCAGGCGCTCCCGGAGCGCGGCGCTGTCCTTGGCCCAGGTCGTCCCCAGGATCTCGACCTCGCCCTCGTCGGGCGGGGTGAGCCCTTCCAGGATCTCGATCGTCGTGGTCTTGCCCGCGCCGTTCGGACCCAGGAGGCCGAAGCACTCTCCGCGCCGGACCGCGAGGTCCAGCCCGTTGACCGCCACTACGTCCGCGTAGCGCTTCACGAGCCCCTGGCAGCGGACGGCGGTTTCGGGGGTGTCGGCGTGGGTGGTCATGGTCGTTCGGTGGGGAATGGCGGAGCGTGGCGGGAACCTTAATATAGTCGGAGCGTTCCGGCCAAGAGATGTCGGTGCTGTGACGATGAAGAGCAACGAAGGACCTCGGCTGGCGAAGGTCGTGGACCTGCGCCGCTGGCGAGAAGAGAAAGGCCGGAAGCCCGCGTCCGAAGCGCCGCCGTCCCCACCGGAGCCGTCCTTCTGGCGCCGCGTGGGCTCCTGGATCGCGAGCAAGGTATGGCTTCTCCGAGCCCATCCGGGCCAACGCAACCCGCCCAGCGAGCCTCCTGCCGCTCCCCCGAGAGGATTGCGCGACGGACGGCCGCCGGAGCCCTGACCTTCTGCGCGGACGGCGAATCGCGTAGCATCTCCGGGCCGTGAGCAAAGAGCAGCCTCCGATTCCCCCGATCGTCGATCTGCGGCGCTGGCGCGAAGTCCGTTCCAAGAGGACCGGTCCGCGGCCCTCCTCCGGAAACGAAAACGAGGCCCCCTGGCTCGCCCGGTCCGCGGCCCCGAAAAAGCCGCAACCCGCGCCGCCCCGGCCGGCGGCTCTCTCGAACCCTTTCCGGGCGGCTCCGCTCCGGCCGGAGGATCTCTATCCGGCGCGGCTCGGCTGGCTCTGGCGGATTCTCGCCTTTATCGGCGGGGCCATGTTCTTCGCCATGGGAGCCGGCCTTCTCTATCTCCTTTTCTTCAAGATCGACGAACCCGACCTGAAGGCCTGGCTTCTCATGTTTCCCGTGGGGAGCGTCATCGCCCTCTTCGGGCTTGACCTCATGCTGCGGGGCGTTCTCGGCGTCGAGTGGTCCCTCCGCTTCTGGCTCCGGGCCGGCCCCTGGCTCGCCCGCCGGGTCGTCACGCCGCTCGAGCGTTACCTGCCCCCGGCGCGCTTCTTTCTCGGGCTCGTCATCGTCCTCCTGGGCGTCGGCCTGTGGTCCGGCCGCACCGATCCGTCCGCCTGGAAGCCCCTCGTCTTCCTCCTCGTCCTCTTCCTGCACATCCTGGCGCACGAGTGGGGGCACTTCTTCGCGGCCCGCCGCGTGGGCTACATCCCTCTCTCCCTCGTGGCCGGCCCTCTCCTGGTGGACTTGCGGGGGCGCCGCCCCGTGGCGGGAGGAAATCCGAGCTGGCTCACCACCCTTTTCGGGGGATTCGTCCTCTGGACCGCGCTCCCCGAGCGCCGCGCCTGGGGGCGGGACTTCGCGGTCGTCGTGGCCGGTCCCCTGGTCACCCTGCTCCTCTGGGGCGGCGTGATCCTCGCGGACCGCTTCCAGCTCTTCGCAGGTTCCCCGGTCTTCGCCCAGATCGCCGGGATCAACAAGGGGTGCATCACCATCGTCCTGATCACGAACCTCATCCCTCTGCGCACGATCGAAGGCGTGGCCACGGACGGCCGCCAGCTTCTGGACCTCCTCCGCGGAAGGCTGGTCTCCTAGGATGGCCCTCCTCGGAGGAATCGACCTGGGGTCCTTGAAAACCCTGGGCTACGTCGCCTGGCTCGAAGACGGCGAATTCCTTCTGGACGTCTACACGCCCACCCTGGAAGCGCCGCTCCCGGCCTCTCCGAGCGGCTGGCCGCCCTCCTTCCTCGCCATCGACGCGCCCCAGGGCCTTCCGGCCCGGGGAGAGCGCGCCCGCCGGGCCGACCTCGAAGCCCAGGCGCCCACCAAGGTCCTCCCGGCGGACCGCGAAGCCCTCGCGGGCTTCCGCCTCTACGCAGGCCTCGTCAGGGCCGGAATCGAGGTCTTCTGGTCCATCCACGAGCAGGAGCTCGCCTCCATTCTCGGCCTCGTTCCCCTGCCGGACGCGGGGACGACCGTGTGCGAAACCTATCCCCGCTACGTCTTCAAGCAGCTCTTCCCGGGC
>DATEIO010000849.1:0-4313 GCA_035278895.1 Thermoanaerobaculia bacterium | reverse complement strand
AGGAATGCAGGCAGCGCTGGCCCTTCCGGATCGACGCCTTTGTGCTCCTGAAAGACCACCTGCACGCGCTCTGGACCCTGCCTTCGGGGGATACCGAGTATTCGAAACGTTGGGCGTGGATCAAAAAGGAATTCACCAAAGCATGGATTGCGGCCGGAGGCCACGAGCGAGAAACCAGCCCCTCGCGGCTGCGCCGCAGGCGCCGAGGTGTCTGGCAGCGCAATTTTTGGGAGCATACGATCCGGGATGAGAGGGATTTCGCGCTTCATTTCGATTACATCCACTACAACCCCGTAAAGCATGGCCTGGTTTCTTCCGTCCGCGATTGGCCATTCTCGACGTTCCACCGCTGGGCCCGTCTTGGTGTCTATCATCCGGACTGGGGTTCAGGCCCGGATCAAAGGCCCGATTTCTCGGAATTGGACGAAGCTGCGATGGAGTGAGCCAAGATCGTTCTTGGAATAAACCGTAGGGTGCGCTGTGCGCACGTGTTCTTTATCCTTCATCCTTTCGATCGGATTTCCGCGCCTGCCGCGAGCAAGGATTGGTGAGGGACCGAAAGGAGCGAAGACAGAAGAAGAAAAAAGAACGTGCGCGCAGCGCACCCTACGGAGCCCCCAACCCCGCCGCCCTCCCCGTGGCCCAGGCCCAGAGGAAGTTGTAGCCGCCGATGGGCCCGAAGGCATCGAGGATCTCGCCGCAGAGGAAGAGGCCGGGATGGCGGCGGCTCTCCAGGGTTCGGGGATCGACTTCGGATAGGGCCACGCCGCCGCCGGTGACCTCCGCCTTGGCGTAGCCCCCGTCGCCGTTCCAGGGGAGGAGATGGCGGGTGAGGACGTCGACGAGCCGGAGGCGCTCTTCCCGGCGAAGCTGCGGGAGAGGGCGCGAGCCGTCCACCCCAGCATCCTCCAGAAGAGCCTCGGCGAGGCGGTCCGGCAGGTGGCGCCGGAGCAGGCCGAAAACGGTTCCAGCGCTCTCCCTCAAAACCTGATCCCAGGCGGCAGCGTCGAGCGGGGTCCACTGCACGGAAATCGGCTGGAGAGGACCTCCCGCGAGGCGCGAGCGAACGGCCAGGTGCGAGATGTCGAGCACGGCCGGACCGCTGTAGCCGCGATGGGTGAAGAGGAAGCCGCCGTGCGTGGTGAACGGCCGCTTCGGTCCCGGAGCGGTGAGCGTAACCTCTTTGGAGATTCCGGCCAGTCCCGCGTATCGGGGCGGATCGAGCGTCAGCGGCGTGAGAGCCGGGTAGGCCGGGTGGATCGTGTAGCCGAGCCGGCGGACGATCTCCAAACCGGTTCCGTCGCTCCCCGTTCCCGGGAGCGACAGCCCGCCGGTCGCCACGATCACGGCCCCGGCGAGGATCGTCTCCCCCTCCCGCAGCCACACTTTCCAGGCTTTGGAGCCGTCGGCCGGCGGCTCCAGAGAGGCCACGGTTGCCTCGAAGCGGATCTCCACCCCTCGCCTTCGGGCGAGGACCATCAGCCGGTCCCGCACCTCCCGGGCGCTGTTCGAGGCCGGGAAGAGCTTGCCCGTCTCCGCCTCCAAGGCGAGGGCAATCCCCACCTCCTCCTCGAAGAAGCGTCTCTGCTCGGGCAGAGGCCACGAGAGGAGGATCTTCCGGAGCGTGTTGGGGGAGGAGTCGGTGACGAACCGTCCCGGGTCCACGGCCGAAGGGAGCACGTTGCACCGCCCGCCGCCGGAGACGAGGATCTTGCGCCCGCCGTCTTTCGTCCGTTCGAGGAGGAGAACCCGGCAGCCCTTTTCCGCGGCGAAGATCGCCGCAACGAGCCCGGCGGCTCCGGCGCCCAGGATGACGGTGGGAAAGCCGCTCACTTCTGAGGATTCGCCAGCGACTTCACGAAGTCCTCCACCAGCTTGTTGAAGCGCTCGGGCTCGTCCACGAAAAGGGCGTGCCCGGTCTTGAAGACCTCGACCTTCGCACCGGGGATCTTCTCGTGCATCTGTTGGTAGTACTTCGCCGTGAAGGGGTTTTCCGTGATCGTAAGCAGCGTGGGCTTGTCGATCTTGCCGAGCGTCTGGGTGTTGTCCTGCGTGAGGCTTCCCACGAAGAGGGCGAGGCCGGTGTCGGTGGGGGTCTGAAGAGACATTTCGGTGATCCGCTTCAGGTACTCCTCGGTCTGCGGCTTCTTGAACATGGAGCGGACGAACGCCGCGGTCGCTTTCTGGCGGTCCTTCTGCAGGCGCCCGAGATAGCGCACCAGCCCGGGGAGCGTGTCCGGATCGATCAAGTCTCCCGCCAAGCCGTCCACGAGCACCAGCCCCGCGATCTTGCCGGTTCCGGACTGGCCGACATAGGTGACGCACTCTCCCACGGCCATGGACCAGCAGACGAGCGTCACAGGAGAGAGGCCCAACTGGTCGATGACGGCCCCGAGGTCCCGCGCCCGGCCCTCCGGGAAATTGCCATCCGTCGTCTTTGTCGACTGCCCCTGCGACCGCGGGTCGTAGGCCACAACCCGGTGCGATTTCGAAAGGCCCGTGATCTGCGGCTCCCAGATCTCGGCCGCCATGCTCCATCCCGGAATGAGGAGGATCGCAGGGCCCTGCCCCGCCTCGAGGTAGTGGATCTTCGCGCCGTCTTGCATCGTGAGGAAACCGCTCTTCGGCTCCGCCGCCAGGGCAGGCAGGGAGAGAGCGGCGAGGAAGAGGGCCAGCAGGGCGGTCTTCTGGATGGATCTCATGGGGGCGGATTCTACCGCCGCGTGGGATAGGATCGTCCCATGATCGCTCTTCTGCTGTCGCTCGCTCTGCAGGCCCCTGCTCCGCCGGCCCCGGCGCCGGACTTCGCCGCCCT
The DNA here is from genome assembly GCA_035278895.1 of Thermoanaerobaculia bacterium. Taxonomy (GTDB): domain Bacteria; phylum Acidobacteriota; class Thermoanaerobaculia; order Multivoradales; family UBA5704; genus DATARR01. Next base: position 1,498 of record DATEIO010000849.1, on the reverse strand, counting down.
GGAGGAGGTCGCGCGGGCGGAGCTTGCCGAAACCGGAACGCCCGGGGCCGCCATCGCGGTCATCCAGGGCGGCCGCGCCATCTACGGGAAGGGGTTGGGCGTCGCGAACATCGAAACGGGCGCTCCGGTCACCCCCACGACGCTCTTCCACATCGGTTCCCTGACCAAGCTGATGACGGCCGCCGCGATCGTCTCCGAGGCGGAGGCCGGGAGGTTGAAGCTCGACCAGCCGGTGGGCGACCTCGTTCCGGGGCTCGCGCCGAAGCTGGCGCGGCTCACTCTGCACCAACTCCTCTCCCAGACCTCGGGGCTCAAGGAGACGCCCGGGGAAGACGGTCTCCACGGCGAGGAGGCCCTGGGCGCCTGGGTTCGCTCGCTCAAGGACGAGGACCTCCTCGTCCCTCCCGGCACCGCCTTCTCCTATTCGAACAACGGCTACGCCCTGGCGGGTCTGGCCCTGGAGGCGGAGACCGGCAAGCCCTACGCCGAAGCCATGGAAAAGGCCCTCTTCCAACCCATGGGGATGCCCCGGACGACGCTGCGCCCCACCGTCGCCATGACCTTTCCGCTGGCCATGGGACACACGGCGAAGGACAAACAGCCTCCCACCGTGGTGCGCCCCCTGGCGGACGATACCCGTCTCTGGCCAGCCGGCTACGCGTTCACCAACCTGGAGGACCTCGCGCGCTTCGTGATCGCTCTCTTGAACGGCGGCCGGGTGAACGGCCGGCAGGGGATGCCGCCCGGCGTGCCCGCAAAGCTCCTGGCCTCTCACGTCGAGATTCCGACCAACGTGTTCGTCCGCGGCGCCTACGGCTATGGCCTGTTCCTCCAGGACGACCGTGGCCTGCGCCGCGCCGAGCACGGAGGCGAGCTCCCCGGCTACGGCGCCGAGATCCGGCTCTTCCCGGAAAAAAGGGTAGGCGTGATCGTGCTCGTCAACCGCGAGGGCGTGCGCTTGAACAAGACCTTCGACAAGGCGTTCGATCTCTTCGCAGGCCCCTCGACGCCCAGGGAGAGCCAAACTGCGTCCGAGCTCCCGATGACGGAGGCGGAGAGGGCGGCGATCGTCGGAAAGTACGAGAACCGCTGGCCCATGGATGTCTTCGTCCGCGACAACCGCCTCTTCCTCCGCCGCTTCGGCGCCGAGCTGCCCATTACCCGAGTCGGTGAGAACCGCTACAGCGTCACGGACGGGGGCAGGCTGCAGGAGTTTCTGATCGTGCCGGCGAAGGGTGGCAATTCCGGATACATGCAGATGTTCATCTGGGTGTTCCGGAAGACGGGGTGAGGCGAGTCGCATCGCTTGATCTATAGGAGGCGCTGTGCGCACGTGCTGGGTGGTGGAAAGCAACACGTGCGCGCAGCGCACCCTACGGATGCATCAACAGCCGGCTACTGCGTGCAGGCGGTCAGCGCCGCGTCGTCCAGCGACCAGCCCCCCCGGTCTCCCGCCGAGAAATAGAGCGAGAGGCTCCGGCCGCCGCAGCCGTTCGAT
>DATEIO010000848.1:0-17099 GCA_035278895.1 Thermoanaerobaculia bacterium | reverse complement strand
GTGGACGTGCTCTCCGAGCCGCCGCGCCTCCAGGACGTGGTGGGGACGAACCGCGCCCGGCTGTCCGCCGTCACCGACGGCGATCACCTCGTGGTCTTTTCGGCGATCGACAACCTCGTCAAGGGGGCGGCCGGAGGGGCGATCCAATGGATGAACCGGCTCCTGGGGTTCCCCGAGACCGCGGGTCTCAACGTCCCCGGCATCGGTTGGCTGTAGTGAGGAAGGAGAGAGGAATGGTGACCACCGTCGCAGAGATTCCCCAGGCCGCGCTGGACGAGGCGCGCTACCTGCTGCCCGTCTACGCCCACACGCCCGTCGAGCCCGTGCGGGGCGACGGGGTGTTCCTGACCACGCGGGACGGCCGCACGCTGATCGATTTTTATGGCGGCCATGCCGTGGCGCTCCTGGGCTACCGCCACCCGCGGCTCGTGGCGGCGCTCGCGGGGCAGGCCGAGGAGCTGTTCTTCCAGAGCAACTCCGTGCCGCTCGCCGTGCGCGCCCGGGCCGCCGAGAAGCTGGTCCATTTCGGCCCCGCGGGCCTGACCAAGGCGTTCCTGGTCAACAGCGGCGCCGAGGCGAACGAGAACGCGCTGCGCCTCGCCTTCCGGGCGACCGGCCGCAGCCGCGTCGTGGCCCTTGAGGGCGCCTTCCACGGGCGGACCGCGGGGGCGGCGGCCGTATCCCACGGCGCGCGGGAGAAGTGGTACGCCTTCCCGTCCACCCCGTTCCCGGTGACGTTCGTGCCGCGGGGCAACCTCTCGGCCCTCGCGGCGGCGTTGACCGACGCGGCGGCGCTGATCGTCGAGCCGGTCCAGGGGCTCGCGGGCGCGGTGGACCTGGGAGGGGACTACCTCTCCGCGGCCCGGGAGCTGACCCGGGAGGCGGGCGCGTTCCTCATCTTCGACGAGGTGCAGTGCGGCATGGGGCGCACAGGGTATCCCTTCGCGGCCCAGGCCTACGGCGTCACGCCCGACGTGCTCACCACGGCCAAGGGGATCGCGGGAGGCTTCCCGGCCGGGGCCCTCCTCGCTTCGGAGACCGCGGCGGCGGGCTTGAAGATTGGCGACCTCGGCACCACCTTCGGCGGCGGCCCGCTCGCCTGCTCTCTCATTGAGGCCGTGATCGATACGATCGAGACCGAGGAGCTGCTCCCCCGCGTGCGGACGCTCTCGCGCCGCATCCGCGAGACCTGTCAGGTGGGGCCGGTGACTGGCATCCAGGGCGAGGGCTTCCTCCTGGGCCTCCGCGTGTCGCGGCCGGCCAAGGAGATCGTGGCCGAGCTGCTCGACCACGGCATCCTCGCGGGCACGAGCGCCGATCCGGGCGTCGTCCGCCTGCTGCCGCCCCTCGTCCTCGAAGAGGAGCACGTCCACACGCTCGCCCAGGCGCTTTCGGAGATCCGCCCATGAAGCGGTTCGTCGATCTCGCCGACCTCTCCCACGGGGAGGTCATCGAGCTTCTGGCGCTCGCCGCGGAGCTGGAGCGGAGGCCGGACCCGGATGCGCTTTCGGGCAAGATCCTGGCGCTCCTGTTCTTCAACCCGTCGCTGCGCACCCTCGCCTCCTTCCAGGCGGGGATGTCGCGCCTCGGGGGGACCTCGTTCGTCATCTCCCCGGGCCAGGGGACGTGGCTCCTGGAGACCCGGGACGGGGTGGTAATGGACGGCGCCGCGGCCGAGCACGTGAAGGAGGCGATCCCGGTGCTCGCGAGCTACGCGGACGCGCTGGGCATCCGCTCCTTCGCGGGCGGCACGGACCTGGCGGCCGATCTCGCGGAGACGGCGTTCAACGCCATGGCCGACGTCTGCCCGGTGCCGCTCATCAACATGGAGTCGGCGGTCAACCATCCCTGCCAGGCTTTAGGGGATTGGAAGACGATGGACGATCTGAACGTCCCCAGCCGGGGCGGAAAATTCGTCCTCTCCTGGGCCTGGCACCCGAAGCCGCTGCCGCTCGCGGTCCCGGCTGCCGCCGTCCACATGGCCGCCTTCCGCGGAATGGACGTGACCGTGCTCCGGCCCGAGGGGTTCGCGCTCCCCGAACCGATCATGGCGAAGGCCCGGCACGCCGCGTCGCTCTCCGGCGGCTCGGTGCGAGAGACCTCCGATCGCCGCGAGGCGATGGAGGGGGCGCACGTGATCTACGCCAAGTCGTGGACCTCGCCCGTTCATTACGGAAATCCCGAGGCTGAGGCGGCGTTCCGCGCCGGCCTCCGCGACTGGTGCGTGGGGAACGACTGGTTCGCGCCCGCGGCTCCGGACTGCCGTTTCATGCACTGCCTCCCGGTGCGCCGGAACGTGGTGGTGAAGGACGAAGTGCTCGACGGACCGCGCAGCGTCGTGGTCCCCGAAGCGAAGAATCGCATGTGGGCCCAGATGGCGGTGCTCCACCGCCTGCTGCGTGGATAGGAGATCGAAATGAAAGACGTCGGCCAGCGGACCGCCGAAGCGGCGGCCCTGAAGCACGCGGTTCCCTACATCCGGATCTTCAAGGGGAAGACCTTCGTCATCAAGGCGGGGGGCGGCGCCCTGGAGCGCGAGGCCACGGCCCGGGCGCTCGTCGAGCAGATCGAGGTGCTCCACCAGGTGGGGATCCGCGTGGTCCTCGTCCACGGCGGCGGCAACCAGTCGAGCGAGCTCTCCCGCGCCCTGGGCGCCGAGGCGCGCTTCGTCGAAGGCCGCCGGGTGACGGACGAAAAGGCCCTGGAGGTGGCGGCGATGACGCTCAACGGGTCCACGAACACCCGGCTGCTCGCGGTCTGCCGGAGCGTGGGCCTGCCCGCCGTGGGGCTCTCCGGCGTGGACGCGGGGCTCGTCCAGGCCCGCCGCCGGCCGCCCGTCCGCGTCGAGGGCGAGCTCGTGGACTACGGTTTCGTGGGCGACGTCACGGCCGTCGATCCGCGGGTGCTCGTCGAGATCATGAACGCGGGCTACGTCCCGGTCGTCTCCCCGCTCTCGGCGGCGGACGACGGCACGCTGCTCAACATCAACGCGGACACGGTCGCCTCGGCGCTCGCCGTGGCCCTCCAGGCGGAGAAGCTCCTGTTCCTGACCGGGGCCCCGGGCATCCTCGAGCGGCCGGACGATCCCGGCTCCCTCGTCTCCTACACGGACCTCGCGGGCCTGAAGGTGCTGCGCGAAGAGGGAGGATTGATCCGCGGCATGCTCCCCAAGACGTCGGCCATCGAGTCGGCCATCCAGGGCGGCGTGCGGCGGGTTCACATCCTCTCGCACGACCTGCCGGACGGCCTCCTGGCCGAGGTGTTCACCAACGAAGGCGTGGGCACGCTCGTCGTCCAGGACGTCCACGCCCTGACCCCGGCCGAGCAGGCCGCAGGCCATCCGCCGGTGCCCACGCTCGTGGGCGGAGGAGACCTCTGATGCTGTCGGAGCGGGAGATCCTCGCTCTCCACCGGACGATCACCGGCGCCCGCTCGGTCTCGGGTGAGGAGGAGGCGCTGGCCGATTTCCTGGAGGGTCTCCTCAAGAGGAACGGCTTGAAGCCTTCGCGGATCGGCAACAGCCTTTTAGCGACCGTGGGGCAGGGGCCCGTGCTCCTGCTGGACACCCACCTGGACACGGTGCCTCCGGCGCCCGGCTGGACGCGGGACCCGTGGGCCGTCGAATCCGTGGACGGCAGGATCTACGGCCTGGGCTCGAACGACGCCAAGGCGTCCGTCGCCGCCATGACCGTGGCCTTCCTCGCCTACCGCGAGGCGGACCTGCCGTTCACCCTGGCGCTCGCTTTGGTCGAAGGCGAAGAGACGCGGGGGACCGGCACCGAGGCCGTGCTCGCGGAGCTTTCCCGGCGTGGCACGCCGCCGGCCGCGGCCGTGGTGGGCGAGCCCACCGGGCTCGATATCGCCGTGGCCCAGAAGGGGCTCATGGTTCTGGAACTGGCCGCGAAGGGGGACGCCTGCCACGCGGCCCACGCCGCGGCGCTGGGAGCCACCAACGCGGCCCGGCGGCTCGCGCACGACCTCGTCGCTTTGGAGGCGGTCGACTTCGGGCCTCCCCACCCGCGGCTCGGGCCCATCACCCTGGAGCCCACTCTGGTCCGCGCGGGCACGGCCCGGAACGTGGTGCCCGGTGAGGCCACGGCCGTGCTCGACGTCCGCACCACGCCCGCCCTCGACCGCAGGCAGATCGTCGAGCGGATCGGGAAAGTGGTTGCGGGCGAGGTCCGGGTGCTGTCCGACCGGCTCCTCCCCCGCGAGACCCCGGAGGATTCCGGGCTCGTGGCCGCCGCGCTGCGCGCCCGTCCCGAGGCCCGTCTCTTCGGATCGGCTACGCTCTCCGACATGGTGTTCATGGATGGCATCCCCGTCGTCAAATGCGGCCCGGGCCGGACCGAGCGCTCCCACACGCCGGACGAGTTCGTGCTGGAGGAGGAGGTGCTGGACGGCGCCCGGTTCTACACACGTCTCGTCCGCGCCTTCGCCGAGATGCGGGAGGAGGCTGCGGCGTGAGCCGGCTCTGGGACAAGGGCGAGCCCCTGGATGAGCGGGTGCTTCGCTACACCGCGGGCGAAGACCATCTCCTGGACGCCCGGCTCGTGCCCTACGACGTGCGCGCCTCGGTCGCTCACGCCGAGATGCTCTCCGAGGCCGGGCTCCTGGCGGAGAAGGACCTCGCCGCCATCCGCCGCGGCCTGGAAGAGCTGGCCTGGGAGCACCGGGTGGGGGACTGGAGCATCTCGCTCGACGACGAGGATGTCCACACCGCCCTGGAGACGCGCTTGACCGAGCGGATCGGCGAGGCCGGCGCCCGCCTCCACCTCGGCCGTTCGAGAAACGACCAGGTGCTCGGGGCGCTCCGCCTCTACCTGCGGGACGAGGTGAACGATCTCGCCGCCGGAACGCGGAGCGTGGCCGCCGCTCTGGGCGAGCTCGCCGAGCGGGAGAAGGAAACGCCGCTCCCCGGCTACACCCACCTCCAGCAGGCCATGCCCAGCTCCGTCCCCCTCTGGGCCGCCGGTTTCGCCGCCGAGCTCCGGGACGACGCGGACGGCCTCGAAGCCTGCCAGCGGCGCCTCGGCCGCAACCCCCTGGGCTCGGCGGCCGGCTACGGCGTGCCGCTCCTGCCGGTCAACCGCGAGGTGACCCGGGAGAAGCTCGGCTTTGTGGAGGTCCAGGAGCCGGTCACGGCCGTCCAGCTCTCGCGAGGCAAGGCCGAGTCGCAGATCCTCTTCGAGATCGCCCTCCTGATGCAGGACCTGGGGCGCCTCGCCTCCGACCTCGTCCTCTTCTCCATGAAGGAGCTCGGCTTCGTGAGCCTCCCCGCGGAGATGACGACCGGCTCCTCGATCATGCCCCAGAAGCGCAACCCGGACGTCTTCGAGCTCGTCCGCGGCCGGACCGCCACGGCCCACGCCTGCCTTCTGGAAGCGCTGGCCGTCCCCGCCAAGCTCACCTCCGGCTATCACCGGGACCTCCAGCTCCTGAAAGCGCCGCTGTTCCGGGGGATCGACCTCGCGAAGGATACGTTGGCCATCCTCGCCACCGCCCTCCCCGAGATCCGCTTCCACCCCGAGCGTATCCGCCTGGACCCGAGCCTCTACGCGGCCGAAGAGGCGTACCGGCTGGTGCTCGAAGAGGGGATTCCCTTCCGCGAGGCGTACCGGCGGGTGGGGGAGCGGTACCGGAAGCCGTAAATCAGGGTTCCTGCCGGACCGGCCGCCCGAGCCGGGCGAGACCTTGGAGGCTTCGCATTTCTTCCATCGTCTCCTCCAGCCAGCGAAGTCTCTCTGCCGGTGACATTCTCAACCCCAGCCAGAGGTGCTGACGACGGGTTCCTTCGAAGTCCCAGCCGAGGAGGGGGTCTTTTGATCGATTGCGATTCGGTGGCTCTGGCATGGATCAATCCTCGTTGCCAGCGCGCGACAGCTCCTGAAGAGCTTTGATGTCCTGCAGGTCCTGATCCCTGCCGACGGCCTGTTTCATGGCGATCAGATCAGGCATGGAGATGACGGTCGCACGGGTCTCCTGAAGAGGCACGACCAGAGCGCGCCTGTAGACGTCCTCAAAGTCAAAAGGCTCTTTCACGAAAAGGTCCACCACGAATCCAGGCTCGTCCGGCCTTCCCAGCGAGAATACGGTCATGTTCTTGTCCCGGCTCCAGCTTTCCCGGTTTTGTGGATCCGCAAAGGCCTGTAAGGGGACCGGGACTCGGGGATGGAAGCCCAGATCCGCAAAGACCTTCAGAGCTTTCTCCAGGTTCTCGGATTCGAGCTGGATCACGAGGTCGAGGTCCAGAGTCGTTCGGAGGTGACCGTGGAGGACGACCGCAACCCCTCCGACCACCATATAGCGAACCCCGGCACGGTCCAAGGCGCCGAGAACCTGCTCGATTCGCCTGCGCATGGCAGGAGTCTATCAACGATCATATGATCCTCCCATGTCCGATTCCCTGGGCCAGGTCCTCTCCCGGATCTCCAAGGCCTTGGACGCCGGCCAGCCGGCGGAGGAGATCCGGCCGCTCCTCTCCGAGCTGACCTCCGAGTGCGAGCGGATCTCCGAGGCCGACCGGGAGCGGCGGCGCCGGGCGGAGGCCCTGGAAGCTCTGCTCCCCACGCTCGCCCAGGCGCTCGATATCCGCGAGGTGTTCCAGCAGCTTGCCGGGCTCGCGCGGGAGGTGATCCCCTACGAGATCCTGGAGCTCGGGGTCTTGAACGAGGAGCGGACCCGTGCGCGTCTCTACGCGGCCTCCGACCTGGAAGAGCCGAGCTCGGTCCCCGAGATTCAGCTCCCGCAGATCGTGCAGAGCACCCTCTCGGACGACTACTTCATCCTCGACATCGAAGAGATCGAGGTGGGCGACCCCCTCTGCCGGGCGCGCGTCGTCCTCCGGACGAGCCAGCTCCCGGAGGGGCGTCCCATGGAGCTGCAGCTTCCCCTGGAGCGCATCCGCCGCCAACTCGCGATCGGCGTCCGCTCCCATCTTCGGGTCCCGATCCGGATTCAGGGGGAGATGGTGGGAGCCCTCCTGTTCTTTTCGAGCCAATCCGGACGGTATCGCCTCGAGGACGTCGACGCCGCGCGGCGGATCGCGGACCACATCGCCTTGACCCTCGCGCACGAGCGCCTGGCTGAGGAGCAGCGGCGCGCGGCCGAGGCCCGGGAGCAGGCGGAGCGCCTTTCGGCGCGGGTCGAAGCGCTGACCGAGGAACTGGCTGCCAAAGGGGGGCACCGGCCGGTCGGGGTCTCCAGAAAGTGGAAGGACGTTCTCGCCCTGGCGACCAAGGTGGCCGGCACGGAGACGACGGTCCTCCTCACCGGCGAGTCCGGCACGGGTAAGGAGGTCGTGGCCCGCTTCCTTCACCGCGCCTCCCCCCGCACCCAGGGCCCGTTCGTGGCCCTGAACTGCGCCGCGCTCCCCGAGCAGCTCCTCGAATCCGAGCTGTTCGGCTACGAAAAGGGGGCCTTCACCGGTGCGCTCTCCGCCCGGCCGGGGAAGATCGAGCAGGCCGCGGGCGGCGTGCTCTTCCTGGACGAGGTGGGGGAGATGAGCCCCGCCGTTCAGGCCAAGTTCCTGCGTGTGCTTCAGGAGCGCGAGTTCCAGCGCCTGGGCGGTGCCCGGGTCCTCAAGGCGGACGTCCGTGTGGTCGCCGCCACCAACCGGGACTTGAAGGCCGCCATTGCCCAGGGAGAGTTCCGGGAAGATCTCTACTACCGCCTCCTCGTCTTCGAGATCCGCCTGCCCCCGCTGCGCGATCGCCCCGAGGACATCCCCGCCCTCCTCGAAGCCTTCCTCCGGGAGATCGGCGAAAGCGTGGGCCGGCCGGCCGCAGGGATCTCCCGCGACGCCCGCCAGAAGCTCCTCGCCTACTCCTGGCCAGGCAACGTCCGCGAGCTGAGGAATGCCGTCGAGCGCGCCGTGATCCTCGCCGAAGGAGGCCTCGTCACCGGAGAGCACCTCCCGATCTCGATCGGAGAGCCCCCTGCGCTCCCGGCCTCCACCTTCCCCGTGGGAGGCGTGGATCTCGAAGACCTGGAGCGCACCTACGTGGAGCAGGCCCTGAAGCAGACAGGGCACAACAAATCCCGCGCAGCGCGCCTTCTGGGGCTGACCCGCGCCCAGCTCTACAGCCGCCTGGAGAAGTACGGTCTCTGAAGCCGTGTTCGTCCATGCCTGTCCGTGTTCGTCCGTGACTGTCGATAAACCTACACTTTTGCCGATTCCCCGACACCCCACCCACCACCCCTGTTCCCCTAACCCCAACCCCGCCCACCACTTAGCCCCACCCCGCCCCCTGGCACGCTCCGTGGAATCTCCTTTCCCCGGAGGTTGTACGACATGTCCCAGAAAAGCGTGGAAATCCTGCTCGGAAAGCTCGTGACCGACGAGGAGATGCGGCACCGCTTCCGGGCTGACCCTGTTGGAGCCCTGCGGCAGGCGGGGCTGGAGCTGACCTCGGTGGAGACGGAGGCGCTGCGCACCGTGGACCCCAAGGCCCTCGACCGCCTGGCCCGGTCGCTCGATCCGCGGCTTCAGAAGGCTGCGCTTCACGATCTCAAGGAGACCGAAAAATGACCCGCGCCCTGCTCGGCATCGCCCTCGTCCTCACTCTTGTCGCGTGCGGCAAAGACGAAAAGGACCCGAATCTCCTCACGGCCTCCGGCCACGTGGAGGCGACGGACATCCACATCTCCACCAAGATCGGCGGCCGGCTGGAAGCCTTTGGCCCCGAGGAGGGAGACACGATCCGCCCCGGGGAGGAGCTGGCCCGGATCGAGACGACGGACGTTGACCTCGCGATCCAGCAGGCCCGGGCGGATCTGGGGGGCGCCACGGCCGATCTGCGGCTCCGCCTCGCCGGATCCCGCAAGGAGGACGTTGCCGCGGCGGCGGCCCAGGTGACCCGCGCCAAGGCGGATCTCGACGGCGCCCAGAAGGATCTCGACCGCATGCAGGCGCTTCTGGACCGCGGCTCGGGCACTCCGAAGTCGCGTGACGACGCCCGCACCCGCCGGGATGTGGCCGCGGCCCAGGTGAAGTCCAACCAGGAGACCCTGGCCCGCCTGAAGAACGGCAGCCGCCCCGAGGAGATCGAGGCCGCCCGCGCCCGCGTGGCCGCGTCGGAAGCCCGTATCGCCCAGCTCGAGCAGCAGAGGAAGGACACGACCGTTCTCGCTCCCGTGGCCGGCGTGATCACCGAGAAGGTCGCCCACGCGGGCGAGCTCGTGCAGCCTGGCTCTCCGTTGTGCGTGATCACGAAGCTGGCCGACGCATGGATCACGGTCTACATCGGCGAGCCGGACCTGGGCCGCGTGCGCATCGGCCAGGAGGCCGAGGTGGTGACCGACGACGGCCAGACCCGCAAGGGGCGGATCTCCTACGTCTCCTCCAAGGCCGAATTCACGCCGCGGAACGTGCAGACGCGGGACGAGCGGGTGAAGCTCGTCTATAAAGTGAAAGTTTCGCTCGACAACCAGGACGGCCTGTTCAAGCCGGGCATGCCCGCCGAAGCCCGTTTCCGCACGGCCCCGGCCCAGAGGGCGGAGTCATGAGCGTCGAAACCCTCGTGCAGGTTGCCGGGATGACCCGCCGCTACGGCGATCTCGTGGCCGCCCGCGAGGTGAGCTTTACAGTCCACCGGGGCGAGATGTTCGGCCTGATCGGACCGGACGGCGCGGGGAAGACCACGACGCTCCGCGTGATCCTCGGCCTCCTCGCTCCGAACGCGGGCACGGTGCGCACCTGCGGGCTCGATCCTCTTCGCCAGGGGCGCGAGCTGTCGCAGAGGATCGGCTATCTCTCGCAGCGCTTCTCGCTCTACGGGGACCTCTCGGTCGATGAAAACATTTCTTTCTTCGCCGAGATCCACGGCGTTCGCAACTGGAAGCCGCGGCGCGATGAGCTTCTGGACCTGCTGCGCATGTCGCCTTTCAAGAAGCGGCTGGCCGACCGTCTCTCGGGCGGCATGAAGCAGAAGCTGGCTCTCGCCTGCACGCTCATCCACACGCCCGAGCTTCTCGTGCTCGACGAGCCAACGACCGGCGTCGATCCCGTCTCGCGGCGGGATTTCTGGAAGATCCTCGCCCACCTCCAGCGCGAAGGGCTGACGCTCCTGTTGACGACGCCCTACCTCGACGAAGCCGAGCGCTGCCAGCGGGTGGGCCTGATGGATCACGGCCACCTGCTCACGGTGGCGCCTCCCAACGATCTCAAGCAGGAGGCCGTGGGATCAATTATCGAGGTCCTCGCCCGGCCCAAGCGGGACGCCGTTGCGCGGTTGCACGCCTTCCCGGGCGTGGCCGACGTCGAGTCGTTCGGCGAGCGGCTGCACGCGACGTTTCCGGACGTCCCCGCGCAGCAGGCCGGGGAGATCGCTTCCCGCATCGCAGCCGATCTCAAGGATCACGGCTTGGAGGTCGAGACGGTCCGCCCGGTGCTCCCGTCTCTCGAAGATATTTTCATTGCGCGCGTCGAGGTGAGCCAATGAAACGCACGATGCTTTGTTTGATATTGATCCTTGCCGCGGCTCCAGTCCGTAGCGAAACCGTCCGCCTTACGCTCGCCGAGGCTTTGGAACGGGCGCGCCAGAATTCTCCGCACCTGGCCGAGTTGGACGACCTCCAGCGTGCCGCCGAGGCCCGCTTGCGCGGCGCCGAGGCGGAGAAGCGGCCTGCAGTAGATCTCCAGGCGTCCTACTTCCGCAATTCGAGCGTGCCCGAGCTTTCGCTCACTCTGCCGGGATTGGGGACGCGCACGATCTTCCCCAACATTCCTGACAACTACCGTCTCCACGCCGGCGCCTCGCTCCCTCTGTACACGGGCGGGCGGATCGAAAGCGCCATCCTGGCCGCGGGCCGGGAGCGCGAGGCCGCGGGCCAGGACCGCGCGGGCGGCGAGCGGGATCTTGTGCTCGAAACCACGCTCGCTTATTGGAGCCTGGTGACCGCCCGCGAGAGCGCGCGGGTCCTCGCCGAATCGATCACGTCCTACGAGGCGCACCTGAAGGACGCCCGGAACCGCTTCGACGTAGGCATCGCGGCGTCCAACGAGGTCCTCTCCGTGCAGGTGGAGCGCGACCGCGCCGAGCTGGCGCGCCTCCAGGCGGAGAACGGGGCCGAGGTGGCGAACGCCAACCTGGCCCGGATTCTCGGGCTCCCCACCTCCACCCGCATCGAGACGGCCGAGCCGGTGACGGCCCCGGCCGCGGAGCCGGAGGACGAGAAGGCCCTGGCCGCCGCCGCGTTGGAAGCCCGGTCCGAGCTGCTCGCGTTGCGCGAGCGGATCGCCTCCGCTCGCGCCTCTGCGGCGGTGCGCCGCGCGGCCACGCGCCCCCAGGTGGGGCTCTCGCTGGGCTACGACTACGCGAATCCCAACACCCGCATCTTCCCGCTGCGCGACGAGTTCGAGGCCACCTGGACCGCCGGGGTCACCTTGGGCTTCAACGCGTACGACGGCGGCCGCACCGCCGCCGCGGTGGAGGAGGCCGAGGCTCGCGCGTCTTCGCTCGAACGGCGCCTCGAAGACACCGAGCGCCGCCTGCGGCTGGACGTGGCCTCGCGCCTCGCGGACCTGCGCACCGCCCGGGCCGCCCTCGAAGTCTCCGGGCGCAACCTCGAAGCCGCGCGCGAGAACCTCCGCGTGGCCCAGGACCGCTACCGCGAGGGCGTGATCCCCTCCTCCGAGCTGCTGGACGCCGAGACCCTTCTGCTCCGGGCGAGCCTCGATCAGACGGACGCCGCGACCCGCGTGCGTGTGGCCCTCGCCAGCCTCGACCGCGCGGTGGGGAGGTGAGCGCCATGGCCGGCAATGGGCCCACGATCGTGGCCGATCACCTCGTCAAGCGCTTCGGCGACTTTGTGGCCGTGGACGACGTCACGCTGGACGTGAAAGAGGGCGAGATCTTCGGCCTTCTGGGGAGCAACGGCGCGGGGAAGTCGACCCTCATCCGCCTCCTTCTGGGGCTGCTCCGGCCCACCTCCGGCAAGGGGACGGTGCTGGGGCTCGACATCGTCCGCCAGGCCGAGGAGCTGCGCAAGCGGATCGGTTACATGACCCAGCGGTTCAGCCTGTACGACGAGCTGACCGTGCGCCAGAACCTCGACTTCTTCTCCGGCGTCTACGGCCTGCGGGGCAAAGAGCGCGCGGAGCGCATCGACTGGGCGATCCGCCTGGCCGACCTGGGAGGAAAGGAGAAGCTCGGCACCCGGTCGCTCCCCGGCGGCTGGAAACAGCGCCTGGCCCTCGCTTGCGCGCTCCTGCACCGGCCGCGCGTCGTGTTCCTCGACGAGCCCACGGGCGGCGTCGATCCCATCTCCCGGCGGCGGTTCTGGACGCTGATCGACGAGCTTTCCGCCGAGGGGGTGACGCTCGTCGTCACCACCCACTACCTCGACGAAGCCGAGCGGTGCGACAGGATCGCCCTCATGCACCAGGGTCGGCTCGTGGCCCTGGGAACCGTCTCCGATCTCAAGGAGGTCTTCGCCGGCCGGGCCATCCTGGAGGTCGCAGCGCCCCGGTTTCTCGACGCCCAGGAGCGGCTCGACAAAGAGCCTTGGGTGCTCGAATCCTCGCTCTTCGGAGACCGCCTTCACGTGGTCGTCCAGAACGCGGACGAAGGCCGCCGCCGGATCGCGCAGACGCTCGAGGCGGAGGGCAACGCCCCGGTCATGATCGAGCGGATCGTCCCCTCGCTCGAAGACGTGTTCATCCACTCGATCGAGCAGGAAGAGGCGGAGCGGACCGCCCGGGGAGGGACGTCGTGAGCTTCCGGAAGATCTGGTCCGTGGCGAAAAAAGAGCTCCTCCAGAGCGCGCGGGACCCTTTGAGCCTCGCCATGCTCCTGGGCGTCCCCTTTATGATGCTCATCCTCTACGGCTACGCCGTGAACTTCGACGTCCGCCACGTCCGCCTGGCGGTCCAGGACGACGACCACAGCGCCGCTTCCCGCGAGCTCGTGGCCTCGTTCGTCAACTCGACCTACTTCGACCTCGTGGCGGACCTGCCGGCGGGTGCGGACCTGAACCGCTTCACCGAGCGGCGGGAGGCGAAAGCCATCCTCGTCATCCCCGAGGGGACCGGCCAGGACCTCGCCGCCGGCCGCACCGCGGACCTCCAGCTCATCCTGGACGGCACGGACGCCAACACCGCCAACACGGTCCTGGGCTACGCCTCCGCGATCGTGGCCGCGGCCAACGCCTCGCGCCTGGCCGAAGCGGGCGGCGCCGTGGAGCTTTCGCCGATCGATTACGAGCCCCGCGTCTGGTACAACCCGGAGCTCAAATCGACCAACTTCCTCGTCCCCGGCCTCATCGGCTTCATCCTCATGTTGACGGCCGTGCTCTCGACGGCCATCTCGGTCGTTCGCGAAAAAGAGCGGGGCACGATGGAGCAGCTCCGGGTGACGTCGCTCAAGCCCGGCGAGCTGATCCTCGGAAAAACCTTGCCCTACCTGGGGATCTCCCTCGTCGCGACCGTCCTCATCCTCGTCGCGGCGCGGTTCCTCTTCGGGGTCGCGATCCGCGGGCCGTTGCTCCATCTTTTCGCGGCCACGCTGGTCTATCTCATCGGCTCGCTGGGGCTCGGGCTCCTCGTCTCCTCGGTATCGGACACCCAGGCCATGGCTTTCCAGGCGGGGAGCCTCGTCTCGATGCTGCCGGCCATCTTCCTCTCCGGCTTCATCTTCCCGATCCGCTCCATGCCGCCCGTGCTCCAGGCCATCACCCACGTCGTGCCGGCGCGCTACTTCAACGTGGTCCTGCGCGGGGTGATCCTGAAAGGCGCGGGGCTCGAATCCTACCCGCGGGACATGGCCTTTCTCGGGATCTACGCGCTGGTCGTCCTGGGGCTCGCCTACGTGCGTCTCGCGAAGAAGGAGGTGTGACCGTGAGCCGTCTCCTCGCCATGATCGTCAAGGAATTCCACCAGCTCCGGCAGGACCGGAAGATGATCCCCGCCATGATCATCGGTCCGCTCGTCCAGCTCATGGTCCTGGGCTACGCCGCGAACCTCGACGTTTCGCACGTTCCCATGGTCCTGGTGGATCAGGACCGCACCGCCGCCTCCCGCGACCTGGTCGAGCGCTTCACCGGCTCCGGCACCTTCGACCTCGTGGGCACCGAGGATACGGTCGACGCCATCGAGCCCTGGCTTGTCGAAGGCCGCGCCCAGATCGCCCTGGTGATCGCCGCGGGCTATGGAGAAGACGTCGCCGCCCGCCGTGCCCCGAGCGTCCAGGCGATCGCGGACGGCACGGACGCCAACTCTTCCGGGTTGGGATTGGGCTATGCCTCGCGGATCGTCTCCGAAGCAGGGGCCGAGCTCGCGGCTTCGCGCCTGACCGCCGGGCGGAGCCGGGTCCCCGTGGGGCGGTGGGATCTCGAGCCGCGCGTCTGGTACAACCCGGACCTGAAAAGCCGCTGGTTCTACGTTCCCGCCGTGCTCGCCATGGTGCTCATGCTCGTCACCATGATCCTCCCCTCGATGGCCGTGGTGCGGGAAAAAGAGATCGGAACGCTGGAGCAGCTCGCGGTGACGCCGCTACGGCCGTGGCAGATCATCCTCGGCAAGCTCATTCCCTTCCTCTGCGTGGGGATGTTCGACATGCTTTTCATCACGGCGATCATCACCGGGCTCTTCAAGGTCCCCCTGCGGGGATCGCTCCTCCTCCTGGCTTTTCTGACGTTCCTTTTCCTCCTCACCACGCTGGGGCTGGGGCTCCTCGTCTCGACCCTCGTGCGCACGCAGCAGCAGGCCATGGGCTTTTGCGTCTACGTGCTCATGGTGCCCATGATCTATCTCTCGGGATTGATCTTCCCGCTCGAAAACATGCCCCGTCCGTTCCAGATCGCGGCCAACGTCATCCCCGTCCGCTACTACGCGAACGTGCTGCGCGGCGTCTTCCTCAAGGGCTCGGGGTTGGACGTCCTCTGGCCCGAGGCCCTGGCGCTCCTGGCGATCGGATTGACGGTGCTGACGCTCGCGTCGTTGCGGTTCCGGAAGAACCTGGAGTGAGGTTTTAGCGTTTCAACCTATAATCCCGCCCCGTGCGCCGGCTCTATTTCGGCCTTGCCGTTCTTTCCATCCTGCCGTTCTGGGTGGTCACCTACCTCCCCACGGTCGACGGGCCGTGCCACACCTACAACGCCTGGGTGCTCCGGAACGCCGGCAATGACGCCCATCCGCTCTTTCCCCTCTACTACGAGCTCAACCTGAAGCCCTATCCGAACTGGACGGGCCACCTGGTCCTGGCGGACCTGATGTACGCCGTCCCTCCGCTCGTGGCGGAGAAGATCCTGGTAAGCGGCTACGCCCTTTTGTTTCTCTCCGGCGCCTGGTACCTGGCTGGGGCGGTGCGGCCGGAGGAGCGCTGGCCGGCGTTTCTGGCGTTTCCGTTCGTCTACAACGGAATGTTCCAGTTCGGCTTCTACAACTTCTCGCTGAGCCTGGCTCTCTTCTTCTTCATCCTGGGCGTTTGGTGGCGCAACCGCGAGCGCCCGGGCCTCCCGCTCGCGATGAAGCTCAACCTCCTGCTCTGGCTCTGCTACTTCAGCCACATCCTCTCTTTCGGGCTGGCCCTGATCTCAATCGCCGTCCTCTGGCTGGCCACCCTGCGGCGCGCCTCGTGGAGACGCCATCTCCTCCACGTTCCGATCCTTCTCCCCCAGATCGTTCTCCCCATCTGGTATTTCCTCCGCCTGGGCGGCGGGTCCATCCCCTCGGACGCGTCCTTCCAGGACATGGCGAAGTACCTCCTCCGCCTGGGCGTGCTCTTCACCTTCGACAGGCCCCAACTCCTCCTGGCCACGGCCCTTTCGGGTGCCATCCTCCTCCTGGCTGTCCTCACGTTCCTGCGCCGGAACCGGGAGGAGGCGGACGGCTTCCTGCTCCTCTCCGCCCTCTTCGCTGTCTTCTACTTCGTGAGCCCGGACGCCACGGCGGGTGGAAGCGTCCTCAAACCGCGTTTGAGCCTCTATCCGTTCCTCGTGCTGATCCCGTGGATCGCCCCGCGCTTCACGCCGCGGCTGCAGCGCGCCGCCGTGGCCGCGCTCGCCGTTTTGGCCGCCCTGGACATTGGCTATCAGACCCGCTGGCATCGGGTGCTCGATGGCGAGATTCAGGAGTACCTGGCAGGGCTCGAAGGCGTTCCTCCCCACGCCCGGCTCCTGCCGCTGACGTTCGACAAGAACGGCTCCTCGGCCGTCATCCCCGTCCTCTATCACGCCGCGAGCTACGCGGCCCTGGAGAAGAGCCTCGTCGACTGGGACAACTACGAGGCCACGATCGGCTACTTCCCCCTGAGGTTCCGGCGCTCGGTGCCCAGGATCGACGTCGGGCTCATCGAAACCCGGGCCGCGGGCTTCCCGGTCAAGCGGTACAAACGGCAGGTGGACTACGTATACACCTGGAAGATGCCGCCGGACCTCCCGCTGGAGGATCAACTGGCCGTCCACTACGGCGCGGTCTGGAGCGAGAACGGCGGGATTCTCTGGAAACGCAAGAAAAAGGACGGTTCCCTATAATCCGCTCGTGCCCTTCGTCTACATCCTCCGCTGCGGCGACGGCTCGTTCTACACCGGCATCGCCAAGGACGTGGAGCGGCGCCTCGCCCAGCACCGGGCCGGCCGCGCTTCGCGGTATACGCGGGCCCGCCAGCCGGTGGCCCTCGCGTGGTCCCGGGAGGTGGAGACGTGGAGTGCGGCCTTGAAGGAGGAGATCCGCATCAAGACGATGTCCCGCGCGGCGAAAGAGGCGCTCGTGCGCGAGATGGCGCCGCGATGACCGTCCGCCGCCTCTTCTTCGCGCTCGCCCTCCTCTACGTCCTGCCGTTCTGGACGGCGCGCTACCTCCCCACGGTGGACGGGCCGAGCCACACCTATAACGCGTGGGTGCTCGTGCAGCACGGCAATACCGAGCAGTACCCACGGTTTGCCGAGCACTACCGGATCGACCTCCGGCCGCATCCGAACTGGATCGGCCACGGCGCGCTGGCGCTCTTCATGCTCGTCTTCCCTCCGCTCGTCGCGGAGAAGCTCGTGGTGAGCGGCTACGTGCTCCTGTTCCTGGGAGGCGCCTGGTACCTCGCCGGGGCCGTGCGCCCGGAGGAGCGCTGGCTCGCGTTCCTGGCGTTCCCGTTCGCCTATCACCG
>DATEIO010000847.1:0-2246 GCA_035278895.1 Thermoanaerobaculia bacterium | reverse complement strand
GGAATCTGCGGCTTGACCGGCCGGGGTTCGGACGGCAGGTGATGACGGTCTCGGGCCGGGTTGCGTACAAGGACGGGGAGCCGGTGCGGTTCGAGGACGTCCGCGCGACGGGCGACGGGCTGCGGCTGGCAGTGTCCGGGTCCGCGGGACTGGAGGAAGGCGCTCCGGTCTCGGTGAGGTACGAGGTGGAGGCCGAGCCGCGCGCGGTAGTGGCGGGAGCACCGCCAGGGGGAAGAGTTCGAGCGGTGGGAGATCTCCGGCTTCCCGAGGAGGCGGGGCGGGTGGCGCTGAAGGCGGAGGCGATTCCGGCCGAGGTTGCGAAGCCGTATCTGGACCCGAAGCTTTACGCCGACCTGTCGCTTTCCGGGACCGTGGCGGACGCCAAAGCGAATGTGACGCTCGGGCCGGGGTCTTTCGAGAAAGCGGACGGGACAGCGGAGGTGACCTGGCGGCGGGGGCGGCGGCGTCTGGCGCGGGTCGAGGCCCGGGTGACGCCGGAGGTGGAGGGGGGATTCCGGCTCGCGGCCGCGGGCGATCTCCTGCCCGAGTCGCCGGGCCGGCGGTCGTTCCGGGGGACGGTGACGGCGGACGGGTGGGCGGAGCTGCCGTCTGCCGTGTCGGAGGAGGCCCGGGCGGAGGTTTGGCTGCCGGACGTGAAGGCGGCGCTGGCGGAGGTCCGGTCGCTCTGGCCCCGGCTGGTTCCCGAGATCCCGGCGGGGGCGCCGGTGCTCGGCTCTCTCGCGGCGGAGGCCCGGGTCTCCGGGCGGCTCGACAGTCCTCGCGGGGAGCTGACAGCCGACTGGCGGCCCCGGGGGGACTCGCGGGTGCGGATCGAGGCGAAGGGTGATCCCCTCGCCCGGAGCGGATCTGCGCAGGTGGGGATGGAGCGCCTGCCGCTCGGCCTTTTCGAAGCTTGGATGACCGGGCTCTCCGGTACGGTGACGGGCACGGCCGAGATCTCCGGAGCGCCGCGGGCGTACCGCACCCGGATCGGGGCCGATGTGGCGGAGGTGGCGTATCCCTCGCAACTCGAGCGCTTGGAGACGGCGCGCGTCGAAGGGCGGGGGACGCTGGCGCTCGATCCTCTCGTCTACACCGGAACGCTCTCCGTGGCCGGCTCCGGCCTGTTTGCGAGCCCGAACGCTTCGGATACGGCGCGAGTGGACCGGTTCCAGGTGGCGGCGGACGGCACGTTCCGGCAGAGGTCGATGACGTACGTGGGGAAGGTGTCCGGAGAGGCGGGCGGCGTCGAGGTGCCGGGCACGGCGCGGGTGGAGAGCGTCCGGCTTCTCGCGGATGGCACGTTGCAGGTCGATCCGCTTGTCTACACGGGGACGATTTCGGGTGAGGCTGCGGACGTGGCGGTGCCCGGCACAGCCGCGGTGGACCGGGTGAGCTTCGCGGTGGATGGCACGATTCCGGCCGATCTCGACGGGATCGCGGCCCGGCTGCGGGCGGAGGCCGGGCGGGTCTCGCTTCCCGAGTCGGAGATCGCGATCACGGATCTCCATCTGGAGGCGGAAGGAAAGGGAAAGGAGGTCCAGGTCGGGACGTTGTCGGGATCGCTGCCCGAGGGGCGGACGTTCTCCGCTTCGGGGCGCCTCCTGACGGAGCCCCTCCTCTCCGAGGCGGACCTCGTCCTCCGCCTGAGCCGGCCAGTGGACGCGGTCGCCTCCGCCGAGGTCTTCGCGAGCCTGCGCGGGGGGACCCTGGAGGTGACGGCGAACCGGATAGAGACGGCGACGGGTCCCGCGGATCTGCGCGCCACGGTTCCCCTGGCGTCCCTCCGGCAGGTCCCGCAGATCGCCGGGAGCCTGGAGAGCCTTCCCTTCGAGCTGGCTTCCGGGCCGGTCACTCTGAGCCTGAACGTGCCGGAGCTGGACTCGGCGAAGATCCTGCCGGCCCTGGGCATGGAGGAGCGGGAGGAGCGGCTGCGGGCCGGGGTGAGCGCGGACTTGAC
Organism: Thermoanaerobaculia bacterium; assembly: GCA_035278895.1. GTDB lineage: Bacteria > Acidobacteriota > Thermoanaerobaculia > Multivoradales > UBA5704 > DATARR01. Next base: position 286 of record DATEIO010000847.1, on the reverse strand, counting down.
CTTCGAGCCGGGGGCACCGGCTGCGGGACGGGGAGAGATCCGCATCGCCGGCCTTGAGGTCGAGGCACCCGACGGGCGGCTCGCGTCGGATGAGCCGCTGGTCGTCCGCCTGGGTGACGGCCGGCTGGAGGTCCTTCCGGCCCACCTGCGCGTTTCCGGCCGCGGCGTCGAGAACGCCGGGGTGGACCTCCGCGCCACGGCGGACCTCGACCGGTCGTGGAACCCGTTCGAGGACGAGCCGGCGGCGGCCATCACCCGGATCTCCGCGGAGGGGGGCGGGACGATC
>DATEIO010000846.1:0-3539 GCA_035278895.1 Thermoanaerobaculia bacterium | reverse complement strand
CGCTTCGACGTCGAGGTCGTGGGGGTGATGCGCAACGTCAACCCGGGCCTCTCCTTCATCCTCGCCCGCCTCTCCGGCCACGGGCTCGAAAAGAGCGGCGTGGCCCGCGGCATGAGCGGCAGCCCGGTCTACATCGACGGCAAGCTGGCCGGGGCCGTGGCCTTCAGCTGGCCGTTCCCCAATGAGGCGATCGCCGGGATCACGCCGATCGATGCCATGCGCGAGCTGTCGGCCTTGAAGCCTTCGCCCCTGCCCACCCAGGCGCCGCCGCCGGTCCCGCTCGCGGATCTGCTCGCCGGCCGCGCCCCGGTGGACCTGCTGCAAAAGGAGCTTGAAAAGCTTCGGCCCCGGTCCGTCAACGGCGCCACGCCGGGCATCCAGTGGACCACCTCCGGCTTCGGCGAGAGCTCCCAGGCGATCCTGCGGGCCGCCCTGGGGAACGTGGCGGCCGGTGGCAAGGCCCTGCCGGCCGACGCCGCCCAGGAGCTGGTCCCCGGCGCCTCGGTGGCCGCCGTCCTCGTCGACGGCGACTTTTCCATGGCCGCGACCGGCACGGTGACCGACCGCTACGGCGAGCACATCCTCGCCTTCGGGCACCCCTTCCTCGGCCTGGGGCCGGTGCGGGTGCCCATGGCCACCGCTGAGGTGGTGACCCTGTTCTCCAGCCAGGCCGACTCGTTCAAGATCGCGAACGCCGGCCAGATCGTGGGTGCCTTCGAGCAGGACCGCCTGACCGGCATCCAGGGGCGGATCGGAGCTCCGGCGCCCATGGTGCCGATGGCCGTTCGCATCAAGGGCGAGAAAGACCACGAATACAAGGTCCGCCTGGCCGACCTCCCCGAGTTCATGCCGCTCCTCGTGGGGAGCACCGTGCTCGCCGGCCTGGATGCCGCGAGCTACTCCGGCGGGGCCCAGGGGATCGACATGACGGCGCGTCTGAAGCTCCGCGGACACGAGGATCTCGTCATCCGCCAGAGCTTCGACGGCGACAACGCCGGCACGCAGGCCGCGGTCCACGTCCTGACCATGGTCGGCTACCTCTCTCAGAATCCGCTCGAGCGCGTGAGCCTCGAAAGCGTCGACGTCGAGATCGACCAGACCCAGAAGCCGCGCGCCGCAGACCTCGTGGGCGCGCACGCGGACCGCACTGTGGTGCGGCCCGGCGAGCGGGTGAACCTGAGCCTCGACCTCGTCCCCTACCGGGGCGAGCGCTTCCGGCACTCCTTCGCGATCAATCTGCCCGAGGATCTGCCGAACGGCCGCTACTCGCTTCTGATCGGCGACGGCGCGAGCGTGGACGCCGCCCGCCTGACGCTGGAGCCCGCCGAGCCGGTCACCTTCCACCAGGCCCTGGAGATGATGCGCTCGATGCACTCCCGGCGGGACCTGCTGGTCCTGGGCGTCTACGCCGGGGCCGGCCTCTCCGTGGGCGGCGAGGTCATGCCGCGCCTGCCCGGCTCCGTGCGCTCGCTGTGGAGCGCCGCCGCCTCCGGAAGCGCCGTGCCGCTGCGCAGCACCATCGCCCAGCGGGAGAAGGAGGAGATGGACGTCCCCGTGAACGGTATCGTGCGCATCGACCTGGAAGTCCGCCGCCGCGAGCCGGTCGCCGGAGGCGAAGGGAATCCCCCTGCCGAAGGAAGCGCGGAGACGGCCGCGAAAGCCGCTCCGGCACCCGCCAACCAAAAAGGAAAACCATGACGAGAAGACCGGCTGTCCTTGCCGCGGCGCTCACCCTCGCCGGCTCGCTGGGGGTCTCCCCGGCCGCCCGCGGCACCGAGGTCAAGATCTTTCAGACGCAGAGCCAGGCGGGCTTCCTCGCCGGCACCCTCGAAGGAGTGAGCGTCGACTCTCTGGGCCGGATGGAGCTCGCGCCCCGGGCCGAGCGGGTCACCTCCCTCTCCGAGCCCTTCCTCCTCTCCGCAGCCGTCCACCCTGACGGCTGGGTCGTGGGGACCGGCAACGCCGGCAAGGTGCTCAAGATCGACCGCAAGGGCCAGGTCACCGAGCTCTTCACCGCCACCGAGCCCGAGGTCTTTGCCGTCTGGGCCGATCCGGACGGCACCGTGTTCGCCGGCACCTCCCCGCAAGGCAAGGTCTATCGCATTCCGAAAGGCGGCAAGGGCGAGGTCTTCTTCGAGACGGGCGAAACCTACATCTGGGACCTTGCCCGCGGCGCGGAGGGCTCGCTCCTCGTGGCCACCGGAACCCAGGGCAAGCTCTTCAAGGTGGATGGCAAAGGCAAGGGGCAGGTCCTCTACGACAGCGACGACACCCACGTGCGCGCTCTGGAGGTGCTCCCCGGCGGGGACGTGCTCCTGGGCACTGCGGGCGAGGGGCTCATCCTCCGCCTCGGCAAGGACGGCCAGGCCCGCACGCTCTACGACGCGGACGAGCCCGAGGTCGTAGCGCTGACCGCCGCGCCGGACGGCACCTGCTACGCCGCCGTGGTCGCCTCCGAGGCGAGCCTCGTCGACCTCTCGAAGCCGCAGGCCGGCGCACAGGGTCAGGGCAAGGCGGGCGATCCCGCCGTCTCCGTCACCGTCGAAGGCGAGCCTGCGCAGGGCCCGGCCGTGAGCGGCACCCGCCGCGAAGGCGCGACCGGCCCGCGGAGCGAGATCCTGAGCATTTCGCCCGTCGGCGTCGTCGAAAGCCTGTGGAGCTTCAACGACGAAACCGTCTACGGCCTCCTCTTCCGCAAAGACCGCCTGTGGGTGGCGACCGGGCTCGAAGGAAAGCTCTACAGTTACGCCGACGCCCAGATGCTCCTCGAAAAAGACGTGGACGAGCGGCAGATCGTGACGCTCCTTCCCGGCGATCCCGGGCCGGCCTTCGCCACCACGAACGCCGCCGCCTTCTACCGGATCACCGAGGGCACGGAAAAGACCGGCACCTACACGAGCGCGGCCCTGGACGCCCAGCAGGTGGCCCGCTTCGGAAGCTTCCGCTGGAGAGGCGACGAGCCCTCGGGCAGTGGCGTCCGCTTCTCCTTCCGGAGCGGCGTCTCGGCCGAGCCGGACCGCACCTGGTCGCCGTGGACCGAGGCCCGGGAAGGGCAGGAGATCTCGTTGGGCGACCTGCCCCGCGGGCGCTACGTGCAGTGGCGGGCCGAGCTCAAGGCAGGCGGCAGCGCCTCGCCCCGGCTCTATGGCACCGAGCTCTCCTACCGCCAGGAGAACCTGAGCCCCAAGATCGGCGGGCTCCTGGCGCTCGATCCCGGGCAGATCCTCGTGCCCGCGAACTTCAATCCCTCGAACCAGGTCTACGAGCCGGCCCACCCGACCCGCGAAGGGATCTTCACCTCGCTCACCCCCTCGATCGAGGACGACGGCGGTGGCCGTACCAAGCCGCTCTGGAAGATCGGGTACCAGACCCTGCGCTGGAGCGCGGACGACCCCAACGGTGACCAGCTCACCTACGACCTTTCCTTCCGCCCCACGGGCAAGGACGGCGGCGTTCAGGGTGAGTGGATGACGGTCGCCAAAGACCTGACGCAGGACTACTACAGCTTCGACGCCACGGCCCTGCCGGACGGCGTCTAC
>DATEIO010000845.1:0-13465 GCA_035278895.1 Thermoanaerobaculia bacterium | reverse complement strand
GGCCGCCGCCTCCGGCTGCAGCACCTTGACCGCCACCTGCTGCTCGAACGAGCCGTCTGCGCGGTCGGCGGCGTAGACCTCGCCCGCGCCGCCCCGGCCGATGGGAGGGCCGAGGCGCCAAGGTCCGAGACGCGTGCCGGGCGCGAGAAGACCGGGCTGCTCACGCCCTACGGCGTCCGGCGGGGCTCCCGGAGCGCCGGGTCGAAGCAGGGGCGGCGCGTCGAGAATCCCCTCCGGCGTTTCATGGGCCACGAGGAGCGACTCGACCTCGCGGCGCAGGTCTGCATCGCCGGCGCAGGCCCGGTCGAGCAACGCCCCCCGCTCTTTAGGCGTCCTGTCGACACAGGCGGCGAACAGCTCTTCGATGCGCTCAAAGCGTGGTGGTGGCATAACGGTATAGCAGCCTCCGGCGCAGAGCGACGACTTTATGACCGTCCCGCGCTCGCGCCCAGGGTGAGGAGAAGCTCGTCCAGTTGCTCGAACGTCTCGCTCGTCGCATCCGCCGCCCCGGTGCCGGCGGCGTCCAGAGCTTCCTTCGAGGGATAGAGCTCGTGCAGGACCAGCAGCGTCTTGCCAGCCTTTTCCTCGAAGGTCACCGTGGTGACGGGTCCGCCGTCACCCCCTTCGTCATTGGTCCAGACGAGGCGCGAGTGAGGTGTCACTTCGAGATACCTGCCGAAGAACTCATAAGTGTTTGAGGCCTCGTGGCCGAACACCAGACGATACCCGCCCCCGACACGAACATCCATCTCGCAGGAACGCAGGAACATGTCCATCGACTTCGGCACCCACCACTGCTTGAACAGCTCGGGCGTGGTCCACGCCTCGAACACGATGCGCGCCGGAGCGTTGAAAGTTCGCGTGACGACGATCTCACGGTCGGACGTCCGTTCCACGGTCGTGCGGTTTTTCATCGGTATGTCCTCACTCTCTCTGCTGGCGTCCATCGACCTTCTCCTTTCGTTTCAATTCCTCGACAACCCTGTCCAACTCGTCGAAGCGTGCTTCCCAGAGCCGGTGGTACCTCTCGATCCAGGCCGCCTCTTCCGCAAGGCCGCGCAGGCCGAGCTTGCAGGTCCGCACGCGCCCCACCTTCTCCGTGGTCACGAGCCCCGCCTGCTCCAAGACGCCGACGTGCTTCTTCATGCCCGTGAGGGTCATGTGGAACTTCTCGGCAAGGTCCGTGATGGAAGCGTCTGCACGTCCGAGCTGCTCCAGAATGCCGCGTCGGGTGGCGTCCGAGAGCGCGGCGAACGAGGCATCGAGGCGGGCACTCGTATACTGAACCATGTGGTTCAGTATAGTGCGCAGATTGGTGGCGTGCAAGGGGGATCGAGCCGCTCTTCGCCACCTTCGCCGCCAACCTCCAGGCGAGCCGCGCCTGCGCGCCCGACGACTGGAGCCGGCTCGTCCCGGCCGGCCTGGACCCTCCTGCCCGGAGACCACTACAGCCTCCTCCGCCGGCCCGAGGTCGAGCGGCTAGCGCGGGAACTGACCGCTCGGCTCGTCCGGAAACAGAGAGTTCGACGACGGTCGAGTGGTTGGAGACCGTGAACGCCGAGCGGCAACGACGGATCAGCCCGAAATCCTGACTCCCCAGATGGTCAGGCGACCATGACCAAGATGCCAGCGATGAAGCAGCACTTTATGATTTCGATCGCGACCCAACGACCCCCAGGGCGTCTCCACACGACTGCGGCGGCGCCGATGATAGCCAAATAGAAGAGCAACGCAAGCCACGCACCTCTGCCTCCTCCGGCAATAGCCAAAAACACGCACAGGGGCACCAGGGAGGCGAGGATCACCGCAAATCCAAAGTACGCCGCGCGCGCTTCACTCCAGTACGTCGCCAGCGTGCGCAGCCCAGCCCTGCGGTCACCTTCCAGGTCGCGAATGTCCATGAGCAGCTCTCGGCCCGCGACAAAAAGGAAGCAGGCGACGCTGAAGAGGAAGAACCGCACAGGCAGGCGGAAGGCCAGCAAGTCAAAGACAAGAATGAGACTAGAGAAGAAAGCTGTGACCAGTCCCTTCCCGGCAGGCCAGCGCCGTACAAACTCATTGTAGGCGACACCACCGATACAACCTGTCAAAAAGACCAGAAGAGCCAGTCCGCTCAGACCATGCGCTCCGATTGAAATCGCTCCAAGGAAAAGCAGCAGTGCAGCGAATAGAACCTGGCTTTCGGTGAGTTTCCCGCTCGGGATGGCTCGGTTCGGGGCATTGACGATGTCCCGCTCCTGATCGTAGTAGTCATTGAGAGCGAAGCTGGCCATGGCGGCCATCGCTACAGCTACTGCGAGTCGCACAGAGTACCAAACCGGCGATCCTGTCGCGATACCTATAGAAATGATACCGGCAACCACAATGAGCGCTGTCACGATGCGCACAACCTGCAAGATTCCAATGAGCACGAGCCACATTCGATGAAGCCGCGAAACTCCAGATTGACTGCTCGCCGGCAAAGGTGGCGTCACAGGCTCTTGATGTGAGCCCATCGCATCGGGCTCAGGCTCCGCGAACAGAGCTATGACGCTCAACACAACCGTTAGGGCGGCGTAAACCCAGAAGGCGATGCTGGCCCGTGCTGCAATGCCTGGAGCAAGCTTCTGTGCAACCTCATACAGGAGATCGTTTACCACAAAAAGGACACCTGAAAGAACGGCAGCATGCCGGAAGGCGGCAGAGCGGGGGCTCAGGCGAAAGAAGCCAACTGTCAGTTCACGTAGCGATCGGTGCTTGCCATCACCACGCGTTACATAACGCACCATTGGCGTGGCAAGGAAGGCCAGCAACACGGCGACAAAAAGCGATGCAGAGATCCTGCTTATGTCTATAAAGTTGGGAACATCCACGTGAGGTCCCGTCGCTTCCATGTAGCAGATCCTCCACAGGGTTAGGTCATGGCGCCACCATCAAGCCCCACTGATCACGGTCTGTTGAGGCTACCACAGCATGTCAGTCGCTGGAGTGCCAGGTCCCGCTCAAGCGTCGAGCACTCCACGGAAGGCTTGACGTTCTCCCCCGCGATCGCTTATAAAAGACCCACTTCTAGGTATAAACGAAGTTTTGGCCAGAAGTATCCTCTCTGGCTCTGGCTTGCGCTCTCCAAGGAGGAGAAGATGCGTTTGAAGTCGGCTCTCTGGTTGGCTCTGGCTCTTTCTCTTCTGGCGCAGGCGGGGCTCGCCGGTACGGTGCAGACCGGTCGCCTGAAGGGCGTGTTGATCCGGCAGGATGGCACCGGTGTACCCGGCGTGGCGGTTCGCATCGAGGGATGGGGCCGGCAGACTATGACCGATAGGGTGGGCGCCTTTGAATTCGCCGCGGTTCCACCGGGCACCTACTCGCTGACCTTCACCCTGGCCGACCGCTCGGCCGCCGAGAGCAAGGTTCTGGTGGCAGCGGGCGCTACGGCCGTCGTGACCAAGGTGGTCGAGTGGGAGGTCGGCTTCGCCGAGACCATCACCGTGACCTCGGTGTCGCGCCGGGCCGAGCGGATCACCGACGCCCCCGCGGCCGTGACCCTGATCACCGCGCAGGAGATCGAGCGCGTCGCCTCCAGCGGGCAGGTGCCGAAGCTCATCGAGTTCACGCCCGGGGTCGACTTCACCCAGAGCGGTCTCTACGACTTCAACTTCACCACCCGCGGCTTCAACTCGTCGCTCAACCGCCACGTTCTCACCCTCATCGACGGCCGCGACCCGGCGATGGCCCTCTTGGGCGCCAAGGAGTGGGCGGCGGTCTCCTTTCCTCTGGACGAGCTGGCGAGCGCCGAGATGGTCCGCGGTCCGGGGTCGGCCCTCTACGGTGCCAATGCCTTCAGCGGCGTGCTCAACCTGACGACCAAGGCGCCACGCGACAGCCCGGGAGGCAAGGTCCGGCTGACCGGCGGAGAGCTCGATACCTGGCGTGCCGACGTACGGCTGGCCGGGCCGTTGGGAGACGGCCTCTATGGGAAGGTCGTCGGCGGCGGGCAGAAGAGCGGCGACTTCACGGTCGCCCGGCTGCCCCAGGCCGAGTACCGCCCCTGTCCGGAGGGCCAGAGCGCGGACTGCCTGCCTCCTGAGGGGGTGAGCCCGCGCCGCGGGGTCGAGACCGTTTTCGGCGGCCTGCGGCTCGACCGGTACTTTGGGGAGACGGCGCTCCTCACCCTCGAAGGGGGGACGGCCACGCTCCACGGACCGACCGGCGTCTCCGGCGCCGGCCGCGTCCAGGTGACCGATGCGAGCCGGCCCTGGAGCCGGCTGAGCTTCAGCACCCTCCACTGGAACCTCCTCGGCTACTACGATGGGCGCAAGGCCAGCGACCAGATCGCCCTCGCCTCGGGAGCGTCAGTGTTCGAGAGCTCCTCGAACGTGCATGGCGAGATCCAGGGCCACGCGAGCTTCGGGGCGAACCACGGTTTCCTGGTCGGCGGCCTCGCCTACCACCGGCAGGCGATCGACACGGCGAACCGGCAGGGCGTCCAGACCCTCATGGCCAAGCCCCTGGCCGAGCACCAGGAGGCGGCTTTCGGCCAGGTGGAGTACGGCCTGGGAGACCGGCTCAAGGCGGTGGTCGCGGCGCGGGTCGACCGGAGCACTCTGCACTCCACCCAGCTCTCCCCGAAGGGCTCACTGGTCTGGTCGCTCCGCCCCAATCACACGCTGCGGCTGACCTACGCCGAGGGCTTCCAGGTGCCGAACTACGCCCAGCTCTTCCTGCAATCACCGGTCACCCTGCCCGGCACCACGCTCTCAGCGCTCGACCTCTCGGCCCTCGAGGCGGCCCTGGCGCCGGTCCTGGGCGGCAGGTCGCTCGGCTTCTCCCACATCCCGATCCTCGCCCTCGGCAACCAGGATCTCAAGGTCGAGCACGTCCGGAGCTACGAGGTCGGGTACAACGGGATCCTGGGCTCCCGGACCTTCCTCGCGATCAACTATTACCGAAGCGACATCAAGGATTTCGTCACCAACCTGTTGCCCAACGTCGGCCCCGAAGGACGGACGAACCCGAACTACGGCCCGTACGCGCCCCCGGCCGATCTGCCCGGGCCGGTACGCCAACTGATCCTCGACATCCTGAGCGGGAACCCGGCCACGGCGCCGATCTTTCCCTTCCTCTCCAATCTGCCGAACGGCCAGCCCATCGTGGCCCTGGTCTCCTTCGAGAACGCCGGACGGGTGAGCACCGAGGGAGCGGACGTGACGCTCAACTCTTCCATCGGCGAACGCTGGCTGCTCGACGGCAGCTACTCGTGGTTCGACTTCAAGGTCAGAGCGCAGACGCTGGGCGGCCGGCTGCTGCCCAATGCCCCGGAGCACAAGCTGAGCGCCGGCCTCACCTACCGGGATCGCCGCGTCGACGTCTCCGCCCACTATCGCTGGGTCGACGATTTTCCCTGGGCCGACGGCATCTACGTCGGGCCGGTTCCGTCCTACAGCGTGGTCGACCTCGCCGCGAGCTATCGCCTGGGCGAACGCTGGGAGCTCGGCGTCGACGTCGCCAACCTTCTCGACCGGAAGCACTGGGAGTCGTTCGGCGGCGACCTGCTCCGTCGCCGGGCGCTGGGGCACGTGACGTTCAGTTGGTAGCGCTGGTGCCTCCCGGCGCGGTCGAGGTCCGCAGTCGACGAGCTTTCCCGTTGCTCGTCCAGAGCTTAGGGCGGTCGCCCTGGCGGTCACCTGGGTCGAGCCGGCGTCGAGAGAGGGCCGCCGCGCAGCCGCAGCGCTGAGCGGACTCTCCGCACCAGCAGGCCGGCGATGGTATAGGTCAAGCGGAGAAGCAGCAGGGTTATCGCGACCAGCAGGAGGAGGGCATACCGGATGGGCGCGCTCACATAGGGCACGAAGAGGACGGGGAGGGTCACGACCACCAGGAACAGTTGCAGGCGCCAAGCCATCTGCCACTCGGGTCGCTCCGGAGCGAGGGCCGGGGAGAGCAGGAGCAGGGCGGCGAGGTCCAGGGCGCCGACGATCCCCAGCATGGCGATCCGCGTTGCCGGGCCGTAGCCGAGATCGTTCCGCAGCAGAGGGACGAGGTCGAGAGCGACGAGGCTGGCTTGGATCGCATAGGCGAAGACCGGGACGACCCAGGGCACGCGCACCGCGCCGCCGGGGGAAGGCCGGACGCCGAGGAAAATGGCGGTGGTGCGGGCTCCGCTCGCCAAGTCGTTGTCGAGGTCGCGCAACGGGCCGTGAAAGCCGTTGATCAGCAGGATGAGCCCGATGCAGTAGGCCACGACGATCCAGGTGAGCCGGTTCGGCTCGCCGCCCAGCGCCAGCGCGGCGTAGAGAACCAGGCTCCCCCAGGCGAGCCCCTGCACGGCGTCGGTCACCGGCGGGACTGCACAGCGCTTGCCCCACAGGTTGTAGATGGCCATCAGCGCGAAGCCCAGGGCGAGCGTCGCGAGCGCCCGGCCGGACCCGCCCAGCCCGAGCGTCAGCGGGATTGAGAGGGGGATCCCGGCCAGGGCGAGGAGCAGGGCCTGCCAGGGCCGGATCGCGCCGCGCACCAACAGGTCCTCCTGGCGCAGCGGCTGCGTGCGGTCGATCGGCAGGTCGATGACGTCGTTCAACACATAGCTGTAGACGTGGAAGCAGAGGCTGACCCCGAGGAGGGCCGCGATCTGGCCGGCGGAGAGGTCGCGGCGGACGGTCGCGGCGCCGAGGAGCGGCAGCAGGCCCGAGAAGAGCAGGAGACGGAGGCGGACGACGCGATCGACCACCAGCAGGCCCCGGCGCAGCCGGCGGCAGGCGCGGCCGATCACCGCCCCCCTCCGGCGCTCCGCCGCGCCTGGAACCACATCCTCGAATAGGGTGCGAACACGAAATACGTCGTGATGCAGAAAGTGACGAGCCAGACGGCGAAGAGCGAGCCCCGGCCGGCGGACAACCTGCCGTTCATGAGCAGCACCCCCAGGCAGAAGACGAAGATGAACAACTGCGCGGTCACCAGGGCTCCACTAAGGGGTTGGTCTCTACCAAAGGGTAGGTCGCGCTTGAAGCCGCGCCAGGCGGGCAGGACCACGGCGAGGCTGATCCCGATCAGGGCGAGCATGACCCCCCCCTGCCAGGCCAGGGTAGAGCTACGGTCAAGGACGGAACCGAGGATGTACAGCAGGAAGATCTCGAGCAACAGGCGGCCGATCAGGACGAGGAAGGCAATCAGCAATCCCTGGCCCACCCTGGTCTCGGCCTGCAGCTTGATCAGATAACGCCTGCCGAGGCGGACCGTCAGGGTGAGCGCCGCCGCGCTGCAGAACCAGCCCACGTAGTTGGAGAGAGGTACACCGTACCAGTACCCCACCTTGGACGGCGAGGTGAGCCAGACCCAGAGTCCGAGGCCTTGGGCTTTGAACTGGGACAACTCGTGGCTGTTGCTGCACCATTCGTTCAAGCTCGCCACCGGGTCGAGGATGGCATCGAGGTTGAGCGCCATCAGGCCGGCGAGGAAAGGCTTGACGAGGAGCGGTGGCTCCAGGAGGTTGCTGGTCTCCACAGTGGAGAATATCAGGACGGCCTCCATGGCCACCACCGCGAACGGAATGCACAGGCTGTGTTCGCTGCTGCAGAGGGCCGCCGGCTGGACGAAATGGGACACCCAGCGGGGGGCCTCGGCGTTCATCCTGTCAAGACAGATCTGGAGCAGGGTAAGCCCGTAGTAGTAGCTCTTGGCCCACCGAATGGCGAGATTCTCAGTGCAAAAGCTGTAGAGCGTCTCGAACAGGAGGACGAAGGCGAAGTACGGGGCCACCTTCCACGCTGCCCGGAGACACCACAGCCAGAGGACGCACATGGCTACCGTAAACAGCAGGAAGGAAAGGGGCGGCATACGCTCTTCTCCCTGACCGCGCCAAGGCGGCAAGTTTTATGAATACACTCACTTTACCACAACCATGAAACCCGGAAGGCGGTCAGCCGGCCTGGAGCACGGCGAGCACCTGTTCGAGGTCGGTCTTCGCCTTGATCCGACGGAAGCCCTCCTCGGCCTGGCGGAGGTGATCGCGCCGCGCCGGATCGGCGAGGCTCAGGCGGCGCCCGATCTCGTAGTGGGCGCGCGCCGTCTCGTAGGGAAGGGCAAAGCGCGCAGCCACGGTGAGACAGCGGCGCCAGCAGGCATGGGCGGCATCCCGCCGGCCGTCGAGCCACTCGACGCAGCCCTGCCAGAGGAGCGCCGAGGCCTGGGCGGGCGGGCTGACCCGGCAGAAGCGTGCGATCGTGCTGCAGGCCCGTCGGGCTTTGGCCGCCGAGAGGCCGGCGTCGGCGGGCTCCCTCTCCCAGAGGGCGAGGTAGGTTTGGGCGGCCTTGCTCATGCCCAGGAACGCGAAATGGCCGGTCCGAGGCGAGCGCGCCAGCTCCTCCAGCATCCGGTCGGCAGCCTGGCGCGCCAGGTTGAGCTCGCCGCGCGCCAGGTAGACGCCCGTGGTGGTGCCGAGGAGATCCATCCGCGAGAGCTGATCCTCGCGTTCGCCGCCGGCGAGCAGGAGGAGGCCGAGGTTCGCCAGCTCGAGGGCCTCTTCCTTCTGGCCCATGTAGAAGAGGGCCGAAGCCCGACCGGCGATGGCCCAGACCTGTTGCGCCGCCGTCGCATTTGCCTGGGCGCGGGTCTGAACCTCTTCGCTGAGGCGTGCAGCGAGCTCGAGCTCGCCGCGCATCAGAGCGGCGCGAGTCCGCACTACCGCGCTCTCGTTCGACTGGACAGAATCTCCAATCTGATCGGCGAGCTCCATCGAGGTTTCGAGATCGGCGCAGGCGCTCCAGTCGCCCACGGAGGTGCGGTAGATCCCGGTCCGGCTGAGCACCTTGGCGGTGGTGGCCGGATCGCCGAGCTTCAGGGCGATCTGCCGCGCCCGGCGGCCATAGCTCCGGGCCAGGGCGTGGAGCGGCACCAGGCTGACGACGTTGCCCAGGTCCGCATAGGCCGCCGCGAGCTCCGGTATAGGACCGAGCCGCTCCGCGAGGTTCAAGGCCTTGGCCAGCGCAAAGAGGATCGGCGCCGGGCGGTTGGCCATGTAGGCGATGGCCCCGATATGGTTGTACGCGACTACCCCCTCGCGCAGCAGGCGCGCGGCCGGTGGCTCCAGGCGTCTCGGCGGCCAGGGCGACAGCCGATGGCAGAGCTGGACGAGAGCCTCCGCCGCCAGTCCCCTCCGCCATCCGGCGGGGGAGGCCGGGAGCCGGAGCCCGAGATAGGCGAGGATCTGCTCGCAGTGGGACCAGCTCTCCTGCCAGCGCCCCAGTTTCACATAGGCTTCCCCGAGATATCGCTCCCACCGGATGTAGCGCGCCTCCCGGGTTGAGACCTGGCGGCGCCACGGCAGCGGGACCGGCCTCCCCGCGGTCTCCGGGACGCCCAGGCGGCCCTCGGCAGCGAGCGCCTCGCTGAAGAAGCGGACCGCCTCCTCGTTGGCGTAGCGGTCGAAGGCCTGCTCTCCGGCCTTGTCGAGATAGAAGACCGCCTTCTCGCCGGCCTCCGCCCGACTCCAGTGGTGGGCGAGCAGAGCGAAGACCGCGGACAGATCGGCGGCGTGGCGGCCTTCGTACCACTCGGCGGCCGCCTCATGGAGCTGGCGGCGCTGGGCGAACGGGAGCAGACTGTAGGACGCCTCATGGGTGATGCTGTGCTTGAACTCGTAGCTCGGCGCCAGCTCCTGGGAGACGAGTTGCACCAGGTCGCGGGCCGCCAGGGCGTCGAGATGCCGGGGCAGCTCCTCACGATCGGCGGCGATGGGGTGGATCGCCCGCAGGGTCTCCAGGTCGAAGGTCCGGCCGAGGACGCTCGCCACCTTGAGGGTGAGCTGCTGGGCCGGCGTGAGGTGGTCGATGCGGCTGGTGATCACGGCCTGGACAGTGTCCGGAAGGCCGTGCGAGCCAGGTGCCGAGGCGGCGGCGGTGAACCGGCAGATTCCGTCGGTGACCCGGATGAGCTCGCGGTCGCGCAGGGCCGAGATCAGCTCCTCGGTGAAGAAGGGGTGCCCTTCCGCCTTCTCGAAGAGGAGGCGTGCGACCGGCTCGTCCAGGGTTCTCGCCCGCAGGCGCTGGGCGGCCAACGCGCGGGCCTCCTCGGAGCTCAGGGTCTCCAGGCACAGGCGGATGGCTTCGGGCGCCTCGCCGAGCCGGCGCAGCTCGGCCGGCTGCTCGGCTTCGCCCAGGGGGCGCAGGACGACGAGGAGGAAGAGCTGCGGGAAGCGGCGGTACAGGCCCTCGGCCAGGGCCCAGGAGGCGGAGTCGAACCAGTGGGCGTCCTCCAGCACGACGACGAGCGGCGTCCCGCCTGAGGCGCCGAGGAGGAGCTGGACCAGGAGGTCGCGGGTCAGCTGCGCACGGCCTAAGGGCGTCACGTTGCGGGTCCGGTCGGTCTCGGCGAGGCCGAGCTGCAGCACCGGGTCGAGCAGGGGGGCGAAAGGCGACAGCCGGGGTGAGGGCTCGAGGAGCTCGCGGACGCGGCGCTCCCGTTCGGCGCCGGCGAGGCCGGCGAGGCCCAAGAGCGGCTCGAACAGGTCGCGCCAGGGGTGGTAGGGCGCCGAGCGCTCGACCGCGTTGCCCGCGGCGATCAGGGTGTGCAGGCCGAGCTCGCGGGCGCGTTCGGCGAGGTCGGCGACCAGGCGGCTCTTGCCCATGCCGGCCTCGCCGACGAGGAGCACGAGGCCGCCGCCACGCCCGGTGGCGAGGGTCGCCAGCCGCTCGCTCAAGGTCCGCCGCTCCGCGGCGCGGCCGACGATGTCCGACGACAGCTCTGCGGTCGACGTCCGCCTCTGGGCGGCGGGCCGGTAGACATCGAGCGGCTCCTCGCGGCCCTTCACCTGGAGGGCGGCGAGGGGGTGGATCTCGACCTGCCGCCGGGCGGCCTCGAAGGTCGCCGGATCGCAGAGGATGTCGCCGGCGGCCGCCTGCATCAGCCGGGCGCTCAGGTTGACGACGTTGCCGATCATGGCGTACTCGGCGCGGCGCAGGGAGCCGCGCAGGCCGGTGAAGACCTCCCCGGTGGCGATGCCGCAGGAGGTGCGGAGCCCGGTCGCCACGAGCTCGCGCCGGATCTCCAGCGCGGCGCGGGTGGCGCGCACCGCGTCGTCGCCGTGGGTGTGGAGGGCGAGCCCCCAGCCGCAGACGACCACCGTGCCCTTGTCGTCGACCAGCAGCTGGTTGAGGCTGCCGCCGTAGCGATAGACGGCGGTCTGCACCGCGACCACCGCGCCCTGGAGTCGATCGAGGGCGTCGGAGGCTGCGTAATCGATCCCCTCGACGTTGACGAACAGGACGCTGGCGCGGCGGAACTCGGCGAGCCACTCGGTCTGCTCGGCGTCGAGCCGAGCCTGCACGGCGCGCGGGACGTAGGCGCGCAGGAGGGGCAGGGCGCCGGGGTCCAGGGTGATCCGCGCCGGCGGCTCCGGCCGGAGCGGATTGAGGATCGCGTCGAGGCACACGGTGCCGTCGCCGAGGTGTCGAGCGGTGGCGCTGGGGGCGAGTTGCTCCCAGGCGGGGGGAGAGATCAGGACCTCACCGGGCTGGGACCGGGCCATCGCGGCCACGGCCTGCTCCAGGGGGCGGCCGGCAAGGACCAGCTCCCAGCGCTCGGCCACGCCACCGACGCTCGCCGTCCAGACCTCCCCGGCTCCGACCCCGACGCGCAGGCGCAGGCGCAGGCCGTCGGCGGCTTCGATCCCGCCGACCAGCTCTTGGGCGTCGAGGGCGCACTGGGCGGCGCGCCGGGTGGCGGCCGCATCGCCCTCTCCGTTGGCCGGCCAGAGGGCAAGGGTGGCGTCGCCGGCGAACTTCAGGACCTCGCCGCCATGATCATCGACGAGGTCGACCAGTCGTCCGAACAAGAGATTGAGCAGGTCCTTAAGATCCTCGGCGCCGCGCGCGCCGCGGCGGGAGAATCGCTCGGCCAGGGGGGAGAAGCCGGAGAGGTCGGCGAGGAGAAGGGTCGCCGGGAAACGCTCTGCCACGGGACCCGTGAGGAGGGCGGGTTGCCGGGTGACGCGCCGGTGGACGAGCGCCGGGACAAGAGCCTCGAAGAGCATGAACGTTGCGCGCCGACGTCTGGTAGCGTAAGAAGATTATCGTATCACGTGAGCCTGTTCAGCCGGCATGGAGATCGGATTCCTATGGGTTCCAGGCCGCCGCCAGCTCGCGCTCGAGCTCGTCCAGGAGGAGCTCCTCGGCGGCCCGGGCGAGCGCCGCGGCGGTCGTCCGCTCGAGGAGGCTCGCGAGCGGCAGGCGGATGCCGAGCTCCTGCTCCAGGCGATGGCGGACCCGAGGGAGGAGGAGCGAGCGGCCGCCCAGGGCGAAGAAGTCGTCGTTCCGTCCGACGCGCGGGACGCCCAGGAGGTCGCGCCAGACGTAGGCCACCGCCTCCTCGGCCGGCGTCGCTGGCGCTTCGTAGCCGCCGGCCGAGGCCGCCTCGGGCTTGGGGATCGGAAGAGCCCGGCGGTCGAGCTTGCCGCTCGCGTTCCGCGGCAAGGCGGGAAGCAGGACGAAGAGCGACGGAACCATCGGCTCGGGGAGGCGCTCCCTCAAGAACCCGCGGAGCTCGGCCGCCGTAGCGACCTCCCCCGGCCGCGCCGCCCACCAGGCGACCAGCGCGCGCTCACCGGCGCGCCGCTCGTCGATCCCCACGGCCGCCTCGGCGACCGCCGGGTGCTGCGCGAGCATCCCCTCGATCTCCGCAAGCTCGATGCGGAAGCCGCGCAACTTGACCTGGCGGTCGATGCGGCCGAGGTATTCGAGCACGCCCTCCTCCCCTCCATCCAGACGATGGCGCGCCAGATCGCCGGTCGTGTACATCCGCGCGCCGGAGCGGCCCGCGAAGGGGTCGGGAAGGAAGGTGCGGGCGGTCAGGTCCGGGCGCCCGAGATAGCCGCGGGCGAGGTTCTCGCCACCGATCACGAGCTCGCCGGGGATCCCCGGCGGGCAGAGCTCGCGCGCGCCGTCCAGGACGTAGACGCGGGCGCCCGGCAGCGGCCGGCCGATGGGGAACTCGCGGATCTCGCGGAGCGGGCCGTCCGGCTCGCCCTGGAGGGCGTGCGAGGTGGCGGCGACGGTGGCCTCCGTCGGCCCGTAGGAGTTGATCACCCACACCTCGGGGCCGAGCTGACGGCGCAGGCGCGCGACGCGTTCCGGGAGTGCCCGCTCGCCTCCGAAGACGAGGAGGCGGAGGGAGGGCGGCCAGGCGGCCTCGCCAGCGTCGACCCGGTCGACCAGCTCTTGCCAGAAGGCGGTGGGCAGGTCGCAGACGGTCACCCCCCAGTGCGCGCAGGTGCCCAGGAAGGCCGCCGCCCCGGCGAGCATCGCGTCGTTGCGGAGGATCAGCGCCGCGCCGCTCGCCAGGCAGCAGAAGATCTCCTCGACGCTGGCATCGAAGGAGAGAGAGGCGAACTGCAGCATGCGGTCGGAGGGGGTGAGCGCCAAGTCCCGCTGCGTCGCGTGGACGTAGCTCGCGAGCCCACCGTGGCGGATCATCACCCCCTTGGGCGCGCCGGTCGAGC
>DATEIO010000844.1:0-11886 GCA_035278895.1 Thermoanaerobaculia bacterium | reverse complement strand
GTAGACGGGGCTCCGCCCCGCCTCTTCGAGGACCCGGCCGTGGGCGGCGAGGAGCATGAGGGAGAGGGATTTTCTCTCGCCGGCGGACGCTACGCGGCGGATCTCGTGGCCTCCCCAGAGGATTTCAAGCTCGTCCCGGTGGGGGCCGAGCAGGGGGGACTGCCGCCGCCGCTCGCGCTCGACGATCCGCTCGAGGCTCTCGGCGATCGCCTCCTTGCCTTCAAGGCCGTTGGTGGGCGAAGAGCGGTAGCGCAGCTCGACGGGCGGGAAGGGGAGCCCGGAGGCCTCGACGACCCGGGTGAGCTCGACTTTCAGGAGCTCGACATACTGGTGACGCAGGGCGATCACGTCCGCCGCCGTGGCCGCAAGCATCTCGTTCCAGATCTCGATGCCGGCGTTGTCGTCCGACAGGAGAAGCCCCCGCTTCTGGCGCAGGGCCTCGCGGTAGCGGCCGAGGATCTCGAGCGAGGCCGGGCGGAGGCCCACGACGCCGCGGTCCATGAACCGGCGCCGGGCCTTGGGCGCGCCCACGAGGACCTCGGCCTCGGCCGCCGCGGTCCAGGCCACCACGGGGAGGACGGCCAGATGCTCGGCGAGCGGGGTGACCTTGCCGTTCAACGCCCGGAACCGCTGGCCGTCCGCGAGGCCCACGGCGAGCGAGGTCCGCCGGTCGGTCTCGACCTCGGCTTCGAGGTGGAAGGAGGAGGAGCCGTGACGGACGCAGTCGGCGATCTGGGAGGCGCGGAAGCTGCGCGTGGTGGCGAGGACGTAGACGGCTTCGAGCAGGCTGGTCTTGCCGGCGCCGTTGCCGCCCAGGAGGAGGTGAGAGCCCCCCTCGGGCTGCCAGGTGAGGGGCTCCAGGTTCCGGAAGTCGCGAGCGGTGAGCTGGACGAGCACCCCGCTCAGATCCGCATGGGCATGATCACGCAGAGGTAACGGGTGTCGGGGCCGTCCTGCGGATAGCCCACGCACTGGGTATTCTCGTCCTTGAGCTCCAGCCGGACCTTCTCGGTCTCGACGGCGGAGAGCCACTGCGCGAGGTAGTCGGGGTTGATCCCCAGCCGGAACTCGGGTCCGTCATAGTCGCAGGCGACCTCTTCGGTCGCGTCGCCCAGGTCCGGGTTGGCCGCGGAGACGACGAGCTGGTCGGAGCCGAACTGGAGCCGCACGGCGCGGGCGCGGTCACCGGTCATCAGGGCGGCACGCTGGACGGCCTCGGAGAGCTGCTTGCGGTTGAACAGGATCTTCTTGTCGTTGTCCTTGGCGATCACCCGCTCGTAGTCCGGGAAGGTGCCTTCGAGGATGCGGCAGATAAGCTCACGGTTGCCGAGCTTGAAGGAGAGGTGGTGCTCGCCGCGGCGGTAGGCCAGGTTGCCCTCGCCTTCGAGGCGCTGGAGCTCCTGGAGGGCCTTCCTGGGCACAAGGACGGAGTCCTCCTCGCCGCTCCCTTCGAGGCCGCCCTCGACGAGCGCCAGGCGGTGGCCGTCGGTCGCCACCATTTCGAGCGAGCCGTTCTTGAGCTTGAGAAGGGCGCCGTTCAACTGGAAGCGCGACTCTTCGGCCGAGACCGCAAAGAGGATCTTGGCGACCATGCGGCGGAAGTCGGTGAACGGGATCTCGACCTGGCGGTTGTCCTCGACGGTGGGGAGCGTCGGGAAGTCGTCCGGCGACAGGCCGTGGATCTTGAAGCGCGACTTGCCGGCGCGGATGGTGAGCACCCGCGGCTCTTCCTGGACGAGATGCACGTCGTCGGACGTGAGCGAGCGGATGATCTCGACGAGCTTCTTGGCCTGGACGGCGATGCCTCCCTCGCGCTTGATGTCGGCGTCGCACTCGGACGTGAGCGACACGTCGAGGTCGGTCGCGGCCAGGTAGAGCTGGTCGCCGCGGGCGGTGAGCAGCAGGTGCGAGAGCACCGGGATGGTCGTCTTGCGCTCGACGATCCCCTGCATGGGGATGAGCTCGCCTAGGAATTCACTGCGGTTGACGCGGATCTCCATCTCTCCTCCGTCTAGAAGACATCTGAATATATAGCATAGGAGTCGTAGTAGATAGGCCCTGTGGAACCGCGGAAAATGGGCTTAAGTGCATGGCCGGGAAGCGTTTGGGCTTCCGGAGGGGGTTGTGCAGAAGCTGTGGACCGGTTGAGGAGACTGAGGAAAAAGTACGGAAGCCCGGAAAAATCCGCAATTCCTCCGCAACCCGCTCCGCAGGTTTACTCACAGTCTTTCCCCAGGCGGACGGAGGCCCGCGAAGGGAATGGGGAGTTTAAATGCAGATTCGATGCCTGCGATAAGGGAGAATGGTCCTGTAGGGTGCGCTACGCGCACCCTTAAACCCAAACGGTGGGATCGTGCGCGCAGCGCACCCTACGTCAGCTGCTTCTCGAGATTCTGCAGCACGCGGTCGAAGTCCGAATCCGCCTCGCGCTTCTTCTGGACGGTCTCGACGGAGTACATGACCGTCGAGTGGTGCTTGTCGCCGAAGAGCTTGCCGATGTCGGGATAGGAGAGGTCCGTGAGCTTCTTGCAGAGGTACATCGCCACCTGCCGCGGGATGACGATCTGGCGCGAGTTGTTCTTGCTCTTGATCTCGGCGATTTTGAGGTCGTAGTGCCGGGCCACGGCCTTCACGATCTCGGTGGCCACGGGCTTCTTCCCCCCTTCGGGGAAGACGTCCTTGAGCGTCTCCTTGGCGAGGGGAAGCGACAGGGGCTTGCCGGTCAAGGAAGAGTAGGCGATCACCCGGTTCAAGTGCCCTTCAAGCTCCCGGATGTTCGACTTGACCTGCCCGGCGATGAACTCCCCGACCTCATAGGGGAGGGGCACGTTCTCGAGCGAGGCCTTCCTCTGGAGGATCGCCATCTTGGTCTCGAGGTCCGGCGGCTGGATGTCGGCGATCAGCCCCCACTCGAAGCGGCTCCGCAGCCGCTCTTCGAGCGTGGGGATGTTGCGTGGCGAGGAGTCCGAGGAGAGGATGATCTGCTTCTGGCTCGTGTAGAGCGTGTTGAAGGTGTGGAAGAACTCTTCCTGGGTCCGCTCCTTGTTGGCGATGAACTGCACGTCGTCGATCATCAGGACGTCGATCGTGCGGTAGCGCTCGCGGAAGGCCGGCATGCGGTCGAAACGGATCGAGTTGATGAGCTCGTTCACGAAGACCTCGGCCACCTGGTAGAGCACCTTGAGGTGCGGACGGGTGCGCAGAATCTCCGACCCGATGGCCTGGAGCAGGTGGGTCTTGCCGAGGCCGACCCCGCCGTAGAGGAAGAGCGGGTTGTAGGCGGTGGACGGCTTTTCGGCCACCGCCTTGGCCGCGGCGTGGGCGAACTCGTTGGACTTGCCGACGACGAACGTCTGGAACAGGTACTTCGGGTTCAGCTTGGAGCCGGCGAGCGGCTCCTCGGCCGTGGGAGCCTCGCCGCCCAGATCGTCGTCCTCCAGCGAGAAGAGGACCTCGAACCCGTCGCCGCCCAGACCGGCGATGGCGCGGTCTACGGTCCGGCGGTAGCTCTCTTCCAGGGTGTGGAGGAAACGGGAGTTGGGCGCCAGGAGGACCACACGGTCCTCGGCTTCGTCACGAACCCTCAAGGGGCGGAACCAGGTTGCATACTCCTCGGGATCGAGGCTCTGCTGCAACTGTTTCTGAAGGAGAGACCAACGAGATTGGGGCATGAGACCTCAAGACCGACGGAACGATACTCAATTTCCACAGAATTTCCACAGCCTGTGGAAATCCCTGACTTGAGGGGTTTGGCTCGAGAAGCGGGCCTAAGGTGACTGCGACGGGCAGATCATAGCACACCCGGACCGGCTTGCAACCCCCTCTTCACACCGACGTCACAACTTCACGTAAACTAAATCAGGTCAACGACTTCCGGTTAGAAGGGCCGCGTGAGGCGGGCCATTTCCGGAGGCAATTGAAGCAGGCGCGGGGTGGTGTTTTCAAGCCCCTTGACAACTTCGGCGAGAGCTGCAGGGAGGCGCGGCGGACGGTCCTCGAAGAGGAGCGAGAGCCACGACTCGGGTTCCGGATAGAAGACCACGGCGGCGTCCTGTCCGGACGCGATCCCGCCAGCCTCGCGGGCGAGCTCGATCGCGCGGTCCAGCCCCCCCAACTCGTCGACCAGACCGATCTTTTTGGCCGCGGCGCCGGTCCACACGCGGCCGGACGCGACCCCCTCGACCTGCTGGCGGCTCATGCGACGGCCGGTGGCCACGTGGCCCACGAAGATGCCGTAGACCCGGTCCATCTGCCGCTGGACGAGCATGGACTGCTCGGGAGTGTAGGGGTGGAGCGAGGAGTACATGTCGGCGTTCGCGCCGCGCTTCAGAGAATCGCTCGACAGCCCCAGGATCTCCTCCTCGAAGCCCCGGGTGATGAACTTGCCGCCGAAGATGCCGATCGAGCCGGTGAGCGTGGCGGGCTCGGCCACGATCTTGTCCGCCTTGGCGGCGATGTAATAACCGCCCGAGGCCGCATAGTCGGACATGGAGACGATGACGGGCTTCGACTCCTTGAGCTTCTCGACCTCGCGCAGGATCAGGTCCGAGGCGAGCGCCGATCCGCCCGGACTGTCGATGCGCAGGACAACGGCGGCCACGGAAGCGTCCTCGGCCATATCGCGCAGGAGCGACGAGAGGTCGTTCGATCCGATGTAGGTCTCTTCCGTCCAGGGGGCCGAGCCGCCCTGGCCGCGCACGATGACGCCTGAGGCGAAGACCACGGCCACGCGCCGGGCCGTGATCGGCGTCGAAGGCTCGTACTCGTCCAGGGGCAGCAGGGTCGCACCGGCGCCCGCGCGCTTCTTGAGATGGTCGCGGAACTGGTCCGGATAGGAGATCTGGTCGATCAGCCCGCGGCGAGCCGCGTCCTCGGCGCCGTAGGGAGCGCCGTCGATGATCCAGCGGACTTCGTCCGCCGTCTTCTTGCGCGCCTCGCCGACAGCGGTGACGATCTGGGTGTAGTAGGCGTCGAGCACGGCGGCCATGGCCTCTTCGGCCGCGGGGCTGTACTCGGTCTCGGTGTAGGGCTCGACCGCGCTCTTGTAGCGGCCGACCTTGTTGAACTCGGGCACGATCTTGAGCTTCTCGAACGTCCCCTTGTAGAAGCGGCTCTCGACCGCGAGGCCGATCAGGTTGACGTCGCCCAGCGGCGAGAGATGGATGCGCTCGCACGCGGTCGCGAGGTAGTAGACGAGCGTACCGTTCGATCCTTCACCCGCTGTCTCCAGGTAGCACTCCACGAACTTGCCGGCCCGCCGCAGAGCCATGAACTGGCGGCGCAGCTCCTGGGCCCGGGCGAGGCCGAAGTCGGCGTCCTGGATGTAGACGGCAAGCCCGCGCACCTGACGGTCGTCCCGCGCGGCCCGGAAGGCCGGGTAGAGCTCCTCCAGGCTGTCCGCCTCGACGGCCTCTGAGAAGGGAAGCACTGGGACCGCCTGCTCCAGGACCGGTCCGGCCAGATGCCAGACGAGCACCGTGGGGCTACCCGCGCCCGTGCCGCCGCGGCCCATCAGGATGCCGGCGACCGTGGCGAGCGCCGCCACCCCCAGGAGAAGGACGAAGATCAGAACGAGCTTCTTCATGTCTCCATCCTACCGCTCTGCCGGTTCCAGTGCTCGCACCACGCCTCCATCCCCTGGCTGTCCAGCCGGGCGATGTGGCAGACGGGGTCGCCGGGGTGGACGAGGGGGAGCTGGGTGAGCCCCAGGACCACTCCGCTGTGCGGAGCCTTGATCTGGCTCCGCTCGCGGCCGAAGGGGTTGGTGTTGACGGAGATCGTCTGGCCGCGCTTGATGGGCTGCCCGAGCTCGACCAGGAGGTCCAGGATGCCGCCGAAGCGGGCGCGGACCCAGTGCGTCCGCTCGATCGTCAGGGCAAGCGGGGGCGGGGTGGGCTCGCCCGGCAGCATGCGCAGGTGGCGCAGCACGTTCAATATGCCCACGATCCCGGAGTCGATGAATGGGCGCTCGAAGCGGCGGGCGCTCCCGGCCTCGTAGACGATCGTGGGCACGCCGGCCGCGACCGCGGTCTTGCGCAGCGACTGGTCCGGACCCGCGCCGGCCACGATCAGCGAGCACCCGAAAGCCTGGGCGAGCTCGGTCACTCCCGGCTGGGCAAGGTCGGCCCGCACCTGGGGATAGTTGGTCCGCTCGCCGCCTCCGGTGTGGAGATCGATCCCGAAGTCGCTCTGGCGGATCACCTCGCGGAAGAGGACGTCGGCCAGGCGGGCGGTGAGCGACCCCTTGCGGCTGCCGGGAAAGCTGCGGTTCAGGTCCCGCCGGTCCGGCAGGCGCCGGTCCTGGTTCAAAAACCCCGGGACGTTCGCGACCGGTACGGCGATGAGCGTCCCCTTGAGCCCCGAAAAGTCGGTGTCCGACAGGAGCCCGCGGAGGATACCCACGCCGTTGAGCTCGTCGCCGTGGACGGTTGCGGTCACGAACAGGGTCGGGCCCGGCGCACCCCGCACGACGGTCACCGGCACGGAGACCGGCTCGGCGGTGTAGGTCTCGGCGACCTTCAGGCGCAGCTCCGCGGTCTCGCCCAGGGCGACCGGGGTGCCGGCGAAGGCCATCGGCTCCTTGCGGGTCATTTCATCCGCTCGTGCGCCACGACGAAATCGACAATGGCGCCGGCCACGTCGATGCCCGTCGCCCCCTCGATCCCTTCGAGGCCTGGCGAGCTGTTGACCTCGAGGACCATGGGGCCGTCCTTCG
Organism: Thermoanaerobaculia bacterium; assembly: GCA_035278895.1. Taxonomy (GTDB): domain Bacteria; phylum Acidobacteriota; class Thermoanaerobaculia; order Multivoradales; family UBA5704; genus DATARR01. The sequence continues at coordinate 5,171 of DATEIO010000844.1, read as the reverse complement.
AAGGGATCATGTCGACCCCGGCAATGTTCAGGCCCAGGACCTCGGCGGCGTGGATGGCGGTGGATTCGTAGAGCGGGTCGAGAGTCACCCCGGCGGCGGTGCCGCCGCGGTGGAGGTTGCTCCGGAACTCGCCCGAAGCGGCATGGCGCGACATGGCCGCCACGACGCGGCCGCCGACCACAATGGCGCGGAAGTCGGTCCCTTGCGCTTCCTCGATGAAGGCCTGGATCAGAATGTTCTGCCCGAGGGCGTTCATGGCGTCGAGCACGGACTCTGCCGATTTGACCGACTCGGCCAGGATGACACCCTTGCCCTGCGTCCCCTCGAGGAGCTTCAGGATCACCGGCGCGCCTCCCACCTTGCGGATGGCCGAGCGGATGTCCTCGCGGCGACGGGCGAAGGCCGTGGGGGGGATGCCGATGTCGTGGCGGGAGAGGAGCTGGAGGCTCCGTAGCTTGTCGCGGCTGCGCGCGATCGCCTGGCTCTCGTTCGCGGAGAAGACGCCGGTCATCTCGAACTGGCGGAGAACCGCGAGGCCATAGAAGGTGATCGAGGCGCCGATCCGGGGCACGATGCCATCCAGGCCTGTCACCCGCTCGTTGTTATGGAACACCTCGGGCCGTTTTTTGGACAGCTTGACGACGCACTGGAGCGGATCGAGGACCAGGACGTCCGCGTTGCGCTGGCCGCAGGCCTCAATCAGCCGCGAGGTCGAGTAGAGCGTCGCCTTGCGCGACAGGATGCCGATCTTCATTCCCCGGAGGATTTCCTTTCCGCTCCCGGCAGGGCACCGCCCGCCGGACGGCGCCGCGGGTGCCACTTCCGCAGGAGATATTTGCGGGCGACGTCCACCTGGAAGTCCCCCTCCAAAGCCTTGCGGCCGACGATCATACGAAACAGCATGCTCGAGCGGTTGGTCAGGGTGACGAGAATCCGCTTGCGGACCGGCCCCATTACCAGCTCGGTCTCCACGAGAGGCCGGATCTCCGGATGGCCGCCCGAGTCCATCACCCGGATCCGGCGCAGCACCCGCGCCTGGGCAGTCACCTCGAAATCCGGCCGCTTCCGGTCAGGGTGGATCACCAGCTCCACGATCTGCACGCCGTCGGGTAATTCTTCCACCAGGGAGACGGAGTCGACGTGCAAGGTCGACGTACGCGCGCCGGTGTCCATCTTGGCCTTGAGGCGAAAGATCCCGAGCTCCGGGAGGTCCAGGTACTCCTTCCAGCCGACGAAGACCGGCTCTTCCCGGGAAATCAGGGCTCGACTCCCGGGCCGGGAACAAGGCTGCGCAGAATTACTCGCCCAGGGCAGGCAAGTTTGTACGAAGGAAAAGAGCCAAGCATCGATGTGTCCCTTGCCGGGAGGGCGCTCCGGCCCCCAAGACCGCTTGCTAAAAGGGTTTTCGGCGCTTGGAGCATTCTGGCACGGCGGTTGCACATATAGAGAGGCACAACTTAAGTCACCAGACGAGGGGGAGGTTCCACCAGCCTGTTTGCATCCAACCTTACATTGAGATCCTAACCGATCTCATCCTTGAAACGCCCTTCCTTTGAGCCCCTGGATAGGGGGCCGAGCCAACCCCAAAGCCAACCCACCAGCAGGAACCTCCCCCCGCGGTCCCTCCCCCTTCGGAGGGACCGCCTTTCTTTTTGGGAGATCTTGTTCCCGGCGGCCTGGAATTAGAAACCAGGCATGGCTGTTGCAGATAGGGAAGGCAGGACACAACGAGGGGGAGGCACCAACCAGCCAACTTTTGTCCTACCTGATAATTGAGATCTTCGGATCTCACCCTCTTTCTAGCCGACCTAAATCCCCCACAAACGGGGGTAAAACCACAAAATACCAACCGGAGAGATGGGGCCTCCCCCCCTGCTCTTCCCCTTCGGGGGTCGGGCTCCCGGCGAAAGCCGGGGGCCCGGTTTTCTTTTTTGGCAGCACTTGCAGGCATACCTACCTGCCAATTTGGCTTCCCAATCTTGGATAGACTGACGCGGTGCGGCACTCTGACGCTCTTCTCTCCTGGTTCGACCGCCATCGACGCGACCTTCCCTGGCGCCGGACGAGCGATCCCTACAAGATCTGGCTCTCCGAGGTGATGCTCCAGCAGACGCGGGTCGAAACGGTCCTCCCTTTTTACACGCGCTTCCTGGAACGTTTTCCCACGGTCGAGGATCTGGCCCGGGCCGAGCTGAACGAGGTGCTCGCCCTCTGGTCCGGTCTTGGCTACTACCGGCGCGCCCGGCAGCTCCATGCCGCAGCCCGGGTAGTCGCTTCGAGCGGCGCCGGATTTCCATCAACGGTCGAAGGCCTCCTCTCCCTTCCCGGCGTGGGCGCCTACACCGCCGCCGCGGTGGCGAGCATCGCCTTCCGTGTCCCGGCCCCGGTCATGGACGGCAACGTCGAGAGGGTGATCTCCCGCGTCCTGGCTTCGGATGAAGATCCCAAGTCGGGCAAGGCCCGGAAGCGGCTCCTTGCCGCGGCCGAAGACCTCCTCGACCGCGAGCGGCCGGGCGACAGCAATCAGGCGCTGATGGAGCTGGGCGCCACCCTCTGCTCTCCGCGCCGGCCGAAGTGCCTGCTCTGCCCGATCCGCCCCGGCTGCCGGGCGGCGGCCGAGGGGGACCCCGAGCGCTACCCCGTGCCCCGGGTGAAGCGCGAGGCCGAGCTCCACCGGCTCCTCGTGGCCGTCGTTCAAAAAGGGGACGCGGTCCTCCTCTTCCGGCGGCCCGACGAGAGCACGCTGCTCGCCGGCACCTGGGAGCTCCCCTGGGTGAGCCTGGAGGAGAACGGCGTCGCCGCGGAAGATCCACCCGAAGCCGCTTTAGCTGCCCGCTATGGCGGACGCTGGAGCCTGGGCGAGCCGGCCGGGCAGGTGCGCCACGGCATCACCTACCGCGACATCGAAGTCTCCGTACACCGCGCCGAGCTCGCGCGAGGGAGCCGCTTCTTGAAAGGGACCGAGGCAGGATGGTTCAACGCGGAAGGGCGGGCGGGCCTGCCGCTCTCCTCGCTGGTCGGAAAGGTGCTGGGGACGATTTCTACTTCTGGGGAACCGGCCAGGAAATCCCGGAGCCGCCGGCGATGATGAACCAGCCGATGACCTTCTCGTCCAGCTCGCGCAGGCGGCTGGCGACCAGGTGGCAGAGGATGGTGAGCAGGCGGATCGAGGAGATCTTGTGGATGTCGAGGATCCCTTCCACGACCTCGCGGGGGATGGCGAGCACCACGGCACCGTCCTCGTGGGCCTTGGCGTCGGCCGAGCGGGGCTCGTGGTCGATCAGCGCCATCTCGCCGAAGTAGCCCCCGCGCTCCAGAAACGCCAGGGCCTCCTCGCCCGCGCCGGGGATGTACTTGCTGATCATCACCCGGCCTTCGAGCACCACGTACATCTCATTGCCCATCTCCCCTTCGCGGAAGATCACCTGATTGGGCCCGAACTTCCTCTCCTTGGAAAGCGAGGTGAGGAAGTTGATCTCCATGTTCGAGAGCTTCTGCTCCTGGAAGAGCTTGCGCTTCGAGGCCATGTCCACGCGGAACTCGCCGGTCGTGGGCCGGGCAGCGGTGGTGTCGGGGCTCGGAGGCCTGCCGGTCTCCGAAAAGAAGTGCGTGAGGTTCTGGTTCGTCTGCCGGAGCTTGGACGACAAGCTCTTCCAGAACGTCCAGTAGAGGGCGAGCTGGAACCGCTGGTCCTTGTCCATGATCGCCTGGAGGGCGTCCGGGTCCAGGCCGAAGAGCTCGGTCTCGGACGTGGTGACGGCGTCTCCCGAGCGCGGCTCGCGGTCGACGAAGCTCGTCTCCCCGAAAAGGGTGCCCGGCTGGAGCAGGGCGAGGCTGAACAGACCGTAGGGGGTCTTCCTCTGGATCCGGATGCCGCCGCTCTGGATCAGGTAGGCGGCGTGCGTGCGCTCCCCCTCCTTGACCACTGCCGTGCCCGGCGGAATCACGCGCCGCGAGATGCACTGCGCGAGCTGTGCAAGCTGCGGTTCCGTGAAATGGGAGAAGATCTCCCACCGCTCGAGAAGGTTCTCAATGCCCAAAGTGGGCCTATTGTAGCCGAGGAACGGTTCCGCCGTCCCGCGAAATGATTTCGGAGAGCCGGCTCGCGGGCGCGGAGGCCCGTCCCTGGTCCCACGCCCACCCGGCGCGGGACTCGTCCCCCAGGACGGCCCAGAGCGCGGAGGCTTGAAGGAACCACTCCGAAAAAAGCGGCTCGCCAGTGCCGAGATCGGACCGGAGCTTGTTTTCAAGCGGAGCCTCGACCTCATCGAAGAGCCGCCGGGCCGCTTGGAGGTCGCCTCTCTTGAGCGCCACCCAGGCGCGGTGGAGGGTGAGCGACTCCAGGAGGTCCGACCGGGTGGGGCCCACCCGCGAGAAGGCGCTCTCCGCCCGGTCGAAGTCCCCCGCGTAGGCGGCCACGAGCCCGGCCTCGAGCCAGGCCTCGCCGTCGCCGGGGTCACCGGCCAGGATGCGGTCGAGGAGGGCGCGGGCCCGGTCGAGCTCCAGGAGGTGCTTGGCCGCGACCGCCGCGGCGTAGAGCTCGTCCCGCCCGGCCCGGGCGTCGGTGCGGGCGGCCGCGAGCGCTGCTGCGAAGTCGCCCCGCCCGAGGGCCGTCTGCGCCGGGCTCGCCGGGCCCCGCTTCAAGGTGGCCCAGAGCCCGAGCGCGCCCGCGGCGAGGAGCACGAGGAGCAGGGCGAGCAGGAGGCCTTCGAAGGAGGGAGCCACGGTATTTATATATAGGAGATCTCAGAGAAGGGGGAGCTGGGCCGGCCGGAGGCGGTCCCACACCTCCCGCTCCACCCGGTCGAGCCACCCCGGGCGGTCCGCCGCGTCGAGGCGGAGAGGCGAGAGGCCGCGCGTTTCGAGCTCGCGGTCGAGCAGATCCTCGACGGCGTGCTGGAACCCCGGGTCCGCCGACCGGATGCCGTCCGGGCTCGGCTGCTCGACGATCGGCACGTGCACCAGGAGGTCGTACCCCTCGATCCACGAATCGACCACCCGCTCCGGCCCCTCCTGCCGTCCGGCCGCGAGCAGCAGATAGACGAAGTTGTCGAGCACGCTCCGGTCGCAGACCACGACCGGATACCGCGCCTGCGCCACCAGCTCCTCCGCGATCTGCGTATGGAGAATCCACGACTGCGCCGCGATCGACGTCTCCTCGTTGATCGGCA
>DATEIO010000843.1:0-3890 GCA_035278895.1 Thermoanaerobaculia bacterium | reverse complement strand
TGGCTCTGGATCTCGCTCGTCATCCTCGGGGCGTTCTACTACGCTCCGCTCGCTGCCGGATTCATCGGCGGATCGAGCCGCATCCTGTTCTTCCACGTCCCCATGGCCTGGGTCTCGTTCGTGGCGTTCATCGCCGCCGGGGTCTGGAGCCTGCGCTATCTCTTTGGCGGCCGGAGGCCGCACCACGACGTCGCCGCCGCGGTCGCGATCGAGCTCGGGCTCGTGTTCGGGATTCTCGCGACCGTCACCGGCGCCCTGTGGGCGAAGGTGATGTGGGGCGCCTACTGGAACTGGGACCCCCGCCAGACGTCGATCCTCCTGGCGCTCCTGTTCTACGCCGCATACCTGGCGCTCCGCTCGGCCCTCGAGGACCGGGAGACCCGGGCCCGGCTCTCGGCGGCCTACGCCGTCCTGGGTCTCGTCGTCGCGCCCTTCCTCTTCTTCGTCATGCCGCGGATGGCCGCCTTCACGCTCCATCCCGAGTCGGTGGTCAACTCCACGGGCAAGATCGAGATGGAATCGCGGATGCTCCAGGTGCTCCTCGCCGGCTCGGCCGGCTTCACGGCTCTCTTTTTCTGGATCCACAATCTGCAGTGCCGCCTTCAGGCGCTCGCGGACCGGAAATCCTCGGCACGGGGGTAAGGGTTCTCATGAACAGCGGTGGTAGCGAAGTCTTCATCGTCGCGGTCAATCTGATCATCTGGACCGGCCTATTCCTCTACCTGCTCCGCCTCGGCAAGAGGCTGCGCGAGATGGAGAAAGAACAATGAAAACCAAGAACCGAGCCATGTACCTCCTGGGCGGCGCCCTCCTTCTGGCCTTCGCCGGCTTCTCGCTCACCTCCTTCAAGGAGGCGCTCACGCCCTACGTCGCCTACGGCCAGGCGCGCGAGAGCGGCGACCAGCTCGTGCAGGTGGCGGGCGGGCTCGAAAAGGGGAGCTCGTCCTACAACGACCAGAAAGAGTCGCTCTACTTCACGCTCAAGGACCCGAAGACGAACGAGACCCTGCGGGTCCGCTACAAGGGCGTGAAGCCGGCGAACTTCGAGGACGCCATCAGCATCGTGGCGATCGGCCACTATGACTCCGGCGCCCAGGAGTTCGAGGCGAACAAGCTGCTGGTCAAGTGCCCGAGCAAGTACCAGGGTGCCGAGGTCAAGGAATACGGCTAAGTAGGAGACGACGGTGAACGCGATTCTGAATTCCCTCTCCCAGCTCTACCTGCCCGGCGCGCTGGCCCTCTGGTGCGCCCTGATCTTTTCCCTCGCCTCGATCTGGGGCTATTCGCTGGTGATGCGGGGGGACTCGGGCGCGCTCGCCTTCGCCCGCCGCTCCTACGACTTCTTCGCCCTGGCGATCGGGCTCGCCTCCGCGGTGCTCGCGCTCCTCCTGCTCACGCGGGACTTCCGCATCGAGTACGTCTACCAGTACTCGGGGATGGACCTGCAGCACCACTACCAGCTCGCCGCCTTCTGGGCGGGCCAGAAGGGGAGCTTCCTCATCTGGCTCCTGTGGGGCGCGATCCTGGGCGTCTTCGTCAAGAAGACGGCCGGCCGGGCCGAGCCGGTGGTGATGGGCATCTACACCCTCACCTTGATCGGCATCCTCTTCATCCTGGTGCGGGAGAACCCCTTCGTCATGCTGCGGGAGACCCCCACGGACGGCCAGGGCCTGAACCCGCTCCTCCAGGACGACTGGATGGTCATCCACCCGCCCATCATGTTCGTGGGCTACGCCGCTTCCGCCATCCCCTTCGCCTTCGCCATGGCCGCGCTCTGGCGGCGGGAGTACGACGGCTGGGCGGCCCGCGCGTTCCCGTGGGCGCTCGGCGGCTTCCTCGTGCTCGGCACCGCCATCCTGATGGGGGGCTACTGGGCCTACAAGACCCTGGGCTGGGGCGGCTACTGGGGCTGGGACCCGGTCGAGAACGCCTCGCTCATCCCCTGGATCTTCGGGACCGTGATGATCCACGGCCTCTACATGGAGCGCACCCGCGGGCGCTTCCGGCGGGCGAACTACGTGCTCGCCGCGCTCACCTATCTCTCGGTCCTCTACGGGACCTTCCTCACCCGCTCGGGCGTGCTCGCCGACTTCTCCGTGCACAGCTTCGTGGACCTGGGGATCTCGGGCTGGCTGATCGCCGGCATGGCCACCTTCATTCTCATCTCGGTCTACCTCCTGGCCACCCGGTGGCGCCAGATCCCGACCCAGCCGAACGAGGATCCGTTCTTCTCCCGCGGCACGTTCCTCGTTCTCTCGACGATCACCCTCACGGTCTCGGCCCTGGTCATCGCCGCCGGGACCTCGGCGCCGCTCCTCACCCGCTTCATGGAGAACCCGGGCCAGGTCGGCCCCGAGTTCTACAACCGGGTGAACCTGCCGATCGCGCTCCTGATCGCCCTCCTCCTGGCCTTCGTCCCCTACCTCACCTGGAAGGGGAACACGGCTCGCGAGGTGGTGAAAAAGATGATCGTCCCGCTCGGCCTGGCTCTCGTCGTCACGATCGGGGCCGTAGTCTGGCAGGTCCGCGACGTCTTCCACCTGCTGTTCGTGTTCCTGGCCACGCTGGCGCTCGCGACCAACCTCCAGAAGACGGTCGACAAGGCGCGGAGCGGAGGCCTGCGGCTCGCGGGCGGCTACCTCGCCCACGTGGGCGTCGGAGTGATCCTCCTGGGCGTCATCGCCTCCTCGGCCTACGACCAGAGCGCCAAGGTCACCCTGGAGATGGGGGTCCCCAAGAAGGTGGACGACGCGACCCTGACCTTCACCCGGTTCATTCCGCGTCAAGGCCACGAGAAGGAGTCGATGGAGATCGAGGTCGCGCGGAACGGCGAGAAGTTCTTCGTCTACCCCAAGCTGTTCATGAACGACCGCACCCGCCAGGTGATGGCGAATCCGGACATCCGCACGACTCCGCTCCAGGACTTCTACGTCTCGCCTATCGAGTTCGACCCTGGCCAGCCGCGCCTGCAGCTCGCCAAGGGGGAGTCCGGCCGGATCGGGGACCTGGAGATCCAGTTCGAGACCTTCGACCTCGAGGCCGAGGGCAACGCCATGGCCAAGATGGCCGCGGGCCAGCCGTTCACGGTCGGAGCGGTCGTCGCGGTCACCCGGGGAGGCCAGACCGCCCGGGTCAAGCCGCTCTACCGCCTGGACCCGATCAACGGCTCGGTCGACACCCCGCCCACGGAGCTCCCCGGCGGCGGCTCGATCTTCGTCGCAGGCATCAATGCGGGCACCGGCAAGGTCGAGCTCGAGGTGACCGGGACGAAAAACGCGTCGAAGCTCTCGGTGGACGTGACGAAAAAGCCGCTCATCCAGCTCGTCTGGTTCGGCCTCTACATCGTCCTGATCGGCGGCGCCCTCTCGACGGTCTCCCGGGTCCGCCAAGTGAAGGCCTCCGGGAAGATCGAGGACGACTAGGAGCCTGCGCAGCAGAAAAGGACTCCAAGGACACCAAGGATAAAAAGGACCTCAAGAACTGTCGTCCTTATCGTCCTTGGTGTCCTTTCAGTCCTTTGGGTCCTTGTTTTCTCACCTCACAACCCATACCGGCGCATCTTCGCCTTGAGCGTATTGCGCGACATCCTGAGCAGGCGGCTGGCCTGGCTGATGTTGCGGCCGGTGCGATCCAGGGCCGCGGCGACGAGCCTGCGGTCGTACTCCTCGCGGGCATCCTGGAAGCTGCCCGGCTCCGGGTCTCTGTCGGCCGGCGGTAAGGGCGGCTCCGGCGGCGCAGGGCGCAGGTTTGGGGCTTCCGGCTCCATCCGCGGAAGCACGAGCACGCCGGACGGCACGCTCCAGTTGCGAACGAGAAACTGGCGCGCCTGAATCAGCTCGCTCTCGCTGAGTTGGCGGATGCGCACCACGGCCAGAAGCTCCTCCCACGCG
>DATEIO010000842.1:0-13921 GCA_035278895.1 Thermoanaerobaculia bacterium | reverse complement strand
CCTGTGGACGTCCGGTGCCGCGCACCTCGATCTGCCGCTCCCGGCCTGGGCCGGCGCGCGCACCGATCTCGTCGCCGTGCGCTACGAGCCCGGCACCGGCCGCTGGCTGGCCCTGCCCGATCCGGAGCCGGTTCCGGGCGGCGTGCGGATCGCCCTGGCCGGCCCGGGAACCATCGCCGTGGTGGCCGCCGACGGCGATCCCGCCACCCGTCCGCCCCTGTCGTCCACGGCCGGCGAGCCGCTCGCCGGAGTCGACCGGCCCGTGGAGGTCCCTGCTCTCGGCGCCGACTTGACGCTCAATCCGCCGGTCGTCGGTCCCACCGGCCGCTCGAAGGCGCGCGTGGTGGCGCGCTCCGCCGACGGCGCCACGGCGTGGCCGAGCGGCCTCGCGGTCCAGGCCTACCTGGAAGAGCGGCTCGTCCTGACCGGCGGCGGCGAGGTGCTCGAGGCGCCGTTCTCGGCCGACCTCGTCCTCTACCATCCGGAGCTCAGCGAGGCGGAGCAGGGGAGCGCCGCTCCGGGCGCGGCCGGCGCCATGGAGTTCATGGTCTCTCCCAGCCCGCGCGCGGCCCAGGTGCTGCTCGAGGTCGGCTGGGAGAACATCCGGCTCTTCCCCTTCCCTGAAGAGGTCGAGCGTGGACCCCTGGTCGGACCCGATGGCGGCACGGTCGACACGCCGGAGGGGGTGGAGCTGTCGATCCCCGAAGGAGCGCTCGGCGCCAAGGTGCCGGTCGCCGCGACCCTGCTTTCCGCTTCCGAGCTCGCGGCGCTGCCGCAGATCGCGGGCTACGACACCCTGGCCGCGGTGCGCATCGAGCTCTCGGGCGCGACGCTCGCCCGGCCGGCGACCCTGGCGCTGCCAACCCCGGCGGGGGCTCCGGCCGACTCGGCGGCCTCGCCGCGTGTGATCCTGGCTAAGCTCGTCGAGACGGCGCCCGACGGCCGCGGCTCGCTCGCGCGCCTGGCCGCGCGCATCCACCGCGAGGGCACGGGCGACACGCAACGGGTCGTGGCCGCTCCCGAGGTCTCCGGTCCGCTGCCGCTCGACGGCATCGTGCGCGAGGGGCTCTACCTGCTGCTCGCGGCCCACGAGCCGCTGGGCTTCGCCACCGGCTTCGTGCGCTCCGCAAACGGCGCGCCCCTCGCCCTCTCGCGGGTGACCGCGGACGGCCTCGGCACCGCCGACCTGTCGCGGCTGACCGGCCGCTATGCGGTCCCTGTCTCCGCGGGCAGCGGACGCGTGCTGACCGCGCGCCATCCCACGCTCGACGAGCGGGCCACGGGGACCATCCCCAGCCTCGCGCCCGGCCAGGTGGTGGCCCTCGATCTGACCGTCGAGGCCGTGCCGCCGCGGGTGGTCTCGGTGACGCCTGCGGACGGCGCCACGAACCAGCCGGTCGCCGCGACTGTTTCGGTCCTGTTCAGCGAGGCGCTCTCTCCGGCGACCGTCACTTCCTCGACGCTCACGCTGGAGCTCGCGGATGGAGACGGCGGGGCGACCGGGATCTTCGTGGACGGCGCGGTCTCCCTGGTCGACGGCGTGCGCGTGGTCTTCACGCCGAGCCGGCCGCTCCCTCCCGGCCGCACCTTCCGCGCCCGCTTCGCCGGGGGCGTGGCGGATGCCGGCGGCGCGATCTACGCCGGCTCGCCAAAGCTGTGGACCTTCTCGACCTCCACGGCGGTCGTGCCCGGCGGGCAGATCCACCCCGAGAAGTTCCACCTGCGGGTACCGGTCAACGGTGTGGCCGAGATCTACGGCGAGCCCGGGGCCCTGCCCGGCGCCATCGCCGGCCAGACGCCGTGGGTGGTCACCCCGGAGATCGAAGGGCCGCTGGCCGATCCGCGGCGCGACACCTTCCAGGCCAAGGCGGATGGCAGCTTCACCGGCACCGTCGGCCACCCGCCCGGCTTCGCGGCCACCCTCGGCAGCAAGGTCTGGGTGAAGGTCTTCGACCCGGCGGGGACGCTCGCGGCCCATTTCCGGATCGGACCGTTCCTCACTCCGGACGGCCTGGGCTTCGTGGCTCCGGCGGGCGAGGCGGTGACGTTCCGGAGCGCACAGGGGCTGGTGGTGGACGTGCCGGCGGCGGCGTTCGACAAGGCCACGCTGGTCACGATCCGGACCCTGGCTCCCGGCACGCTGGGGGTGCCGGCGCCCCAGGGGATGGGCCTCGCCGCCTACGTGAGCGTCGATTTCGAGGGCGAGGCCAAGGAGACGCTCCGCGTCCACGTGCCGGCTCCGGCGGGCGTACCGGACGACGCGCAGGTGTTCATCGGCAAGGCGGTGGAGCTGCCCTGGGGCAAGCGCCTCCAGCTGCTCTCGGTCGGCGGGGTTCTGGAGCGCGGCGGGAGCCGCTACCTGTCGAACGATCCGTCGCTCCAGCCGGAGCCCGAGGCGGCCGTCGCAGCCCTGGGCGCCAGCGCGAAGTTCGTGAGCCCCACCGGGACCAAGGCCCGGAGGACCTGCGCCAAGGCGCGGCAGGAGGGGCTCCCCAAGTGCTTCCTGCAGTCGCTGATGATGGAGTTCACGCTGCGCGACAACGCCGCCTTCTTCTACGAGTTCGGCGCCGAGATGTACTCGATCATGTCGGGCGGCGTGGGGTTCTACGGCTATGCCATGGGCATCCAGGGCTGGGCCGCCTACAACAATGCCGCGGACCTCTGGGTCTACCTGCCGGTTCCCCACGACTGGAACGGCGGGTTCGTGCTGCCGGTGCTCTCGAACGAGCCGCTCGAGATCGTGCAGCGCGACACGGCCACCGGCTGGATCCTGGCCTCGCGCCCTCACGACCCCGTGGCCCCGAACGACGGGATCATCGATTTCGGATTCCTGGCGAGCGGCGAGCCGGCCCGGCCCCTCCTGGTCGATGCCAGGCCGTTCCAGGTCTACCGCCTGCCGGCCCCGGAGCCGGAGGGCTCGGCCCGCCTCTCGCTCGAGGTCGAGCTCAAAACCGGCGTCTCCGGCGCGGTGTCCGTGGCGCCGGTGTCCGGCTTCCCGGTGCCCGCCGGGACCTCGATCGCCGTCTACGACCTCTCGCCGATCACGCCCGAGCCCGCGGAAGAAGGGGAGCCCGAGCCGCAGCCGCTGCCGCCGGTCGCCGGCCTCGCCGTGAGCGTCTGCGATCCGGAAGAGCCGTGGTCCACGGCCCCGATCCAGGGGAGCGACGATCTCCTGGTGGTCGTCGCGCCGGGCGGTCTCGACGCGTCCTCGCTCGACCGGTTCGAGCTGCAGTTCGATCAGCCGCTCGCGGACGTCACCAAAAAGCCCGCGGAGCAGGTGGCGCGCCTCCTCGACCTCGGCCCGCTCGACGAAGGGTGCGGGAGCTCGACCGCCGCCGGCTATCCCAGGAGCCTGCCGATCCTCCTCGACCAGGCCGAACGGGGGAGCCGTCTCGTGATCCTGCCGACCGCGGCGCTGGCCGCCGGCCACCGCTTCCGCCTGGAGATCGTGCCGGCGAGCCTCGTCCTCGACCATCCCGAGGCCGCGCTGGCCTATTGGGACACGGCGCCCACACGCTTCGAGTTCGCCACCCGCGAGGTGCCTGGAGAGCCGATCGCCGGCGTCCCCGGCGGCTCTCCGGCCCTGGGAACGACCAACGTCGCGCGCGACCTGCTGAAGCTCGGCAACCTGCTGCTGGTCGCCTCCGAGACAGGCGACCTGGTGGCGGTCGACGTGAGCCGTGCCTCCGACGAGGACGGGCTCCGCCGCTACGCCTTGAAGAACCGGGGGCTCCAGTCGGCGACCCGGTCGCTCGCCACCGACGGCCACAACCGGATCTTCTACAGCGGCCTCTTCGGCAATACCTGGGGGATCAAGGCCGTGCGCCTGGAGGACGTCCGCGAGGCCTCCACGCCTTGCGTGAGCTCCCCGGACTGGGCCCAGGGGCTCCCCTGCTTCGAAGGAGTCGAAGGCTCGGCGCGCATCGCCTACGCCCTCGGCACGACGACGGGCACGACCGCCTCCGAATGGCTCGCCCTGGGCACCCTGCCCGAGGGCATTCCGATGAAGCTCGCCGTCCTCGCCCAGGACGAGAAGGGCAAGACCCTCGAGCTCTCCGACTTCGTGGACGTCTACGGCCACGACGTCTCCGGGCTGGACGTCCTCACCCCCGACGCCGAGGGGATCTACACCTTCGACGTCGACGTGCGCTCCACGCTCACCCGCGGCCAGGCCGGCCAGATCGAGCCCAGCCTGCCGCCGGGGACCACGCCCGAGCCCGCCGTCACCGAATGGCGCAAGAAGGTCTGCAACGGCGAGGAGGATTACGACCGCTACCAGCGGGTCACCGTCGACAACCTGACGACCGGCCAGAGCTGGTCGCTCGACGTGGAAAACCCCTGGCCGTCCGACGGGGGAGGCGGGGACGGCAACGCGGTCGTCCCAGGGATCCGCGCCCGTCAGGGCGACCAGCTCCGGGTGCGCTACAACCTGCGCGCCCTGGGGCACGTCGCGATCATGGGCAGCGGCATCACGGTGGTGGACCTGAACCGCTTCTACCGCCTGCTGCAGCCCTACCAGACGGCCGGCAGCGGCCAGTGCGGCCGGCGCCTTGGCAAGTTCGAAGGGCAGCAGCTCGAGTTCCCCTCGTGCGCCCCCGGGAGCCTCACCCTCGAGGGGATCGCCATGACTCCTGCGGTCGTGACCCACTCGCGGACCGGCTGCGACGGCGTCCCGTGCCGCGGGGAAGGGTTCATCGACATCTACTCGCCGCTCCAGCGGGTGGGCGCTCTCCACACGCGCTCCACCGCCGCGGCTCCGGGCGGAGTGGAAAACGGCCTCTTCGGCAACCTCGAAGGACCGGAGGCCTTCCAGTTCGCGGACCTGGCCGCCTGCATCCAGCGCATCGACGACCAGCCCGTCATGCTGCGCGACGTGGCCCTGGCCAACGATGTGGAGTGGGTCTACCGCGGCATCCACGGCCAGGTCTCCGGGGTCTTCGAGGCTCCGGACGAGCCGATCGAGCCCATGAAGATCTCGGGCGACCTCCTGTTCGTCTCGCTGGGCTCTCCGGGCATCTACGTCTTCGACGTCTCGGCCCGCAGCCTCTTCCTCTCGTCCACGGGCGGGCCGGCTCTCGTCGGGCGCCTTGCCGTCCGGGACCACAGCGCCTTCCGGCTCCAGGTCGACCCGGTGCGCCACCTGCTCTTCGCCGGGGGCACCGACGCCCGGACGGGCAAGCCGGTGATCGACGTGTGGGACATCGCCTCGATCAACGGCGCGCCGGGGCTGCCGGCCGGAAACCCGGACCCGACGCCGGTCGCTACCCTGCAGGCTCCCTGGTCGACCAACCAGCTCGGGATCGACACCACCGGCACCGGCCTCCTCTACACCTGGGGCGCTGAGGAAGGGCCTCTCGTGGTGCCCTTCGACCAGGCGCAGTTCACCTTCTCAGGGCTGTACCGGCCCGAGGGGGCCGAGGACGAGGAGGGGATCCCGGGAGTCCAGCGGGCCACCTCGCGGTTCGTGCCCCTGGGAGTCCCAGTCCCTCTCGAAACGTCGCTCGTGGACGGGGAGGGCAACCAGATCGAGCCCGAGAGCAATCGGGAGGCCACGGCCGCCTTCAAGCTGCGCGTGGCGCTGCCAGGCTCGCTCGGGCCGGAGCTCACCGCCAAGGTGCAGAGCCTGCGCGTCCTGCCCGGCGAGCTGATCCTGGGCCGCGAGGACGTCGGTCCGGCCGTGGCCCTGCCCGGAGGCCCGGGCTGGCCGGAGCGCGAGACCGTCGTCCGCCTGCGCCGCGTCGGCCTCGGGAGCGAGGACGGAGGGTCCGGATCTCTCAACGGAGAGGCGGGTCCGCTGGGGACCGCCTACCAGCTCTACGAATCGGTCGAGACCGTGCTGCTCCTCGCTGATCCGCGGGCCCGTTCCGGCTACCGCCGCCAGGACGCACCGGACAACAGCGATCCCGAGGGGACCGGCGACGCCGACGAGGAGGCGCAGTGCCGCCGCTGCGAATGGCCGGGCTATCTGCCCGATCCGGAGAGCAACGATCCGGCCCTGGACCAGGTCAAGGAGATCCTGGCCAGCCGCTACGTCCGCGCCGTCCTCTTCGCTACGGACGAGGACGGCATCAGCAGCACCACCCGGGTGGCGACCGAGAAGGCCATCGAGTTCTTCGAGCAGCACGGGGAGAACTACCCGCTGCCGGCCGGGTCGGCCGAGATCGCGGGCCCCGCGGACGCGGTGCCGTCGCCGGTCCAGGTGTCGCTGGCCGAGCCGGCGCAGAGCCCGGCCGTGTGGAGCGCGGGCGAGGCGGGCGTCTCGGTGGCGATGCCGGGCGGCGAGCTGCTGCTCGCGGCCACCGACCACACGGTCGAAGGGCGGGCGATTCCGTTCTCGCTCGACCGCACCTACCGCTCCGGCATGCTGGGCTACGGGCCGCTCGGGAGCGCCGGCTGGTCGGCCAGCCTCTTTGCCCACCTGCGCGAGCTGCCGGCGACCGGCGAGCTGGAATACCACGACGGCCTGGGACACGTCTGGCGGTTCCTCCCCACCCGGATGATCGAAACCCCGGATGGCTTCGTCCCGGACTCCGAGGCCCCGGAGGGATACGAAAAAGACGAAGCCGGCTCCTACTTCGTCCCGGTGGGGGTGTACCTGCGGATCCAGAAGCTGTCGGGCGGACAGGGCTGGCGCCTGATCAGCCGCGGGCACGAGGTCGCCCTGTTCGACGGCCTCGGCCGGCTCTCCGAGGTCTCCGACCGCCTCTTCCGCGGCGGCACCGCGGGCGAGCAGGGCAACCGCCTGCAGCTGCACTACGACGCGTTCGGCCAGCTGGCCACCGTCATCGACGACCTCCAGCGGCGGTACCGGTTCGAGTATTTCGAGGACCCGCGGTCCGAGGAGGAAGGCGGCGACGGCGACCGTTTCGGCCTCCTCAAGTCGGTGACCGACTTCGTGGACCGGAAGGTGGAGTACGAGTACGACGGCGAGCGGCGCCTGATCAAGGTCAAGCTGCCCGAGGTGAAGAACCCGGTCGAGGCGTACGCCGGCTTCTCCTACACCGGATCGGCCCGTCCGACCCTGGAATACCGCTACGACCCGCAGCCAGGGGTCAACCCGTCCGAAGAAGCCGCCGGGGCGCTGCTCCACGGCGAGTTCGCCAGGCTGCGGCTGGGCGAGTCCCACCTGCCCGACTTCGTGGCGGGGGGTTCGGGAGATCCGCGGGCGCGCTTCGCCTACGACTCCCAGACGGGGCGGCTCGCGAGCGTGGGCTTCCCGACACCGGACAACCTCAACTCCGGGACGTCCTCGGTGCGGTGGTCGTTCACCTGGTCCTCGGCCTATCCGCCCGACCGGGTCACCCTGCGGGCTCCCTGGGGGCACGAGACCGAGCACCGGCTGGAGAAGGGGAGGGTCAAGGAACGCCGGGAAGAGCTCACGGTCCACCACCCGAACGCGGCGCCCAGCCAGCAGCCGCTCGTCACCTCCTTTACCTACGCCGACGACGGCCGGCTGCTCTCGACCGACCGGCCGGACGGCTCGCGGGTGAGCCAGTGCTTCGCCGACCGCCAGGGCGGCCCGGGGTGCGACACCGGAGTCGGCGAGCCCCCGAAGATCGACCGCCTGGCCAAGGGCAACGTGGTCGCGACGATCCAGGCGGCCACGACGCCGGAAGCCAAGGGCTCGGCCGACTACACCCAGACCTCCACCGGAGCCGCCTACGGGGAGGACAACCAGCTCAGCACCCTGACCGACGGCAAGGGCCGCGCGATCGAGCTGGGCTTCGCGAAGCCGGGGCAAGACGCCATCACCAAATTCCGCGCCGAGCAGGTCTCGGCGAGCTACGCCTTCGACCTGTACGGACGGGTCACGCAGACGTCCGGCAGCGGCGACGGCGCGCCGCAGGTCCACATGGAGTACGGCGAGGACGCCAAGGGCCGCAAGGGCGCCGGGCTCGTCGAGCGGATCGAGCGGGGGATCGGGGCGTTCTGGCAGGAATTCAAGTACGACGAGGCCTACAACGTCGAGCGGGTGACGACCTCCCAGGGAACCGCCACGGAGACCACCCACGACACCTGGGACCGCGCCGTGCGCAACGTCTCCGGGCTCTCCCTGGACGGCCGCTTCACCCCCGTGGGAGCCGCGGAGTGCACCGAGGCGGAAGGCGTCGTCGGCGAGCGCGCCTTCGACGCGGCCGGGCACCTCGTGCGCGAGCGGCGGCTCCAGGACTACGTCGACCCGGTCGACGGCGCGACCCGGTGCCGCTGGGTGGAGACCCGGTACACCTACAACCTCCGCGAGCAGCTCGTCTCGGTCGACGAGACCCATCTCGCCGCGGCCAACAACCCCGGCCAGGTGGTGGCCGCGCCACAGACCGTGGCGGTCAACGAGTACGACGAGCACGGGCGCCTGGAGCGCGAGCGCACCAAGGCGCTCAGCCGGCCGGACCTGGTGACCGTCTACACCTACGACGACGCCGGCCGGGTCGCGGCCACCAAGACCGGGGACGAGGCGCCGCGCCAGCTCGGCTATGACGAGAGGTCGCGGGTCGTCTTCTCCTCCGACGGCGACCAGGGAGTCTGGCGGGGCCGCTTCGACGCCTGGGGACGGCTCTATCACGAGGAACAGGCCACCGGAGCGGTGGTGCGGCGGCGTTTCGACGAGGCGGGAAACCTCTCCGAGGAGACCGTCTTCGAGGCCGACCCCCTGACCACCGAGAGCGCCAAGGTCCTCTCCGACGTGCGGACCTGGTTCACCAGCTTCGGCGAGATGGAGCGGATCTCCCAGACGCTGACCGCGCCGGAGGGGTCGACCCCGCCGGAGATCCGGGTCACCGAGAAGGTCTTCGACGGCTCCGGCCGGGTCATCGAGGTCTGGAGCGGTCCGCCTCTCGCCACCGATCCCTCGAAGGTCGACCGCGAGCGCGCGCGGCGGGACATGGCCATCCAGTACGAGCCCTCCGGGGGCCGCGTGCTCCTCGAGAGCTTCGGTGGCGACGCCGACACCCCGCCGCTCCACGCGATGAGCTACTTCTTCGGTCCGGACAGCGACGCGCCGTGGCCGGATGCGGTGACGTTCCTGGAGTCCGTGCCCGGGCAGGCAGAGATGGTCCCCACCACGACCTCCGCCTACCGGCGCGACGCTCTCGGCCGTCCGATCGAGGAGAGCAAGAGCGACGGCTCCCGGCTGACCACCGTCTACGACCGCGGCGGGGAAGCCATCCGGCTGCGCACCGGCGCCGGCACCGAGACCTCGACGAGCTTCGACGGCCGCGGCCTGCCGGTCAAGGTGGTGCGGCCGAACGGCCGGGGCTTCACGCTCTACGCCTACGACCTGGACGGCCTGCTGCTGCGCCAGGCCGACCGCACCGCCTCGGCCGAGCTCTGGGAGACGGCCTACGTCTACGACCCCACCGGACGGGTCTCGACCGTCACCTATGCCGACGGCACCTCCGAGACGCTGACCTACAACCCGGACTCGACGCTCAAGACGTTGCAGACCCGTGACGGGCTGACCCTGACCCACGGGTACGACGCGGCCAACCGTCTGTTGACGGTGACGCCGGCCTTGACGGGCGGAGCCGTGCCGACGCTGCTCGACGCGGGCGACAAGCTCTCCTACGACAAGCTCTCCCGGCCTCTGTCGCTCGAGAGCGGACGGCCGGGGATCCCGGGCTACGACGCGGCGCTCGCCGTGCGCTATCCCACCTACGACCTGGGCTCGCGGCCGGCGTCCGAGCTGGTCGGGGGCCGCGCTCTGTCCTGGCAGTACGACACCTGGGACCGCCCGGTCGAGGTGACGCTGCCGGCCGGGCCGGGCCGCCGGACGGAAGGCCCCTTCCAGGGCTTCACCCGGACCTACGACACGCTCGACCGGCTGGTCGACGTGAAGGGCCGGGGAGCCGCCGGCCTCTCCGCCACCCCCTTGGGCGCGCGGTGGACCTGGGGCGGCGCCGACCGCCTGTATGGAATGACCACCAAGGGCGCCCTGCAGACCGCGGCCCGTTACGGCTACCACGGCGGCGCGGGCCCGCAGATCCCGGGCTATGACGCGGACCAGTCGGCGAAGTGGAAGCTGGGCGCCCTGGTCTGGGGGAGCGCCGGGAACGCCCCGGCCACCTCCGCGCCGCAGACGCCCTGGGGCGCCTTCGGATTCGGCTGGCGGGGCAACGAGGGGCAGCCGTCCGACGGGGCGAAGCTGGGCCGCCAGGTCTTGAGCCTGTCCACGGCCTCCGCCGACCTGTTCGCCGGCCTGGGCTGGGCCTTCGGATACGACGGCGGCGTCCGCCTGTCCTTCGCGGCGGCCGGCGCAGGAAGCCTGGACGGCCAGGCGCCGGCGGGCAGTCATGCCGAGACCTTCCGCTTCGACTACGGCTCGGCCGACGAGCTCGCGCGGATCGTCCGCGAGGCCACGGGCCAGATCGCCGAGATCGACACCGGCAAATACGGCCGGATCCTCTCCAGAAACGGCGCGCCGTTCTCCTATGACGGCGTGGGCCGCCGTCTCCAGGATGACCGCTTCGTCTATCAATGGGATTGGCGCGGCCAGCTCGTCTCCGTGACGGTGAAGGACAGCTGGCCGGACGCCGACGGAGACGGCCAGCCCGACGTGACCCCCTGGGCCGGCCATCAGGTCCGCTACGAGTACGACGCGGCGGGCCGGATGACCCACCGCTGGCTCTACGGCAAGCTCCCCGAAGGCGCGACCGACGACAGCTCGAGGCCGTTCATCGAGAAGCGGGTCTTCGTCTGGGAAGGAGACGCGCTGGCCGCCGAGGCGGCGTACAGCCAGGACGAGGCGCTGCGCTGGCGCAAGACCTACGTGCCCGGCCCGAGCGGCCTGGACGACGCCGTCCAGGTCATCGTGGAAGAGGCGGCGTCGGGAACCACCCGCACCTACACCCTGGTGCGCGACGAGATGGGCACCGTAGTCGGCCTGGTGGCCGAGGACGAAGGGAGCGATCCCGCGAGCCCGCCGGTGCCGGCGCGCTATCTCTACACCCCCTACGGCGAGGCGCACGCCGAGACCGGACCCGAGCTGCTGCGGGCGCGGTTCGACAGCGATGCCACGGCGGTTGAGACCGCCGGAGGGACTACCCCGCAGACCGTGGCGGACGGGAACACGGCAGCCGCCGGCGCCCTCGTCCTCGACTGGTCTCTCCGTCTCGACAGCGCGACCCTGCCCGAAAACCTGAAGATCGAGCATCTCGTCCTCGGGCTCGGCTGGC
The DNA here is from genome assembly GCA_035278895.1 of Thermoanaerobaculia bacterium. Classification (GTDB taxonomy): domain Bacteria; phylum Acidobacteriota; class Thermoanaerobaculia; order Multivoradales; family UBA5704; genus DATARR01. Next base: position 2,753 of record DATEIO010000842.1, on the reverse strand, counting down.
TGCCGCTCGACCCCGGCGAGGTCGCGGTGGGCGTCGAGCCTTCCAGCGGCACGTCGGCCGGCGGTGGCGGCCCGCCGGTGCGGCTGCTGGTGCTCGCCCGCAACGGCTGGCAGCGCGGGACGAGCTACCGGGTCCGCCTGACCGGCGGTCTCGAAGACGAGCTCGGCCGGCGCTTCGGCCGCAACGAGACCCTGGAGTGGCGGATCCCCACCGCCGAGCCCGGGCTCACGCTCCAGCCCGTCCTTTTCGATAAGACGATCCCCATCCGTTACGAGAGCTGGGCCGCGGCGACCGACACCGTGGGCAACCGCTTCCCCGGAGGCCAGACCGCGCTCTTCCAGGGGCTGTGGACCGATCCCGTTACCGGCGCCGCCTACGCCCGCGCCCGCTGGTACGACGCCCGCAACGCCTCCTGGCTCTCCGAAGACCCGCTGGCGGACATCGACTCGCCAAACCTCTACGCCTTCGTCGGCTGGCAGCCGAGCATGGCGGCGGACCCGATGGGGCTGTGCAGCGTCTGGGAGACGATCACCAACGAGGCCAACTGCCGGGACTACTTCATCGAATCCTTCAAGGAGGAGGTGAGCGAGGACAAGGACAAGTACAAGGAAGCGATCAGCACGGCGGTCAGCTTGATCCCGGGCATCGGCGACTTGAAGGACGCGCAGGAGGCGATCACCGGTGTCGACCTGATCACCGGCCGCGAGCTGTCGTGGATGGAGCGGGGCATCACCGCCGTGGCGGCCGTCATCCCGGTCGTCGGAGGCAAGGTGCTCCGGGAGATCGTCGGAGAAGGGGCTGAGCGCGCCGCCAGGGAGGGTGTCGAGGCATTTGAGGAGGGCTTGGAAAGGGGGGCCAGGGAAGGTCTGGACGCTGCCGGAGAGGGGGCTCAACAAGGCGCCCGGCGAGGGGCGGATGCACTCGAAGAAGCCTCACAGCATGCTCCGGCACAGAGGCTCGATACGCCGTCGGGATCCCGGAATGCGGCCGAGCAAGTCGGCGAGACTTGCTGGCGGCGGTGCTTCGCGGCAGGAACCCTGATCTCGACCTCCGAAGGTCTGACCCCGATCGAGGACGTCCAGGTCGGCGATCAGGTCTACGCCTACGACGAGACCACGGGTGAAGAGCACTTAGCCGAGGTCGTGGCGCTCCATCATCGGGACGTCGAGACTCTGTGGGTCCTGGAAGTTGGCGGCGAGAGGATCGAGACGACGGACGAGCATCCGTTCTACGTCGCCAACCAGGGTTGGACCCAGGCGAAGGACCTCCAGGCCGGGGACATCCTCATCGCCACTACCGGGAACCGGCTGACCCTGGAGAAGATCGAGCGGGTCGCGCAGTCGGCCCGGGTCTATAATTTCGAAGTCCGCGACCTCCACTCGTACCTGGTGGGCGAGTGGGGGGTGGTGGTACACAACTGTGATCCCCTGGCGGAACTTGATATCGATCGCTATAAGTACTTCAAGGATGAGGCCCGTAAGGGGGATGGTCTCGCAGGGCATGAGCTCCTTCAGCACGCCTGGCTACAGGCAAACGGCTTGGCGACGAAACGAGGAACAGGGTTTGCATCAGCGGAAAACCCAGCGCTTGCCGTAAGCGATGCATTCCACAAGCTGATCAATCGCGAGCAAGGCCGACTGACAAAGGGACTCGATTTGTCCAAGGTGCGTGGGGAAGAGATCATCAATATTAATTCCCAGGTGCTTAGAAACTTGGCAGTTCCCGAGCATGTGATTCAAGTTTTTCAGAGGGAGGCCCTGAGCCACCTCGACAAGTTACGCCTTCGGTATCCAGGGAAATCCTTCTGACCATGCGACGGCTTAAAGTGATCGAGCAGCCTATTCGTTCTTTCCGTCTCGGCGGACCTGTTCCTGGACTGCCACTGAGCTTCGATCTGGAAAGGTACGCATTCTTCGGTTGTTTTCCCTGGCTACCGGATGAGTCATTGGGTCTTTCGTTGTTTGTCTCGATCGATGACGATGAGCTTTTCGACTCTGAGCGGAAGATTGAAGATGGAAATGGCGCTGTGAAGGTCGTCCTTCACGATCTGGAGGTGCCAGAGATAGTGCAGGCACACTCTTTCTTTCGGAGATCTTATGGCCTTGAAACGGGTGGGGAGGAACTGGACGAAGGAGAATTCGAGGGACAAGTCTTTGCGCCTGCTGTAGGGAATAAGCTCTTGGGTGACCCCTCCCTCATTCATTCATCGAGTGAACAGCTTGTCGAGCCATTGCTTTCCGACGGATACCGTCTCTACCTCCAGCTTGACAATCCGATGTATGGAGAACCTCATCTAGGAGAGATCTGGCCGTTTCAGGATGGCCTGTTTTTTCTGTTCTCTAGGCACGATGCAAACGCTGTTTCATGGAAGTGCCTTTGGGAACATGGTTAGTACCTCCTGGAATTGATTCCGGAAGGTGCCAGCCTCTTCGCTGGCAGTGGGCGCTCCGCTGGGGGCTGGAAAGAAGAGCTTCACGGACTCACACGGACAGACATGGACTCCACACGGACCGGCGCGCCCGTCCGTGAAAGTCCGTGTCTGTCCGTGCTCGTCGCAGTGGCGCAATTCCCCCGAGCGGCCTCGAAGGCCGCTCAGCAGAAATCGCTTGCCTGGGGGAGACTACGCGCCGAGGGAGGCGACGGTCTTGGCGAGGCGGGACTTGTAGCGCGAGGCGGTGTTCGCGTGGATGACCTTCTTCTGGGCCGTCGCGTCGATCACGCTGAACGTCTGGGGGAGGAGCTCCTGCGCCTTG
>DATEIO010000841.1:0-3975 GCA_035278895.1 Thermoanaerobaculia bacterium | reverse complement strand
ATGAAGATGAACGTGAACGCGTCGAAGAGCCGCGTGGTGCCGAGCCACACGAACGGCGCCTTGCCGAGGACGACGTCGGGCCGGAACACGTCCGCGTGCCGCCGCCGCACCGCGCTGTTCACCCCGTCGGCCGCCACGACCAGGTCCGCATCGCCCAGCCCCAGGCCGGGGAGGGCGGAGTCATCCGGGACCTCGACACCAAAGCGGAGGTCCACCCCCAGCCCGGCCGCGCGGCGCTGGAGGATCTCGAGGAGCTTCATGCGGGCGATCCCGGCGAAGCCATGGCCGCCGGAGGTGATCGTCCGCCCCTTGTAGTGGATGTCGATGTCGTCCCAGCGGGCGAAGTTGTCCGAGATCTCCCGGAACGTCTCGGGGTCGGCGGCCTGGAAGTTGCCGAGCGTCTGGTCCGAGAAGACGACGCCCCACCCGAACGTGGCGTCCGGCGGGTTGCGCTCGAGGAGCGTAATCTCGTGGCGGGGATCCGCCTTCTTCAAGAGCAGGGAAAAATACAGGCCCGCAGGCCCGCCGCCCAGGACCGCGACTTTCATGGGAGCCTCTCCAGGCGTTGGGATCGGGGACGGAAGGGGTTCGGCGCTCTCACCGGCACCGAATCCTAGCACCTTTTGACGTCCGCCCGGGGGACTCCTATACCATCTCCCCATGCGCCTCCGACTCCTCAGAAACGCCACCCAACGCCTCCGCTACGCTGGGCACGAGTTGCTCCTCGACCCCTTTTTCGCGCCGAAGCACTCGCGGCCGTCTTTCGCAGGGCGGTCGCCCAATCCGCTTGTCCCGCTCCCCTGCCCCGTCGAGGAGATCCTGGCCGGGGTGGAGCTCGTGATCGTGTCCCACCTGCACTCCGACCATTTTGATCCCGAAGCCCAGCGCCTCGTTCCCAAGGACCTTCCCGTCTTCTGCCAGCCGGGGGACGAGGAGACAATCCGCGGGCACGGGTTCACGCGGGTGGAGCCGGTCGCGGATTCGGTGACTTGGAACGGCATCACGATCACCCGCACGCCGGGCAACCACGGATCAGGCGCGGTGCTCGAGGAGATGGGCCAGGTCTCGGGATTCATCTTCGCGGCCCCGGGCGAGCCGACGGTCTACTGGGCGGGGGACACCATCCTCTACGAGCCGGTGCGCGAGACGATCGGGCGGTTCCGGCCGGACGTGATCGTCACCCACTCGTCCGGAGCAATGTGGAAAGGGGACGGCCCGATCGTGATGGACGCCGCCCAGACCTTGGAAGTCTCCCGGATCGCTCCCGGGAGCCGGGTGGTCGCCATCCACCTCGACTCCCTGGATCACGGCGAGGTCTCACGGGAGGACCTGCGTGCAGCCGCGCGGGCGGCGGGGATCGCGGACGGCCGGCTGCTGATCCCCGCGGACGGTGAAACTCTGGAGCTCGGGACGAGTTAGTACACCGCCAGCGGAATCCCCGGCGAGCCGGTCGCTCCCTTGATCGGCAGCGGGCTGTAGATGTAGGCGAGCTCGTAGACTGCGGCGATTCATAAATCGTTATCTTACCGTACCTTCCCGGGGGCCGCAGAGCTCTGGGACGCCTCGCGGAACGAGAGGGCGCCTCGCGGAACGAGAGGGCGCCTCGCAGATTCTTCCAACGCGTCCCAGAGCCTCCTGGCGCCTCCCGGAAGACCCTGACGGCCTGAAAAATCTCCCCATCCCTCAGGGAGGGTTCGAGCCTTGTGGCGAAACTTCGGACGCGCGGCAGAATTTTCCGGCGCGCCCTGGAATTTTCCGGCGGCGCACAGAATTTAGGAACGCCTCACAGAATTTTCCAGCGGCCCGCAGAACTTTACAGCGCGCCACAGAATTTTCCAGCGCTTCCCAGAATCTTCCGGCGCCTCCCGGAATTTATCGGCGCGCCACAGAATCTTCCAGCGGCTCCCGGAATCTTCTGCGCCTCGCGGGAAAATTCTGGAGCCCGTCCGAATTTTCTGCCGAACGCCGTAAAGTTCCACGGCGCGCCGGAAGATTCTGTGGCGTTCCGAAAAATTACTGGGGTTTCGGGAAGATTCTACCGACGGCGGAAGAATTCCGCCAGCCGCTGCAAAATTCTGGGGCGCTCCGGAAAATTCTGCGAGGCCCCGGAAAATTCTGGGAAGTCCCGGAAGATTCTGCGAAGCTCGGGAAAATTCTGGAAGCCGTCCTTAAATTCTGTCCCGCGCCGGAAAATTCTGCCGCGCTCTGCTAAATTCTGCCGCCGGTCTTCTTCTTCAAGGAGAGGCCTGACAATTCTGGTAGACGACGACTTCTCCCTCCGAGACGAAAGCTTCTTCCCCGTCGATCCCCAGATAGATCGCCTGCTCCGTGAAGAGCATCCCCGTCTCCCCATCCGTTCTGGGGAGGACGAGCGTCCGGTCCGGAAGGACGAGCGTCGCGCGCTGGCCGTCCTCGCTCACCGTGACCGCGAAGCTCTGGCCGTTCGGGCAGCGATAGATTACCTCGCGGGAAGCGCAGGCGGCGAGGGCCAGCAGGCCGGCGCCCAGAAGGAGGATTCTAGGGATGGCCGAAGAATTCCTCAACGTGGGCACCTCTCTCTGTGCGCAGGCGGGGATTGAAAAACGACCTTTGCCGTTTCGCTTCGGTATCCAGGGAAAAGACCTCGAAGACCGCCTTGAGATTTCGGAGGTTCTGTTCGAGGCATTCCCGTAGCGCACGGTTGCCTTCCGCGGAGAACATCCCCAAGTCTTCCGGCACCTGGACGTCCCCGCTCTGCCGGATCAGAACCCGGTTGACCACCTCTCCCATCCGCTCGCGGACATCCGTGTCGTAGATCTCAGGGTGAACGTCACCGATCCGTTCCAGGTCTTCGAGCAAGGCCGCCATGGACGTCCATGCCACGGGCCGGTCTTCGCCGGAAGGGGTACCTTTCCGAGGTTCTCGGAAAAAGGAGAGCACGAAATCGAAGAGACGCCTCATGGGCGTCCTCAGGACAGGAGCACGAGAGCCAGCCCGATCGCGGCCGGAATCGCCTGGACGAACAGGATCTTCCGGCTGGCCGTGGCCGCACCATAGAGGCCGGCGATCAGCACGCAGGTCAGGAAGAAGATCTTGACGCTCGTCCCCGCCTCGCCCAGGAGGAGCCCCCAGACCAGGCCCGCCGCCAGGAACCCGTTGTACAGCCCCTGGTTCGCGGCGAGGACCTTGGAAGCCGCGGCCTTCTCCCGGGTCTGGCCGAAGGCGCGAAGGCCCGCCGGCTTGTCCCAGAGGAACATCTCCAGGATGAGGAAGTAGACGTGCAGGACGGCGATGAGACCGACAACCACGTTCGCGGCGATGGACATGGAATCTCCTCTTTGGAGGGGAGTCTGTCACACCCGCTCACGCTCCGCCAGGTAGGCGTTGAAGCGTTCCGTCTCCGCGAGAGGGCAGATGAACGACCACCCCAGTCCGCCAGCAGCAGCTCTTCGCGGCGAGGCAGCTTCAGCAGCTCCGGCATCGCATCGCCGCACCAGATCACCGTGACGATCTGATCGTCCGCGACCTCTACGAAAATCGTCTCGGAATCGTCCCGCCCGAACCCACGGACGTTCGGGCAGGGCTCGCGGTAGGAGGAGTAGCCGGCAAACACGGCATCAAACTCCGGCATCTCGGCCGCGAGCGCCTCCCGGATCTGGGCCAGCGTCAAATTCAAGGACAACAGCTTCGCCGGGTTCTCCGTCCGGACATACATGGCGTCCCAGGAGCTGCCGTCCCGGTGCTCCTCCGAGAATTCGTCGATCTCGCCGGCCTGCTTCAGGCAGAAAGCCAGGTTGTCGAGGGGGAGGATCTCGATCTGACGATAGTCATCTTCGTGGAAGTAGGCTTCTCTCATAGGCATTCCCAAAGGCCCGAAGGGCCGACAGCATAAAGCCCGGTGCGTAAGCGCCGGGAACCAGACCCCGGACCTCCCTGAGAAGCCCCGAAGGGGCGGCAGCAAGCCGCCTGCCGAGGGTCCTCTGCCGCCCCTTCGGG
>DATEIO010000840.1:0-2620 GCA_035278895.1 Thermoanaerobaculia bacterium | reverse complement strand
CAGGCGCTGGGCGTGGCGCAGGCGCTCCTCGGTCTCCCGGAGCGCCTCCTCCGTGGCCTTGCGCTCGGAGACGTCGCGCAGGATCCAGAGCAGCCGGGCGGGGCGGCCGGGCCGGTCCTCGTCGCGGGTCAGCGACACCATGACCGTGCGAGCCGGCGCCCCAGAGGGCTGGAGGATCAGCTCGACCTCCTTGCGCTTCGCGCCGGGCTGCAGATCCCGGAGAAGGGAGCGGAAATCCGCCCGTTGCTCGAGGTTGAGGAAGACCGCGAGAGGCTTGCCCCGGAGGGCCGTGGGAGAATGGTTGAGCAGGCGGGAGGCGGCGCGGTTGGCTTCGTCGATGGTGCCCATCACATCGGTGACGAGGTAGCCGTCCGGCGCCTGCTCGAAGAGGTCTCTGTAGCGGTGCCGCTCGATCTCCAGTTGCTCGCGGGTGGCGATCAGGTCGTCGTTCTGCCGCGAGAGCGCCTCTTCGACCGCCTCCACTTCCTGGAGGGCGTCCTGGAGAGCGCCCAGGGCCTCTTCGAACTGGCGGCCCCGCACGGTCTTGTGGGCTGCGGCTTCGCGCCGCAGAGATTCGAGCCGCTCGACGATCTTTCCCGATGCGTCTCCCACGATGAGCCTCGTCATCCAGCATCTCCTTACGGAGGAATCTCATCCCGCTTCAAGATGGCCCGTCCACCGCGATCTCCTCCATCAAAACGATGATCCCGACCACCCCCGCCCCGAGAAGAGGCGTGCAACGCACACGGCACCGGATCTTCCGGCCGCGGCGGTTGATCCCGTTGAGCTCCATTTCCTGCTCGCCTTTCTCCGTGAGGCAATCCCGCAAGGGTTGCCGGAGCTTCTGAACCGGAAGGCCGATGTCGAGATCCAGAAAAGGAGTCCCTCGCACCTCGTCGTTTCGAAGCCCCCAGAGGTCCTCGGCCTTCTCACTCCAGACCTTGACATGCAGACTCCGGTCCAGCACGACCACGGCGGCCCGGAGGCTCGCCAGGATCGTCTCCAGATACCGGTTCACCTGGTCCAGCTCTTCGGAGCGCTGCTGGAGCTGGTCGTTCATGCCGCGGAGCTCTTCGTTGGTGGACTGGAGCTCCTCGTTCATGGTTTCGAGCTCTTCGTTGGCCGACTGGAGCTCCTCGTTGGTCGTTTCGAGCTCTTCGACCGTGGACTGGAGCTCCTCGTTGGTCGTCTCCAGCTCTTCGTTGGCCGACTGCAGCTCCTCGTAGGCCGTCTCGAGCTCCTGGTTGGCCCGCTCGAGATCCATCCGGAGCTGGTGGGCGTGGGTCAGGTCCACGAACGAGAGGCTGGTGCCCAGAACCCCGGCGCTGGCTTCGAGGAGCGGCGAGATGTGGACCTCCAGAAGGCGGGTTTCGCCGCCCGGCAGGCGCCATTCCACGTCCTTGACGACGATGGGGATCCGGGCCGTGTGGGCCTCTTCTATGTGCGAGCGCAGCTCGATGGGCCGGTAGGACAGCTCCAGGTCCTGGAACAGGCGCCCGAGGTCGTTCGGCCCCAGGCCGAAGAGGCGGCGGGCCTTGTCGTTCGCCAGCGCCAGGTAGCCCCGGCGGTCGACGGCGATCTGGGCCACGGGACCGGCCTCGAAGACCACCTCCCGGATGCGCACGTGCCGGGTCCCTCCAGCCGCATCGCTCCCCCCTCCCACCGGGGAGAGCGCGAGCAGGCGGTCCCGCAGGTTGGTGTTGGGGGCGCGCATGAACATCCGGTGTTTCAAGTCCACCGGCCGGAAGCTGCTGTTGTGCGCCAGAAGCGTCTCGGCTTTGCCCAGGAAGAGATAGCCCGTCCGGTTCAGGGCGAAGTGGAAGCGCGCCAGGATCTTCTCCTGCGTCTCGGCGTTGAAATACATCAGGGTGTTGCGGCAGATCAGCAGGTCGAGCCGCGAGATCGCGGCGTCCTGGATCAGGTCGTGGCGGCCGAAGATCAGGCAGCGGCGCAGGTCGGCGCGGAAGGTGTGGCGGCTGCCGTTGACGTCGAAGTACCGGGCGAGCATCTCGGGGGGGACGCCCGCGATCTGGCGCGACTCGTAGCTCGCCTGCCGGGCCACGGTCAGCGCGCCGTCGTCCGCGTCCGTGGCGTAGATCTTGACCCGCTGCCGGAAGGAGTCCTCCCCCACGGCCTCGATCAGCAGCATGGCGACCGTCAGCGCCTCCTCCCCCGAAGCGCACCCGGCGCTCCAGATGCGGATCGGGCGGTCGCCGGGCTTTTCTTCAAGGATCCGCGGGACGATGTGATCCGCCAGGAACTGCCAGGCCGGGGCATCGCGAAAAAAGCCGGTGACGTTGATCAGGACCGTGTCGAACAACGGTCCGAATTCGTTGGGATGGACTTCCAGATAATCGGTGTACTCGGTGTAGGAGCTCACACCGACCTCGCGCATTCGCTTCTGGATGCGCCGCATGAGGCTCGAGACCTTGTAGCCCGAGAAGTCGAACCCGCGGCTGGCTTTCAGATAGTCGAGGAGCTTGTTGAAGTCAGCGGCGTTCGAATCCGCGGCCATGCACTCCTCCGGTGAGGCAACCCAAGGGGAAACAGCAGAGACGCTTAAACACTGTAAATCAACTCCTGCCGGGATACTAGTGTACCCGGGGGGGGGGGGGGGGGG
>DATEIO010000839.1:0-8964 GCA_035278895.1 Thermoanaerobaculia bacterium | reverse complement strand
GATCTCTATGGCTCCCCCGTCTCCCTGGATTTCCGTTTTCACGTTCCAGGGGCCGTGATCGAGGCGCTTCGGGACGCGCAGCTTGCCGTCATCGAGCACGTCGAGAGGGAGCCCTACGAAGGGGCCGAATATCCGAGCCGCCGTTGCTATCTTCTCGCGAGGGCTGCCTGATCATGATCAAAGATCCCCTGTCTCGCCTCGTCCGCGCCGGCCTCCTGACCGGCCTCATCGACGGGCTCTTCGCGAGCGTCCAGAGCTTCCTCTCCGGCTCGACGGTGACGACGCTCTTTCAACGCGTCGCGTCGACGCTCCTCGGCCCGGAGGCCTTGGAAGGAGGGACCCGGACGGCCTTGATCGGCGTTCTGATGCATTTCGGGGTCGCCTTCTTCTGGTCCGCCGTCTTTCTGCTGCTGGCCCAGAAGTCGGCCTGGATTCGCCGCGTGCTCGCGTCTCGGTACGGAGCCGTCAAGGTCGCTTCGTGGTACGGGCCCATGATCTGGCTGGTGATGTCGCTGATCGTGATTCCGCTGCTCGTGCATCGCCCGCCGACGATCACCAGCCGCTGGTGGGTCCAGTTGATCGGGCACTTTCCATTCGTCGGGTTGCCCATCGCAACCATGATCGGCAGCGGCCTCCCGAAGCGCGACGCGGCTGCGTCTTAGGAGCCTGCACGGCAGAAAGGCAGAGAAAGGACTGCAAGGACACCAAGGACCGCAGGGACGGAAAGGACTTCAAGCTGTTGTCCTTGGTGTCCTTGCAGTCCTTTGAGTCCTTGTTTTCCAGCTTGGCAGGACACCTACGCTTTCTGCCGCGCAAGCTCCTAGGGACGGGGGCCGGAGCCCCCGTCCTTCTCAGGCGATCAGAACGTGATCTTGGCGGCGAGTTGCACGATGCGGTTGTCGGCCGCTGCGATGTCCTCTCCGAAGTTGGTCACCGGGGTCAGCACGTTGGTTTGTGTGTTGTAGTTGTAGAAGACGTTTCTCTGCCCGATGATGTTGTCCCGGTCGAAGAGGTTGAAGGCTTCGGCGATCAGCTCGAAGCCGACGTCTCCAAACAGCGGGAAGCGCTTGGAGAGACGCAGGTCGACGTTGTAGATGTCGGGCAGGCGCTCGGCGTTGCGGCTGCCGGGCACGATGTCGTTGCGCGTGTTGCCGTCGCGGTTGAGATCGTTGGTGACCGTCCGCGAGTAGGGCTGGCCGGTCTGCCAGAAGGCGATCCAGCTCATGGTCCAGCCGTCGAGCAGCACGCGCTGCCAACCCTCGGCCTCCCGCCGGGAGAAGTCCCACAGGCCGCTCACCACCAGCCGGTGGCGCTGGTCGTTGTTGCCCGGCGCGCGGTCGTCGTCGAAATCGAACGGATTGGAAGGGAATTTGGCGTCGTCGCTGCCGTTGGGCACGACCGCGGTGGCGTCCGGCGTTGTGTCCTCGACCTTGCCCAGGGTGTAGGCCACGTTGTAGAGCAGGCGTCCGCGGAAGCGCTTGCGCAGCTCGAGCGTCAGACCGTTGTATTCCGATTCGGCCGTGCTCTCGAACTGGATGATGCGGTCGAAGTTGGTGAACGGCCGCGCGGTGGGGAACTGGTCGACGGTCACGGTGCCGCCCCCCTGGACCGGGATGTTGGTGGGGACCGGCGCGAAAAGGTTGATGTCGGTCGAGCGCTGGAGCTTCCTGCCGCGGACGTGGAGATAGCCGGCGCTGACCGCGATGTCGTCCGTCAACGCGCGCTCGATGCCGAGGCTCGCCTGGTGCACCTCGGGGTTTTCATAGTCGCGGTCGAAGACGAAGATCGTGGGCTTGGGCAGCGTCACGCCCGTGGGGAGCGACGGGAAGATGAATGGATATTGCGGCGCCTGGCTGCCGGTGAACGTGATCGTCTGCACGTTGATGCCGTTGTTCGAATGCGCGGTGCCGACCATGATCGCCGGGGTGCGGCCGTAGAACAGCCCGTAGCCGCCGCGGATGACGGTCTTCGGATTGGGGTTCCAGGCCAGGCCCACGCGGGGCGCGACGTTGTCGTCGTCGATGTTCAGGAAGCTGGTGTCGATCCCCGCGGCGGCGAGCTGCGGATCGGGGTTTCTCACCTGGGGCTGCTCGAAGTCCTGGCGGTCGTAGCGCAGGCCGAGCGTCAGCGAGAGGTTGTCCCGCAGATCCCACTCGTCTTCCAGGAAGAGGGCGACTTCGAAGATGTCCGGGTTGGTCGTGGCGCCGGTGGTGCCGGGGCCGGGGAACGCCTGCACGTAGCGCTCGCCCGCGCCGTCCGGAATGCCGCGGTTGAAGCTCGCGATTGAGTTGAAGGTGTAGGCGCCGGAGAAGTTACCCGGGAAGAAGTTCACGATCTCGTCCCGGTTCAAGTCGAAGCCGGTCTTGAAAGCGTGGGCGCCGCGCAGCCAGCTCACGGTGTCGGCCACCTGCTGGCGGTCGATCGTGGTCTCGCGCGGGCTGAAGAAGTTGCGCCCGATGGTCAGAATCGTGCGGCCGCCCTGGCGGATGGTGGCCTCGGGGAGCGCGCTGTTGGCCTCGCCCGGCTCTTCGTCCTTGGCATATTGGCCGCGCACCTCGTTGAACAGGGACGAGCCGAAGACCGAGGAGAGCGAGAGATTGAGAGTGCGCGTCTTGACCAGGCTGTTGCCCGTGTGCTCTTCGGCGTTGGTGGCGCCGCCGTTTTCGAAGTTCACTCCCGTGAAATCCTGGTGGTTGTAACGCGCGGTCAGATGCTGGCTCTCGCTCGCGTTCCAGTCCACCTTGGCGAGGTAGACGTCCTGGTCCTGGCCGCGCTCCCAGTTGCCCGCTTTGTCGCGCAGCCGGGCGAGGCCGGCCTGGGTGTCCGGATCGGTGGGGAGCACGAGCCCGGCCAGGTTCTGATCGAGGTTGATGTCGTTCGGCACCTCGTTGCGCTGGGCGTCGTAGGAGACGAAATAGAAGATCCGGTCGCGCTGGATGGGGCCGCCGAGGGAGCCGCCGAACTGGTCGAAATGGTAGGGGGACTTGGGCCGCGGCGGAACGGCGGTTTTGTTGACGAAGCTGTTTTCGTTCAGGCTCTTGTCGCGGTAGAACTCGAACAGCGAGCCGTGGAGCTCGTTGGTGCCCGACTTGGTCACCACGTTGATCACGGCGCCCCCGGCGCGGCCGTATTCGGCGGAGTAGGCGTTGCGGTTGACCTGGAACTCCTGCACCGCGTCCTGGCTGAACTGGTAGGGGGCACGGCCGGAGCCGGTGCGTCCCAGCGCCTGGCCGAAGAAGGTGTTGTTGTTGTCCGCGCCATCGACCACCAGGCTGTTGAGCGTGCCGCGCTGGCCCGCGAAGCTGATGTCACCCTGGCGCACGTCGCGGGTGACGCCCGGGGTGGTGAGGACGAAATCGATGAAGTTCCGGCCGTTGACGGGCAGGTTTTCGACCGCCTGCTCGCTCACCGTGGACGCCTGGTGCGCGCGCTGGGTCTCCAGGATCGGCGCGTCGGCCGTGACCAGGATCTCTTCGGAGGCGGACGGCTCGAAGGCGACGTCCACCTTCAAGGTGCTGCCGATCGTCAATGTCAGGCCGGTCCGCCTCACGGGAGGAAATCCTTCGAGATTGGCCGTCACCTCGTAGGTGCCCACGGGCAGGAGCGGCGCGCGATAGCGGCCGGCGTCGTCGGTCGTGGTCTCGCGGACCAGACCCGTCTCCGTGTTGCGGATGGTGACCTGGACCCCGGGCAGGCCCGAGCCGTCCGGAGCCGTGACCGTTCCCTCGATCTCGCCTCCCGCCGCCTGGGATTGGGCGGAGACGGGCGTCCACGGCAGTACGGTGAGGAGCAGCAGGAACAGCATCCCGGTCGCCACGGCGCGAGCGCTTCTCGGCATGAGGACCTCCTTTCGCTTAGGGGAGCGTTTTGACTAGAGCTGCAGGGATCATATACCGGAACAGGGAGCGGAGCGGGCGGCGGGCTCCGGGGCACGCTCGAGATCCGCCTCGCCCACGATCGTGAAGTGGAAGGTCGATCCCTGGCCCGGGGTGCTCTCCACCCAGATCCTGCCACCCAGGAGCCCGGTCAGCCGTTGGCTGATGGCGAGGCCGAGCCCCACGCCACCGTACCGGCGCGACGCCGAGCCGTCGAGCTGGAGGAAAGGCATGAAGAGGCGCTCGAAGTCCTCGCGGGCAATGCCGATGCCGGTGTCGGTGACGGCGAAAAGGGCTTCGACGAGGCCGTCTTCGAGCGGGCGCGCGGAAAGCTCCACCCGTACCTCTCCGGCCGGGGTGAACTTGACGGCGTTGCTCAACAGGTTGAGCAGGATCTGACGGGTGCGGCCCTGGTCGCCCACCAGCGCTTCCGGCGTGCCCGGGGCGATCGACGAGAGGAGCGCCAGCCCCCTCTGGGCGGCCAGCGGCGCGATGATTCTGAGGCTCTCTTCGATCACCGTTGCGAGACGGAAGGACGCGCGCTCGACGGAGAGAGTTTTCGACTCCATCCGGGAAAAGTCGAGGATGTCGTCGATCAGTGCCAGCAGAGCCTGGCCGCTGGCCTCGATAGTCTGGACGTATTCCTTTTGTTGAAGGGTCAAGTCGGTGTACGCCAGGAGGCTGGCCACGCCGAGGACTCCGTTCATCGGAGTCCGGATCTCGTGGCTGATGTTGGCGAGGAACTCGCTCTTCACGCGGCTGGCGGCGAGGGCTTGATCCCGGGCCTCTTCGAGATCGCGGGTGCGCTCCCGCACCTCGGCTTCCAGATCGAGGCGCAGGCGGTCGAGCTCGCCGTGCACGCGGCGGAAGCGGTTGGAAAGGGCGATGCCCATCGCGACCAACACCGCCGCGAAGCCGAAGGCCGCGAGGGAGAAGGGAACGGTCCAGGGCAGGGAGAGGACGTTGCGGGCCAGCTCGAGCCCCTGGAGGACGACCATGGCCAATCCGCCCGCGGCGATCGTCCGCGCCTCGGCCCTGCCGCGCCAGGTCTCCCGCGCGATGAGCGCGGCCGACAGGACGAGCAGAGGCAGGAGCCACAGCCAGCGGAACGTCGAGCTGGCGAGGACCGGACGAACGCTCGGCCACAGGGCGATGAACCCGGCGAGCGCCACGTGGGAGAGCTGATAGGCGCGGAGAGGACGGGAGATCGGCCGGGAGAAGAAATGCCAGAGGAACTGGATCGCGAGCGCCGCGGCGAGATGGCCCGAAAGGTCGCTCAGCCGGACCGCCAGATCCCGGCGAACGGTGAGCTCGTAGATCCAGTAGGTGCTGGCCGTCGTGTTGAGCGAAAAGACGAGCGCAAGCAGGCCGAACCAGAGGTGCTCGCTCTGCTGGCGGCGGCGGCTGAACAGCAGCAGGTGGTACAAACCCGTGGCCGCGAAGAGCGCGGCCAAGACGAGCAGGGGGAGCTCGGTCAGAAGATCGTTCGTCCAGTCGACCCTGGCGCGGTCCTGCAATGCCGGATAGGAGCCGAGCTCGAAGACGGCGCCGGCCGGAGCGGCCTCCGGGTCCCGGTCCGCGGCCCATCCCACCCGCCGCACCCGGAGCGCGAGGCTCAGGGTGCCGCCCTTCCCGACCGCCTCCCGGGGAATGCGAAGGACCTCGGAAAACCCGAAAGGCAGCGCAGCGGACCACCCGCGCGAGCGCCCGATCCGCCGCCCGCCCGCATAGACCTCGTAGCCTCCGGCAGAGGGGCTGCCGAGGAGCAGGCCCAGGTCGTCCCGGCTCGCGGCGAGGCGGGCGTCCTCATCGAGAGAGACTACCCCCCGGAACCAGACCACGCCGTCGAAGCCTTGCCGGCCCTGCTCCCGCCAAGTGGTCGCCAGGGGCACCGTCTCCCAGCCCGAGTCGTCGAAATCGGGACGTGCCCAGCGGGGATCGTCCCCCGCCTGCGACCGCCAAAGCACGCGCCCGGAATCCGCCGCGGCAACCGCCGCGGGAAGTAGAAGGACTGCGAGCAGGACCTTCAAGCTGAGCCGGGTCATTGACCTGGGGGCATTATACGTGCGGCGGAAGGAGCTAATATCTGCCGCTAATATCTTTGCGGCGATAAGTTCTCTCTTATCAAAGACTTGGGAGAGACTTCCGGAAAGCCTTCGAAAGACGGCCCTCTTTGCTAATACCCCCGCTCGCCGTCTAGGGAAACCGGTAACGGACCTTGGGCCCCTTCGTTCCTTCGCGCCGGAGGAAGCCGCCCTCGGAAGACCAGATCCTCAGGTACTTGGACATTTCGACCCGAGCCGAATCCGAGTCCCCCAGGCCCAGGAGCTCGCGGCACTCTCGCGGTGCGATCGAGCCGTGGTGCTCTACATAGGCCCGGACCATCTCGGCATAACGCAGAGGGTTCAGGCCCCGGGTTTTCGTGTAGGCGGCCTTGCCAAGCAGATCCTTGGCCACCCCCTTGGTGAGATGGAAAGTCGCCGCCTTGGTTCCTCCCTTTCTCTCCAGGAAGCCGGTCTTGGGTTGGGACAGACGGTCCAGCGTGGACCGGGCCTCTTCTCGGGAGAGTTGCAGCAGCTTGGCGGCCGAGAACGTGTCGATGAAAGTGTTGTCCCGCAGGAAGGATAAAACCAGCAGCCCGTCCAAGCCGATCTCCCGGCCCTCTCCCCGCCATCGGGCCACGAGAGCCGCCATCTGCTCGTCGAAGCTGCCGTCGAAGATCCGCAGGGTGACCCGGCTGTCCGCCTCGTACTCGGGGATTCTCTTCCCGTAGGAGAGCATCGTCTCGAAGATCCTCCGCCGGCCGATCCCGCTGCGCTCTACCAGCCGCAGCTTCTCGAAGGCATGGGCCAGAGCCCGGTTCCGGCTGGCCGGCTCGTGGCGGAGAATGTTCCACGGCGTGATGCCGTCGATGAACCCCCCGGGGCTCGTGATGACCAGCCGGTCCGCCGTGTGGCGGACCAGCACCTCCCCGGGGTCCAGGTAGTTTCTGTGCGTCACCGCGTTCAGGACGGCTTCGCGCACCACCTCGACCGGGAAAGCGGGAATCCTCATACGGAAGAGGCCCAGCGGGAGCTCCTGTTCGGGATTCATCGGGCTCGTGAAGGTCTGTTCGATCCGCTCCAGGATGTTGAGCAGACCGGCCTGGTAGGAGTCGTTGCGGGCGACCTCCGTCCCCGTGACCTGATACACGTAGTGGACCTGGTGCTGGGGACAGAGCTCCTGCAGCTTCTCCTCTCTTCCGAAGAGCAGCAGGCCGGCGTAGGTGACCTGGCCGTTGCGAACCGCTCCCAATGCCCTCAACAGATCCTGGTCGTTGAGGGCGAGCAGACCCGAGTCCTCACGGTTCTTCCGCAGGACGTTGCGGGCGCGGGCGATCTCGATGGGATCGAGATCGGCGGGAGTGAGATCCCGCGCCCGCTCTGCGCTCCAGTCGATCGCTCCGATCGCCACCTGAGACCTGAAAAAGCTCTGGGCATCCATCGGCATACAGTTTTTTCCGACGCGCTGCTTGAAGAGCCCTTGCGCGGTCCCATAGGGCGGGTGCTTTCCGCGGGGAACCCGGACGACGAGCACCCGGCCGGTCCCTTCGGGAACCCTCAGCTCTTCAACCTCCACGGTGAGGTTCGGGCGAGTGCTGTCGAAGATACCCCGGCGCCAGACGTCGACGTCATAGCCCGACGCGCCATGGATCGCCTTCGCACGGCCTCGAGTCCGGTCCGCCACTCCGAAGACGACCACGCCGCCCTCCGCATTGGCGAGGCAAGCGGCATACTCCACCGCGATCTTCATGTCGTCTTTGGGTCCTTGCCAGGGCTTGAAATCGAGCCACTGGTTCTCCAGATCGTCGGCCGTCGCGGTCTCCAAGAAATCCAGGAGACCAAGGATGTCGTCGTTGGTGGGGATGGTCATGTCCGCTGGGCGCCTCCGGCTCCAATCGTCCCTGGAAGGCATGCTCGGCCTTCGCAACCGGGTTCGTCTTCTCACGACTGAGAATCCTGATCTTAGCGTAGAAGACATCTTTTGAGGAGATCGGTTAGAACGGCCGGCCGAGGGGAGAATCTCTCCACCCCCGCTCTGCTAATATCTGCCCCTAATATCTATGCCCCCATAAGCCATTAAATTTCAGTCATTTACAAGACCTCCTCCGAAGAAACGCCGCGAGGAAGCCCTTCTGCTAATACCCCGGCCGGCACCCCGGGCACCTTTTTGCCCCTTCGTGTGTCTAAGGGGGTAAGGAGGAGGAAATCCATGTTCCGACCCGCCGTGTTGCTGGGCCTGCTCGTCCTCGTTGCCGTAGGTTTGACCGCTGGATTTGCGGTGGATACGCCGAGCCCCGGCGCCGTCTCTCCCCAGGGCGCCGCCAGCGTCCAGGCGGACCGCATCGCTCCGGCTTCGTTCCGGTTCGCCAAGGCCCAGGCCGAGCCGCAGGAGGCCGCGGAGGCGGCTCCGATCCAGCTCACGGCCTCGGACGGCACGGGGCTCTCTCTCGTGGCCCTGGAGGTGGACGGGCTCCTGGAGCCGCCTCTCGCCTTCACCGAGCTGCGCCTGACGTTCGAAAACCCCAGAGACGCGGTGATTGAGGGACGCTTCCGCATCGCGCTCCCACCCGGCGCGGCCATCTCCCGCTTCGCCATGAAGATCGGTGACTCCTGGCAGGAGGGCGAGGTGGTGGAGCGCCAGCGCGCGCGGCAGGCGTATGAGGAGTTCCTCCATCGGCGGCAGGATCCGGCGCTGCTCGAGCAGGAGGCGGGCAACGAGTTCTCGGCCCGCGTGTTCCCGATTCCGGCGCGGGGAAGGAAGGAGCTGATCGTCTCCTACTCGCACGCGCTGCCGCGGGCGGATGAGCCTTACGTCCTCCCCCTTCACGGGCTTTCGGAGATCGGCCGGCTCGACGTCCGCGTGCTCCTGGGCGACCGCCCCGCCTCGGGGGCTCCGGCGAGCAATTTAGGCGGCGAGGTCAAGGACCGCCGCGTGGTCGAGCTCCACAAGACGGGCTGGACCCCGGACCGCGATTTCGAGATCGCCCAGGACCGCGTGGGAAACCGCGCCGGGCTGCGCCACGAAAACCTTTCGGTCGTGCGGATCT
>DATEIO010000838.1:0-3390 GCA_035278895.1 Thermoanaerobaculia bacterium | reverse complement strand
TTGCGGGACCGGTTGGATGAGCTGCTGTTCGGGTTTCAGGATTTCGGGATGGTGGGGAAGAGGCCTGCGACCCCCCGCCCGGCCCTCACCCCCTAGCCCCCTCTCCCGCCACCCCTTTCCCCCTCCCCGGGAGAGGAGGAATCGTGCTTCTGTAGCTCCCTCCTCTCCCAGGGAGGGGGTTGGCGTGGTGGGAGGTGAGGGTCAGGGCGGCGGGGGCCCCTCCGGGACCTCCTGTGGCCCCGGGTCCGTATCGCTCGTCGCGGGCGGCGTTTCCTGTCCCGGCTGCCCCGGCTGTGCCTGTTCCCCTTCGGGCTTCTTCCCCGGCATGTTCTCGCCTTCCTTGGGGATGTAGAACGCCCGCTGCTGGTACCAGGGGAGCGTGGAGATGGTCGACCACTGCGAGCTGTACTGGCGGGCAGGCTCGGTGCCGGAGATGAAGGCCTCATTCACGGTCTTGTAGGTGCCCGAGCCGGGGAGGAGGCCGGTGTAGTACTCGACCTCCTTCGAGCTCACGCCCGGCGGCACGGGGAACTTCTCCCCCTCCTTGAGCCAGCCGGTCTTCAGGCCCTCCTCGGCGATGACGCGCCACATGGGGAGCGCCGCCTCGGCGCCGCTCATGCCGCCGCCGAGCGACTTCTTCACGTCGTAGCCCACCCAGGTGAGGATCGTGTAGCGCGGCGTGAAGCCCACGAACCAGGCGTCTGAGAAGTCGTCGGTCGTGCCGGTCTTGCCCGCGATGTCGATCGGCAGGTCGTGGATGGCGTACGCCGTGCCGTGGTCGATCACCCCTTCCATCATGTGGGTCAGCACATAGGCGACCTGCGGGGTCGTGGCGCTGTAGGTGGCGGGGTAGTGCTGCGGCTTCAGGACCTGGCCGTCCGCCCCTGTGATCCTCTCGATCAGATAGGGCTCGACGTGGAGCCCCTGGTTGGCGACCGTGGCATAGGCGCCCGCCACCTCCAGGGGGACGAGGTCGGCCGAGCCCAGGGCCACGCTGGGCCAGTAGGGGAGCTGCGTCTTGATCCCCATCCGGTGGGCGAAGTCCACCACCTTCTTGCCGCCCACGAGCTGGTGGAGCTTGACCGCCGGCACGTTGATCGACTGCTCCAGCGCCCGGCGCAGGGTCACGATCCCCGCGTGCTTCTTGTAGTAGTTCTCCGGCCGGTAGCTCAGCTTTCCGTCACCCCCCATGAACGAGGTGGGGGCGTCGAGCAGCGTGTCGGAGGGCGTCCAGCCATTCTCCAGCGCGGCGCCGTACACGAAGGGCTTGAACGAAGAGCCCACCTGCCGTTTGGCCTGGGTGATGCGGTTGAACTTGTTGCTCTCGAAGTTCCAGCCGCCCACCATGCCGCGGATGGCGCCGGTCTGGTTCTCGATCACCACGCCCGCGCCCTGCATGCGGGGCTCCTGCTCGAGGACCAGATACGGCGCGGGCGCCGGCTCGCCCTCCTTGGGCTTCTCTCCCTTCTTGGGCTCGGGCACGGCGAGGCGGAACCAGGCCACGTCCCCCCGCTTCAAGAGGCTTCCCGGCGTCTTGCGGCCGGTCCAGGAGACGCCCTTGGGCTCCAGGGTGAAGGTCTCCTTGCCGATCTTCACCTGGGCGTTCGACGCGTCCGCCGCGAGCACGATCCCTTGATACCAGCGGTCCGGCACCGCCGTGCCGCGTCCCCAGGTGGGGAGCTGCTGCGTCTCGATTTCCGCCTCCTCGAGATGGGCGATCGGGCCCCGGAAGCCCCGGCGGTGGTCCAGCCGCAGCAGGCCCGTGCGCACCCCCTTCTCGACCGCCTTCTGGATCTGCGGATCGAGGGTCGTCTGCACCTGGAGACCCCCCTCGTAGAGGGCGGTCGCGCCGTACGTCGTCTCCAGGGTCTTCCGGACGTCCTCGGCGAAGTAGGGGGCGGAGACCTCGTCGGACCGCTGGGGCTCCACGAGGAGCGGCTGTGCCACCGCCTTCTGGTACTGCGCCTGGGTGATGAAGCGTTCCTCGAGCATCCGGCGCAGCACGCGGTCCCGCTGCGACTTCACCACCTCCGGCACGCGGTACGGACTGTACCGGCTGGGGAGCGGGAGGATGCCCGCGAGCGTCGCGGCCTCCACCAGCGTGAGCTTCGAGGCCGGCTTGTTGAAGTAGTAGCGGGAGGCGGCCTCCACCCCGTAGTTGCCGTGGCCCAGGTTCACCAGGTTCAGGTAGAGGGCGAGAATCTGCTGCTTGCTGTAGTTCTTTTCGAGCTCGACCGCGAGGAACGCCTCCTCGATCTTGCGCTTCCACACCTTGTCGCGGGAGAGGAAGAGGCTGCGGGCGAGCTGCATGCTGATCGTGGAGGCGCCCTCCACCACCTTGCCGGCGCGGAGGTCCACCCAGGCGGCGCGGGCGATACCCATGGCGTCGATGCCGCCGTGCCGGAAGAAGTTGGCGTCCTCCGAGGCGAGCACCGCCTGCTGCACTACGAGCGGGATCTCCCCCTCCTTGAGCATCACCCGCCGCTGCGTGGCGTAGGTTGCGAGGACGGTCCCGTCCCGCGCATAGAGCTGGGTCACCAGGCTCGGCGTGTAGTCGGCCAGATCATCCACGCGGGGCATGTGGATGGCCGCGGCCACGCCCACGCCGATCAACGCGCCGAGAATCAGGGCGGCGAGGACCGGCCAGGTCCAGCGCAGAAGCCGGGAGCGCCGGCGGGAGGGGATGGCGGTGTCTTCGGAGGTGCGGTCGGACGTCAGGGGCTCGTACTCCATGCCCGGCATTATAGAGGAGGCGCTTGTTCCCCCCGGCCGGGGGGTGATACAAAGGCGGCAAGCCAGGGTGTACCGACGGCCTTTCCGGAGACCAGAATGGAACCCCCGCACACGCCAGCCCCGCCGCCGCCCTCCCCCTTCCAACCCATCACGCCCGGGCCGGCGCCCGTCCCGGGGAAGACTGGAGGATGCGGCAAGCCTGTCGTCATCGGCTGCCTCGTCGTCCTCGTCCTGGTCGGCATCGGCCTCGTCGGCATCTTCGTCTACGTGTCGAAGCACTACGACCAGATCATGAACATGTCCCTGCGGCAGACCGAGGCGCAGATCTTCGCCCAGATGCCCGAGGACGTGACCCCCCAGGAAAGAGAGCGCCTCCGCGCCGCCTTCGAAGGAGCCCGGCAGGCCTATGCCACCCGCGAGCTCCAGGACGTGGCTCAACAGGGCCAGCAGGTCCAGTTCAAGCTCCTGGAGCTGGTCCGCAAAGGCAACAACATGACCCGGCAGGACATTCTGGATTTGACGGAGATGCTCGAACGGCTGGCAGGGACGGAGGGCAGGGGAGGGGACGCGGAGGGGGCGGGCGAGGAGGTTTGACGGGGCCGTCGGGGCCTGCGCTCCCGCCCCGAAGACCTCACCCCTGTCCCCTCTCCCATCGCC
>DATEIO010000837.1:0-8345 GCA_035278895.1 Thermoanaerobaculia bacterium | reverse complement strand
GGCGCCGACCAGGAAGACGTTGACCATCGAAAGCTGCAGGCACGCGACGTCGGGCGCTACCGCGAGCACCGAGCCGGGGCTCTTTTTTCCTTTCCGGATCGCCAGTTTTGCCATGATTGACCTCCAAGAAGACGCCAAGGGACCATCCCTCCCCGCCGAAGGGTCAAGCGCTGCAACGCCCGTGCCCCGCCTACTTCAAAACCTCCACCGGGTCGACCCGCGAAGCCCGCAGCGCCGGCAGGCAGCTCGCGAGGCAGGTGACGGCCACGAGGATCACGGCGACCAGGACGAAGGTCGCCGGGTCCTCCGGGCTCACGCCGTAGACGAAGCCGGCGACAAGGCGCGAGGCGGCCCAGGCGGCGGCGATCCCTAAAACGATGCCGATCCCGGAGAGGACGAGCCCGCGGGCGACGACGGAGCGCACGATCCGGCGGGCCGAGGCTCCCAAGGCCATGCGCACGCCCAGGGCCCGCCGGCTCTGCGTGACGAGGTAGGAGAGGGTGCCGTAGAGGCCCACGGCTGCGAGCGCCAGGGCGATCGCGGCGAAGAGGGTGACGAGCGTCGCGCTCACGCGGTAGCGGCCGAAAACCTTTTCAACGGCCTCTTCCATCGTGAAAACCTTGGCGATCGCCACATCGGGATCGATCGCGTGGATCACGTCCTCCACGGACCGCGCCATCGCCTTGGGATTGCCGGCGGTCTCGACGAGGAGAGTGAGCCTCGTCTGGGGAGTCTGGAGCGTGGGAAAGTAGGCGTGGGGCACGGGGGCCTCTCCGAGCTCGTGGTAGAGGGCGTTTTTCGCCACGCCGACGATGGTCGCGGGGCCGTACCGGATCTCGAGCGTCTGCCCGATCGGATTGCCGTCCGGCGAGAGCCGTGCGGCCAGGGCTTCGTTGACGATCATCACGGGGGATCTCCCCTCCCGATCCTGGGGAGCAAAGCCCCGGCCGGCCTTGAGCGGAATGCCCATGGCCTCGAAGTAGCCCGGACCCACCGCGTTCAGGGTCACGGCAACCCCAGCGAGCGGGCCCTCGTCGGAGAGGGTCCTCATTCTCCCGCCGAACGGCACGCTGAGAACGGTCGAGACGCGCCGCACCCCGGGGAGAAGGGCTGTGCGCTCCACGGCCTGGTCCACGAAGCGCGGCAGGCTCTTTTCGTCGTAGCCGTGGTTGGCGAGATCGACCGTGACGAGGAGCCGGTTTTCCGTCCGGAACCCCAGGTCCACGGACTCGGCGGCGCGCAGGCTGCGGACGAAGAGCGCCGCGCCGGCCACGAGCACGATCGAGAGCGCCACCTGGGCGACGACGAGCGTTTCCAGGGGGCGCGAGCGCCCGCTCCCCGGGTCTCCCAATTTGATGAGCGAGACCACGTCCGTGCGCGAGGCCTGGAGGGCCGGAGCGAGCCCGAAGAGGACGGCCGAGAGGGTGGCCACGGCGAGCGTTACACCCAGCACGCGGAGGTCGGGCGCGAACCCCAGGGAAAACTCGAAGGGGAAGGCGCGGGAGGCGAGGCCCGCTGTCCAGAAGGCCAGGAGATAGCCGCCGAGCCCGCCTGCGAGCGACAGGAGGAGGCTCTCGGCCAGGAGCTGCGAGACGATCCGCCGCCGGTTGGCTCCCAGGGCCACGCGCACGCCGAAGTCCTTCCGCCGCGCCGTGGCCCGGACGAGGAGGAGGATGGCGACGTTAGCGGAGGCCACCAGGAGGACCAGTGCCACGACCGCGAGGAGCAATCCCGCGATCTTTTCGAGCTGGCCCTTCGCAGTCGCCATGAGCTGGAAGGAGGGCAGGAGCTCGACCCGCTGGCCGGGGCGGGCGATCTCCGGAACCTCGCGGTTGATGGCCTTCGAGAGACGGTCCATGTCCGCGGTCGCCTGGGCCAGGGAGACCCCGGGCTTCAGACGCCCGAGCGCCTGGAGCCAGGTGATTTCGCTGTCCTTCTCGCGGTTCAGCCAGTCGGATTCCGAAGGCGCGAGCACGGGGTGCATCGTGACCGGGACCCACAGGTCCGCCGCGGGCTCGACCGGGCTCACGCTCCGGAAGGCCGCGGGAGCCACGCCGATCACGGTGAAGGAGTGGCCGTTCAATCTCAGGGTCGATCCTACGGCCTTGGCATCCCCGCCCAGAGCGCCGCGCCAGAATCCGTAGCTCACGACGGCCACCGCGGCCTGCCCGGGCGCGGCCCCCTCCTGCGGAAGAAAGGCCCTCCCCGGAGACGGGCGGACTTCCAGGACGTCGAAGAAGTTGGCAGAGGCGAAGCACGCCTCGGCGCGGAGCGGGCGGTCCCCTGCACCGGGAATGGCGGCGGTCACGGGAACGAGGTTGGACGAATAGGCCGCGAGCCCCGAGAAGGAGCGGTTCTTCTCCCGGAAGAAGACGTAGTCCGGATGGCTCCACCACTCCTCGGGAATCTCCTGGCTCTCCCGGTGGAGGCGCACGATCCCGCCGGGCTCGCCCACGCCGGCCGGGGCTTTGAAAAAGATCTCTTCGACCAGGGTGAAGATCGTGGCGTTGGCACCGATCCCCAGGGTGAGGATCGCCACCGCCACGGCCGTGAACCCCGGGCTTTTGACCAGGCCGCGGAACGCGGAGCGGACGTCCTGGAGAAGGGCGCCGGGCAACGCTTCAGTCCTCCCGCGTGTCGATCGCCCAGAGCTCGGTGCCCGTGGCCGGGTCGTAGGCCTGGAAGAAGATGCGCGGGCCGAGGGCGAAGGGGGCAGAGCCCACCCGGTCCCGGACCTTGGCGGTGCCGGCCGCGGTGCCGTCCGACCTCCAAAGAGCGTCTCCCTGTTTGAAGAAGAGCAGGCCGCCGGCCGTAGCAAAGGGGCTCGGGCTCAACGAGGTGTATCCGGTGTCCTCCTCCCGGAGGATCTGGAAGGTCCCGGTCTCGGTGCCGTCACTCCTCCAGAGCGTCGTAAAGCCGCTCGTCCATCCGAAGAAGTAGACGATCCCGTCGAGCAGGACGGGCGGAGTGAAAAGAGTGGTCCTGGTGACCGGACTGATCTTCCTCGTTCCAGCCGCGGTGCCATCGCTCACCCAGAGACCGCTCTGGCCGGACGCTCCCGCGTTCCAGAGGAAGAGAAGGGACCCGGCCGAGGTCATGGCGCCGATTTGGAAGGACTCGAACTCCGGTCCGGCGTCGGTCACCCTCCTCGTTCCCGCCGAGGTGCCGTCGATGACCCAGAGCTCTCTCCCGTGCTCGTCGTCCTCGCCGGAGAAGTACAGGACCCCCTGGTGAACGGTGAGAAGAGTGGGGTTCAACGCTCCCCAATCGACATCCCGGACGAGGACCGTGCCCGCCTCGGTGCCGTCGGTTTTCCAGAGCTCGCGGCCCGAGTAGGGAGCATTGTCGGGGAAGGGGCCATTGGCGGAAAAGAAGAGCTTGCCCTGGTAGACCGTGAGCTCCTCCGGATTGGCAACGGGTGTTTCCGGGAGGAGGCCTGTGAGCTTGCGGGGGCCTTCTGCCGTGCCGTCGATCACCCAGAGCTCGTCTCGGCCGGAATCCGGGTCCCAGCTCACGAAGAAGACCTTGTCTCCGAGAGCGCGCAGAGACCCTGCAGCTCGCTCGACGGTCCGCCCGAGGTCCAGGAGGACGGTGCCAGCGGCCGTGCCGTCCGTTCGCCATAGCGCGAGAGGAGAGTTGCCCCCCCGGTCCACGTTCAGGAAGAGAGCCCCACCGGCCTCTGCCGAATCGAGAATCTCGAGAGCCACACTGGGAGGCTCCAAGGGATCGGCATTCAGGTCGTGGACGAAGACCGTGCCTTCCGCGGTGCCGTCGCTCTTCCAGAGCCCGGTGCGCTGGCCGTCGTAGGCCGCAAAAAGGAGCGTGTTTCCCAGGCGCAGGAAGTCTCCGGGGAAGGAACCGGCTTGGTTCGCGTCGTTCAGATCGGCCAGGAGCCCGGTGCCCGCGGCGGTGCCGTCCGTCGCCCAGAGCTCTTCGCCGTGAGCCTCATCCCGCCGGGAAAAGAGGACCTTGCCGGGGAGAGCGATCCGGCTGAAGAGGAAGTCCGTGGGGATGTCGCCGGTTACGGGGACCGTGCCGGCGGTGGTGCCGTCGGTCTTCCAGAATTCCCGGCCTCTCAGGCTGTCGGCGATGAACAACAGGTCTCCATTCAAGGGCAGGGCGCCAAAGGGAAAGGAGCTGCAGCTCCCCCGGCAGATGTCGCGGATCATCCGGGTTCCCTGGGGCGTGCCGTCGGTGGTCCACAGCTCCTGGCCCCGGCGGCCGTCGGTTCCGGTGAAGAGGAGGCGTTCCTTGTAGACCTGCCCGAGGGAGGAGACGCCCGAACCCGATCCTGGAACGACGTCCACCAGGAGGCGCGTCCCCTTGGCCGTGCCGTCGGTCACCCAGAGCTCCCGGCCCTTCGTCCCGTCGTTGGCCGCGAAGACGAGCCGGTTGCCCAGGGGGATGAGAGGATGAATGGAACCGTACTTCCCGAACGGAATGGGCTCCAGGAAATTGGTGATCTTCCGGGTGCCGGCCGCGGTGCCGTCGCTCATCCAGATCTCGTCACCCTTGGCGTCTGCTGTTCCCGCGAACAGCAGACGGTCTCCGAAAGCTGCCACGCCTTGGAGGGCAGGCTCTCCGGGGCGTGCGAGCAGATTCAGACCGGCCACCCGCTGAGTGCCCTTGGAAGTGCCGTCGCTGCGCCAGAGATCAAGGCCGTTCTTGGGGTTGACCGCGAAGAAGTAGAGAAAACGGCTCGTGGCGATCAGCCCTTGCAACGGAGCCAGACCGTTCTCCGGCCAGGCGCGCTTCAGCAGACGGGTTCCCGCGGCCGTTCCGTCGCTGACCCAGAGGGAGGCGCCGGCACCGCTACCATCGTTGGTGCTAAAGAAGATGCGGCCTCGGAAGGGCACGATCCGTCCGAAGGTGGGAGCCCCGGGGTGAAGATCGGCGAGGGCATAGGTTCCGGCCGGGTTGCCGTCCGACCGCCAGAGCTGGGCGACCGGGACGCTGTCCTTGGCGGAGAAGCCGACGAAGTAGAGGACCCCCTGGCTCTCCAGGTAGAGCGGAGGAACTTCCCAGGAGGTCCCCAGGCGCGTCGCGAGACGGATCGTGCTCGCGGGGGTCCCCTGGCTCACCCAGAGCTCCCGCTCGCCGCTTCGGTTCGACGCCGAGAAGAAGTAGCCCTTCGGGGTTGCCATGAGAACGCGAGGGTGGCTGGAGCAGATCCCCGAGCAGACGTCGGCCAGCAGGAACGTGCCCGCGGCCGTGCCGTCGCTCGCCCAGGGCTCGACGCCGTCGTCGCCCGTCGTCGCCTCGAAAAAGGCGACGTCGCCCAGAGCGGTGAAGCGGCTGGGCTGCGAGCCGCCGCTTCGGAAGTCCGGGTTGATGTCTTTGACGAGGTACGGCTCGAAGGCAAAGGCGGGAGCCGCGCAGAGGAGGATCAGGAGGAGGACGCGTCGCATGAGATCCTTTCGGCGAAAATACAATTTTACCCCGGAAGTCGAATCGGCCGCCCGATACGCCGACCGGCGGATGCGGATAGGCTGGTCCTCCCCATATGCTGAGACCATGAAGGACATGAGCACTCATCGACCCTCCCAGCTCGAGGCCCTGGAGGCCGAGCTTGACGAGGCGACGGCCCGGGCTCACCGGCTCGTGGAAAGGCTGGGCCTGGACGGCTGGACCCGGCGCCCCGCTCCGGAACGCTGGTCCGCGCTGCGGCTCATCCCGGCCCACCAGCGCCACCACCTGTGGCTCGCGGAGAAGGGGCTGCCATGAGCGTGTTCGAGGCCGAAGGGATCACCAAGGTCTATCCCATGGGAGAGCTGGAGGTGCACGCGCTGCGCGGCGTGGACCTGGCGCTCCAGGAAGGGGAGCTCCTTGTGCTCCTGGGCCCTTCCGGGAGCGGCAAATCGACGCTCTTGAACATCCTGGGAGGCCTCGACGTGCCGACCGCGGGGCGCGTGCGCTACCGGGGAAACGACCTGACCGCGGCCGGCGACTCCGAGCTGACCCGCTACCGGAGGAACCACGTGGGCTTCGTGTTCCAGTTCTACAACCTGATTCCGAGCCTGACGGCCAAGGAGAACGTGGAGCTGGTGACGGACATCGCGGAGTCGCCGATGACGCCCGAAGAGGCGCTCGAAATGGTGGGCCTCGGGGACCGCATGGATCACTTTCCCTCGCAGCTCTCGGGCGGCCAGCAGCAGCGGGTGGCGATCGCCCGGGCCATCGCCAAGCGGCCGGACGTGCTCTTGTGCGACGAGCCCACGGGCGCGCTCGACATCTCGACCGGCGTCGTGGTGCTCGAAGCCATCGAGCGGGTGGGAAACGAATTGGGCACGAGCGTCGTGGTGATCACCCACAACGCGGCTATCGCGGCCATGGCCGACCGGGTCGTCTCCATGGCCGACGGCAAGATCGCGGACGAGCGGAGAAACGCGCACCGGCTCTCGCCGCGCGACCTCTCCTGGTGAGCTGACCATGGTGCGCGCGCTCGACCGCAAGCTGCTGCGGGACCTCTGGCGGATCAAGGGGCAGGTGATCGCCATCGCCCTGGTGATCGGCGCCGGGGTTGCCATGTTCGTGATGTACCGGAGCACGTTCGATTCGCTCGGGCTCACCCAGCGGTCCTACTACGACCGCTACCGCTTCGGCGACGTGTTCGCCAACGCGAAGCGGGTGCCGGCAGGAGTCGCGCGGCGGATCGAGGAGATCCCCGGCGTGGCGCGCGTCGAGGCGCGGGTGGTGGCCGAGGTCACGCTCGACGTGCCCGGGATGAGCGAGCCGGCCATGGGGCGCCTCGTTTCCATCCCCGCGGACGGGCGGCCGGCGATGAACGATCTCTACCTTCGCCATGGGCGCTGGATCGCCCCGGGCCGGCCGGACGAAGTGCTCGTCTCCGAGGCCTTCGCGGGCCGGCACGGCCTGCGGCCCGGCGACAGCCTGACCGCCGTGCTCAACGGCACGCGCCGGAAGCTTTCGATCGTGGGGATCGCGCTCTCGCCGGAGTACGTCTACAGCATCCGCCCGGGCGATCTGATGCCCGATCCCAAGAGGTTCGGCGTCCTGTGGATGGAGCGGAAGGCCCTGGCCGCGGCCTTCGACCTCGAAGGGAGCTTCAACGACGTCACGATCCGCCTCGTGCCCGGCGCCTCGGAGCAGGAGGTGATCGTCCGGCTCGATCGCCTGCTCGCGCCCTACGGTGGCCTGGGCGCGGTGCCACGGGCGCTCCAGACCTCCCACTGGTATCTCCAGAACGAGATCGACCAGCTCCAGAACGTGGGCAACTTCCTGCCCATGATCTTTCTCGGCGTCGCGGCGTTCCTGCTCTACGTCGTGCTGATCCGGATCGTCTCCGTGCAGCGCGAGCAGATTGCGGCGTTGAAAGCGCTCGGTTATTCGAACGTGGCGCTTGGAGCGCACTACGGGAAGCTGAGCCTGGGGATCGCCCTCCTGGGAGCCACGTTCGGAACCTTCACCGGGGTGCGAATGGCCGTGGGCGTCACGAAGCTCTACACCGAGCTGTTCTCGTTCCCCGTGCTGCTCTACGAGCTTTACCCCTCCCGCGTGCTCCAGGCCGCGGGGGTGGCGTTCGCGGCGGCGGCCGTGGGCGCGCTGGGCGCGGTGAGCCGGGTGGCGGCGCTCCCGCCGGCCGAGGCCATGCGGCCCGAGCCGCCGGCTTCGTACAACGTCACCCGGCTCGAACGGCTGGGCCTGCGGAAGATCCTCTCGCCGCCGTCGCGCATGATCCTGAGAAACCTTTCCCGCCGCCCCCTGCGCACGCTCGTGGCCGTGGTGGGCATCGGGGCTGGCGGAGCGCTCGTCGTGGTCGGAACCTCGTTCAAGAGCTCGATCAACGCGCTTTTGAACGAACAGTTCGGAGTGCTGGAGCGGCAGGACGCGACCGTGACCTTCGTAGAGCCGGCCTCGGCGCGGGCGCTCCACGAGCTGGCGCGGCTGCCCGGCGTGGTCCATGCCGAGCCGCTGCGCTTCGCAGCGGTGCGCCTCGTCCATGGCCACCTCTCGCGGCGCACCGCCATTCAAGGGATCGCTGCCGGATCGCGCCTGAAACGCGTGGTGGACGTCGATTCGCTCCAGGCAGTGGAGCTGCCGGCCGAAGGGCTCGTGCTGTCGGAAGCGCTCGCCGGCCTGCTGGACGTGAAAGAGGGGGATCTCGTGACCGTCGAGGTGCTCGAAGGCGCCCGGCCCGTGCGGCAGGTTCCGGTCGTCCGCCTCGTGACCGAAAACATGGGCACTTCGGCCTACATGCGGATCGACGCGCTCCAGAGACTGCTGCGAGACGGCCGGTCGTTTTCGGGAGCCGCGCTTCAGGTGGAGGAGTCCGCCTCCGACGCGCTCTACCGCGATCTGAAGGATGTGCCCGGCGTGGCCGCCGT
>DATEIO010000836.1:0-24824 GCA_035278895.1 Thermoanaerobaculia bacterium | reverse complement strand
CGCTTTCCTCCGCCCACCCCGTGCGCGCAGCGCACCCTACGGACTCGGGCTCGGCAAGATCCTCCGCAGGCGTCCCTCCTCTCCCGGTTGGGGGGAGGGCGAAGGGAGAGGAGGACAGGAGGTGAGGTCCCTCACTCAAATACAAATCCACCCGCACCGGAGCCACCATCCCCGGCTCCGCCGCCCCTCTCGGTTGGAGCACCATCAGATCCGAGCGCTTGTCCCCGTTCAGATCCCGGATCTGGACGAGGGACATGTCGAGCGGCTCGGATTTCAGGGTCACGGAGAGGTCCGGGGCCTTGGGGAACGAGCAGTCGGGCCGGCCGCGGTGGATGGTCACGGTCTTGCCGCGGCCGAGCTGGACGAAGTCGCTCCGGCTGTCGCCGTCGAAGTCGCCCGAGAAGAGCGAGAGCTGGCTCACGCGGAGGTCGTTGAAGTTCAGGCGGAACTGGCCCGAGAGGTCGAGACCGGGGACGCGCTTCAGGTCTCCTTCCTGGTTCTGGCACCAGACGTGGAAGTCGAGCCCGAGGGTGAGCCGCTTGGTGGCGACGGTGCCCATGAGCTTGGGGATCGAGAGGTCGGTCGTGATGGTCACCAGATCCTGGCGGCCGTCGCCGTTCAGGTCCTGGAACCCACCGGGGAGGTTGACGCTGACCTCCATGTCCCCTCCCCCATCCCCTCCGCCCTCGTTCGGCGCGAAGGCGTGGCCGGTCACGTCCACGGTCCGGTACGCCTCGTTGACCCGCTTCAGGCCCTTGCCCACCCGGCGGAAGGAGAGGCGGTTCTTGGGCTCTCTCACCTGCTTCATGGACTGGCGGATCGAGGCGTCCTCCTTGTCCAGGCTCTGCTCCGAGACCACCTCGCCGATGCCGTCGCCGTCCAGGTCTCCGAACCAGACGGGACGGACGTCCCTGTCGGTCTGCGGCTTGTCGTCCCCTTCGAGGTCCACCTCCACAGCCCCGGAGAACTTGCCGTTACCTGCGTTCCTCGCCACCCGCACAAGGCTCCAGCGCTTGACCGGGTCGCGGAACACGAGATCCGGCAGGCCGTCGCCGTTGACGTCCTCTACGGACGGGAGCGGATAGCGGTGCTCGAGCGCCCCCTCCCGGGAGCGGAAGGCCTCGCCGGGGACGGGGAAGTGCGCCGTGGCGCGGGCCGAGATCCCTCCGGGGCCGCCCAGGTAGACGGCGAGGCCGTCCTTCGACGGCAGCAGAAGGTCCGCCACTCCATCTCCCGACAGGTCGCGCACGAGATCCAGGCCCGCAAGGAAGTTGCCCGTGCCCGCGAAAACCGGGGGATCGGAGATCAGGGGATCGAGGCGCGGCGTGCCCGAAGCGTCCAGCCGGAGCACGCTCGCCCCCGCGTCCGTCAACGCCAGCACGGGTGTGCCCGGCGGCCCGGCTTCGAGCGAGAGCACGGAGAGCGGCAGGGGAAGCGCGGGGCCGGACAGGGCATAGCTCCCGTCCGGCTTGGCGAGATACACCCGCACCTCGCGGCGGTCCAGGAGCGACGGCACGATCGTCATCACCTCGACCAGTCCCTCGATGTCGTCCATCGTGGTGCTCTCGGTGATCTCGATCTGATCCCACTGGCTATAGGCCACCGCCACCACGAGATCCGTCCGGCCGTCTCCGTCCACGTCGGACGGCACGACCGCGGCCGGGGCGCCGGGGAGATCCAGGCTCCAGGCGCGGAGGCCCGATGAAGCCGGGCGGGGTGCGGCGGAAAGGGAAAGGGTCAGAAGAGGGAGAGCCGCCAGAAACAGCGCCGGAAGGGAGGGGCGGGGGCCTCGCGTCCGGAAAATGCGTGCGTCGATCAGCTCCACACCTTCAGTCTACGCGGCGGGGGCGGATTCGTTACGCGGAGGCGCTCTACATCCCGCCGGACGTCACGGCCGCAGCGGCCAGCAGCAGCACCGACGCGAGGGAGAGGGCGAGCATCTTGGCGAATTCCTTGGTCATGACGTTCCTGCCTTTCCGCTGTTCGCGGGATCTCTGCCACTCATAGGCGCCGTCCCGCTGTTTCTTGTTACAACGCTTCAGCCCTCGGATCTCCTCACCCTGCATTCCTACAAGTCCTGTCTCTGTATACGGCAAAGCCGGTGCCAGAGTTGGTTCCCTCGGGAAGGCGTTTTGTTGTGTCCTCAAAAAGAGACAGACGGCCTATTTCTTCCCCTTCTCCCGGAGACACCGTTCCTCTCCGAATGGGTGGGCGGCCGGCTCAGTGCTGGTGATACTCTGCGTCGGGTTTTCGACCCCTGAATGTTTTTGGATCCGGGATTTCGAGGAGGCCCCCGCTGATGACCGCACCGTCTTGTCCCCGCCCCATCGCCCAGGTCGCCCACGACCTCGGGATCGACTCGAAACACGTCGTTCCCTACGGGGATGACAAGGCCAAGATCCGCCTGGCGGCCCGGGAGTCCGGCCACCCGCCGGGCAAGCTGGTGCTGGTCTCGGCCATCACGCCGACCGATGCGGGCGAGGGCAAGACCACGACTTCGATCGGCATCGCCCAGGGCCTGGCGAAGCTCGGAGAGCGGGTGTGCCTGGCGCTTCGCGAGCCTTCGCTCGGGCCGATCTTCGGGATGAAGGGCGGAGCGACCGGCGGCGGCCGCTCGGTCCTCGTGCCGACCGAGGACATCAACCTTCACTTCACCGGCGACTTCCACGCCGTGACCTCGGCCCACAACCTCCTGGCGGCCCTTCTGGACAACCACATCCACCACGGCAATTCACTTGGGATCGATCCCCGCCGGGTCTTCTGGCGGCGGGTGATGGACGTCAACGACCGGGCGCTCCGCCATATGGTCATCGGCCTGGGCGGAGCGCTCGAAGGGGTGCCGCGGGAGACCGGGTTCGACATCACGGCCGCTTCCGAGGTGATGGCCGTCCTCTGCCTCGCCGAGGACGTCGAGGATCTACGCGCCCGCCTGTCGCGCCTCCTCGTGGCCCTCACGGTCGACGGCCGGCCGGTGACCGCGGCCGATCTCCAGGCCGTGGGGTCCATGATGGTGCTGCTCAAGGACGCGCTGATGCCGAACCTCGTGCAGACGGGCGAGGGAGTGCCCGCGGTGGTACACGGCGGGCCGTTCGGCAACATCGCCCACGGCTGCAACTCGGTGATCGCCACCAAGACCGCCTTGGCCTCTGCCGACTGGGTGGTGACCGAGGCGGGCTTCGCCTTCGACCTCGGGGCGGAGAAGTTCTTCGACATCAAGTGCGTCTCGGCGGGGCTCTCCCCGGCGGCGGTCGTGCTGGTCGCCACCATCCGGGCCCTCAAACGGCACGGCGGGGTGGCCAAGGACGCCCTGACGAACCCCGATCCCGGCGCCGTCGAGCGGGGGCTCGGCAATCTGAGGAAGCACCTGGAAAGCATCCGCGCTTTCGGCAAGCCACCGATTGTGGCGCTCAACCAGTTCGAGACCGACGCTCCCGAGGAGATCGAGGTGGTGCGCCGCGCCTCCGAGGAGATGGGAGTCCCCTTCGCGGCCGGCGACTTCTTCACCCGCGGGGGCGAAGGCGGGGTCGAGATCGCCCGCGCCGTGCTCGAGCACGCAGAGCCGGACCCCAGGCCGTTTACGCCGCTCTACGACTGGTCCGAGCCGATCAAGGCGAAGATGGAGAAGATCGCGCGGACGGTGTACGGTGCCCGCGACGTGGTCTACACGCCCCAGGCCGAGCGGGAGCTCAAGCAGATCCAGAAGCTCGGCTACGAAAAGCTCCCGCTCTGCGTGGCCAAGACCCCCACGTCCCTCTCGGACAACCCGTCGATCCCGGGCCGGCCCGAGAATTTCGACGTCACGGTCCGCAGCTTCGTCCTGGCGGCCGGGGCCGGTTACGTGGTGCCGCTCCTGGGCAGCATCATCCGCATGCCCGGCCTGCCGGCCTCGCCGCAGGCGTACCGGATGGATCTGGTGGAGGAAAAGGTCATCGGCCTCCTGGGAGGATGAGGCGGCCTCGCGGGACCGCCCCGTCCTCAGGAGGCTTCAGCCGTCAGATCCGGTCGGAGACGACGAGCTCGCGCCGGCCGTCGATCCAGACGCGGGCCTCGCCCTCGGTCTCGAAGAACTGGACCGGGTTCTTCCGGTCCGCCCGCACGAGGTTCACCGCGGTCAGGAGCAGCTTGGCGACCACGCGGGCGGCGAGCGAAGCGCCGTAGATCGCCGTCCCGTAGAGCGGGAGGTCCTTCAACGTCCCGGCGGCCTCCTTGCGGACGGCGGCGGGGATGCTGTCCAACTCCGACAGGTCGATCAGGTAGAAGAAGTGCGGCAGACCCTGCGCGAAGTCCCTGTGAGCCTGGTTGACCTCCTGCGCGTGCTCGAGGGAGACGACCCCCACGAGCTTCAGGCGGATGATGTCCGGATTTTCCAGGCTGGTCCAATGCGGCCCGATGTCCATAGCTCCTCTGGTCTCCTCTCAGGCAGACAGGGGTCCGGCGCACGCAGCACTCTTACGCGGACCGCTCCGCCGCAAAGGGGACAGCCAACGCCATTCCCCGTCTGCCAGGAATTTTCCGCGATTGTACAGTTGCAGAGATGGTCAGATCTAGTCCCCCCCGCAACTACCGCCCGGAAAGGCTCTCCAGATTACCCTCGGAAGCGTCGCGAAGACGGTGCCACGGCTTTTATTGCTGAAGCGCCATATTTTGAACCTCGATTCAAATCCTGCAACGCGCTAAGAGAGATTGACTCCAGCAGCCCTTGGCGTTACGCTTTGTTCGATAGGGAAAAAACAAAACCATGTCCCCTGAACCCGTAACCAATCATTGCCCCTACTGCAACCGGGCCATGCAGGTAACCCGGATGTCGTGCCCCTCCTGCGAGATCTCCGTGGAGGCCGAGTTCCCGGCCCAGCGCCTGGCACGGCTGCCGATCGAGCACCAGCGCTTCATCGAGATGTTCGTGCTCGCCAGCGGCAACCTGAAGGCGATCGCGGAGCAGGCCGGTGTCTCCTATCCGACCGTCCGTTCGCGGCTCGACAAGATCATCGAGGCCCTGCGCCAGGTGATCGTGGAGAGCAACGAGAGCGGCGTGGAGGAGATCTTCAGCGGCAAAGAGCGGACCGAGGCGGCCGCCCGCCTCATCAAGGCCATCTAGGCCCCTCCCCTCTTCCGCACCCCCGTTCGCCGGGTCGGCCTTTCGCGGCGGCCCGGCGAAACTTTACTCCCGTTCTTGCGTACATAGAGATAGGCGATTTCACGGGTCAGCTCCCACTTTCGGGAGATGCCCTCTCCCAATCGCAACGGTTTCGCCGTACACTTCTCCCATTGATTTGTTTCATGCATTGAGGGGAAGTACCAGGAGCGGCGGAAAGTGACGCAGGGAACGTGGCAAAGCACAAGGGTTTCAGGCTTATCTCCGGCAACGCCACCCGGGCTCCTCGGGAGGCGGACCGGCTCGACAGTTTTCTCGTCGACACCGATCCCTTCCTGATCGCCTCTTTGCAGCAGGAAGAGGGGCAGAGGCAGCGAAAGCAGCGGATCTGGGGTCTGGCCGGGCTCCTCGGGCTCGCGGCGGTCTTCTCCCTGGGGTTGCTCGGCTTCACAGGCTCCATGCCGGAAGGCTCCCCTGCCGGGAGCACGGCGGAGTCGGGCCAGGTCCGCCTGCTCATCGACGAGGGGATCCGGCTCACCTCGGAGGACGAGTACGCGGAGGCCATGGACCGCTTCCGCCTGGCGCTCGAGCTCGCCCCGGGCTCCGCGGATGCCTGGGCCGAGGTCGGCAACTGCCATCTCCACAATTTCCAGACCTTCTCGGCCGAAGAGGCTTTCCAGCGGGCTCTCGCCCTCGATCCGGACCACTCGCGGGCGCTGCGTGGGCTGGGCACTCTCTACATGCGCCGCGGCGAGGAGCGCAAGGCCGAGCAGGTGTTCCTGCGCATCGGGGAGAGCCTGCAGCTCGCCCGCCTCTATCTCCTCCAGGGGAGATTCGACGAGGCCGCGCCTCGCCTGGCCAAGCTGGTCGAGGAATCGCCGGACAAGGATCTGCTCCACCGCATGGCGCAAGCCGCGGCGGCCCGGGAGCTCCCACCCAGCCTGCGCTCCATGCTGGAGCCCGCGCCGACCGGCCGTTCGCGCTGGGCGGACCTCGGATGGCGCCTGCACATGGAGGAACGCTACGAAGAGGCGGCTGACGCGTTCGGCAAGGCCGTGGCCATGCACCCCGACGACGTGAGCGCCTTGAGCGGCCTGGGCCTCACCCTCCTCGACATGAACCGGGCGCGGGAGGGACGGACCTACTTCGAGCGGGCCCTCGCGATCGATCACGACCACCTGGTTTCTCTGAACGGCCTCGCCAACTGCCTGAAGGTCGAGGGCCAGACCGAAGAGGCCATCGCGGTCTGGCACACGGTCTCCGACCTGTACCCGGGCGTGAGCGATGGCACGAAAGGCCTCGCCTGGACCTACTACGAGCGGGGCGACTACAGCCAGGCGGCGGTCTACTTCGCCCAACTGGCCACGAAGTATCCGAACGACACGCAGGCGATCGCGGCCCTGAACGTGGCCGTCGAGAAGATAGTCCCTGGACGACAGGCCGATTGATCGTCCGGACAATCCGTTGACGCGGAGGCCGGACTTTGGATCAATTCGAGGTCACCAGGCCCGGTTCCGAGGGGAAGGGACGCAAGTCTCCGGAAGAGTCCAGGCTCGACAGCCTCCTCTCCCTCCCCGATCCCCTGCTGACCGCCTCGCTCCAGGAGCAGGAGGGGGATCTCCGGCGCCGGAGATGGCTGTGGCGCCTCCCCGTCGCCCTGCTCCTCGCCCTGGCGCTCGTCTTCACCTCCTCCACCTGGGATTCCCCGGCCCTGTTCGGGGCCGAAGACCCGGCCTCTTCCGAGAACGCCCGCGCGGACGCCCTCGTGTTCCTGGAGCAGGCCCAGCGGCTCGCCTACGAAAACCAGTGGGAGAAGGCGCACACCCTCTTTCTCTGGGCCGTGAGGCTCGCGCCCGACCTGCCTGACGTCTGGGCGGGGCTGGCCATGGAGCACTACAACCGGTATCAGATCGGCGACGCCGAACAGGCCGCCCGGCGCTGCCTGGCCCTGGACTCCGGCCACCCCACCGCCTTGCAGATCCTGGGATGGATCCATCTCGGCCTGGGAGAGACCCGGAAGGCCGAGGAGCTCTGGGCGAAGCCCGGTCTCGAAAGGGATCTGGCCCAGCTCTACCTGCGCGACGGCCGGTTCGACGAGGCGAAGCGGCTCCTCGCCCCGCTTCTCCGCGCGGAACCGGATGATGAGGAGCTGCGGAGACTGGAAGCGGCCGCCAGCTCGCGGTCTCTCGATCCCACTCTCAAGGCCCATCTCGGGATCCGTCCCACGAGCCGCTCCCGGTGGACGGCGCTCGGGTGGCGTCTGCACACGGCCCAGCAATACGAGGAGGCGGTCCCGGCCTTCGAGCGCGCCCTGACCGAAGACCCCGGAGACATGATTGCGCTGAACGGCATGGGCCACACCCTCCTCGAGCTGCGGCGGGCCCACGAGGCCCGGGTCTATTTCGAGCGCGCTCTGAAGATCGCCCCGGAGAACCCGGTGGCGTGGGGCGGCCTGGGGAGCGCGCTCAAAGCGGAAGGGAAGGTCGACGAGGCCATCCAGGTCTGGGAGGCCATGAGCCAGCTCTACCCGGGCCCGAACCGCGGAACCAAAGGGCTCGCCTGGACCTACTACGAGCGTGGCGACTACCGCCGGGCGGCCCGCTATCTCGCAATGCTCGTCAAGCGCTATCCCAACGACGAGAGGCTCGTTCAGGCGCTCAACATCTCCGTCCAGAAGATCGACGAATCCAGTCCCTAGTCGCAAAATAAAAAAGGCCCCGGTCGCCCGGGGCCTTCGGGAGCGCTCGCGCGCGGCGCCGGGTCTAGAAGACGGCCGTGGCCTCGTTCGAGCAGACGCTCGTGCCCGCGTTGCAGACCTTGTAGACGTAGGTCGCGGAGCCCCGCTTGTTGATGGCGTCGGTGTAGGCGCCGTCGTTGGGCGTGGTGGTGATGATGATGCCGTTCCGGTAGACGTCGACGTTCGTCGAGATCGCGCCGCTCCAGGTCAGGTCCACCCGGTGCTTGTTGCTCACCAGGTAGGGCCGGACGGAAAGGGTGAGGCTCCCCGCCGGGGCGGTGACCGTCACGCTCTTCGACGTGGAGCCCGTGGCGCCGCCGTTGTCGGTCACGGTCAGGGAGACGGTATAGGTGCCGGCCGCGGTGTAGAGGTGGCTCGGGCTCTGCGCCGTCGAGGTCCCGCCGTCCCCGAAATTCCAGCTCCAGGCCGCGATCGTGCCGTCCGAATCGGTGCTCTGGTCGGTGAAATTGCAGGTCAGGCTCGTGCAGCCCGGCGTGAAATTGGCTACCGGCGGCACGTTGGTGTTGGTGGAACCAAAGCCGCCGGGGCCCGGGAGCCGGATCGCGTAGACGCCACGGCCGTAGGTGAAGGCGGCGAGGGTCGTGCCCTTGAGCGGATTGGACGACGGGCCGCGGTCGATCGCCAGGTACTTGATGACCGTGTTCGGCAGGCCGTGCTGGTAGCGGGTCCACACCACGTTGGCGGCGTCGATGTCCGCCGTGTAGTAGAAGCCGAAGTGGGTGCCGACGAAGACCTGCTTTCGATCGTTCGGGTTGACCGCCACCGCGTTGGCCGGCACGTTCGGGAGGTTGCCGGTCTTGTTGACGCGGGTCCAGGCCGAGCCGTTCCACTTGAATTCGAAGAGGTGGCCCGGGGTCGTGGGAGTGTTCTCGTCGAACCCGCCCACGGCGGCGTAGATCCGCGTGTGGTCGGCCGGGTCGAACGCCACGCCCTGGACGACGCGGTTGGGCAGCGTGGCGTTCGTGGAGTCCACGTCGCGCCAGACCGCGGAGGTGTTCGGCGTGCAGGCGAAGGACGAGGTGTTGGCCGCGGCCTGGGTGCAGGCCGTGCCGGTGTAGATCGTCTCCGACCACCAGACCTTGCCGTCGTTGGTGCCCACCGCCGCGGCCTTGGGATTGCTGGGGGCGAAGTTGACGCTGATGATCGAGCCCGCGCTGGTCTTGACGAGGCTCCCGGAGATCCGCGACCAGGCCGGTCCGTAGGTGCCATAGCTCCCCGCGGCATGGACGTAGTCCTCTCCGAAAACGTAATTCCGGCACTGAGTGCTCGCGCAGTGGAGCGCGTCGAGCATGAAGGGGGCGCTCCAGTCGGCGCTGCCCGTCAGGCTGGGGCCGCAGCTCCCGGAGGGGAAGCCGCCGCGGGAGAACGGGCCGTCCGCGCCCGTGCTCGAGCAGTAGAGCGAGCCGTAGGTGTACTCCGAGATCCACCAGCCCGCAGTCTCCGTGCCGCCGATCGGATCGAAGGCAGTGAAGAACCCGTCGCCGCCCACGGAGCGGCCGGTGGCCTTCAAGGTGGCCTCCGTGCTGTCCCAGCTGGAGTTGCCGTTGTCCTGCATGCCGCCGAAGATCCACTGGATACCGCCCATGCCGTTGCCGGCGAAGTCGGCGCCGAGCTGGCCGGCGTAGAACTGGTTGGTGTTGAACGAGTCGTTGAGCTGCTTCCAGGCGTTCACGTCGCCCCGGTTGCTGTTGTAGAAGACGCCGCCGTCGTTGCCCAGGAGGAACGCGGCGCCGTTCGTGCCGGGAACGAAGGTGAAGGCGTGCTGGTCCGGGTGAACCTTGCCGTAGGAGGCGCAGCCCGTCGAGTAGACGTTCGTGAGGTTGGAGAGCGTCAGGCCCGTGTAGGTCGAATTGACGGTCGCCTTGAACGCGTCCAGGTGGCCGATGTAGAGCGTCTTGTCGTTCGTGGGATCGACCGCGATGAACAGGTCGTACCAGTCCTGGGCCGTGTCGGAGGCGCCGTTCGCGCAGTTCTTGTAGCTGGTGCTCGTGCTGCCGGTGAGCTTGGTCCAGGTGGTGGCGCCGCCGTCCGGCCGCAGCACGTAGGTGCCCTCGGCCGTGGTGCTCGTCGCGTCCGCCACCTGGAGGTAGAGCGTCAGCTTGGCGTCCGGTCCGATGGCGCCGGCGATCTCGAGCCGGCCGGCGATGCTGCCGCCGTTGGCCCGGTTGACGCCGTTGCCGGTGCCCGCGGGCAGGCCGCTCATGAGAGTCGTGAAATCGGAGGGCCAGGCCGGGCAGCCGCTCGCGGGCATCGTGAAGCGGTAGACGCCGTTGTTGCCGTTGCCGTTGTCGAACATGTAGCCCACCGCGACGTAGACCACGGTCGACGTGCCGCGGGTGTCGAGGTACATGCCACTGATCCGGTTGATCGCGCTGGTCGCGGGCGTCGGCGTGCCGGCCGCCGGATCGGTGTAGTTGTTGCCGAAGGGGCAGATCTGCCAGGAAGATCCGCCATCGTTCGACAGGTACAGGTCGTAGCGCGTCCCTACCAGCACGTTCTGCGAATTCTTGGGGTCGACCTTGATGACCTTGACGTTCTGGTTGCTCCACTTGTTGCCGCCCGAGGGGAGCGCAGGGGCGTAGGGGGTGAAGATGTCGGCTCCGAGCTGCGTCCAGGTGGCTCCGCCGTCGGTCGACTTCATGATCCCTTCGCTGAACTGGTCGAGCGCCGGCCAGTCGCCGGTGCCCACGTAGAGGGTGTTGCCGTCGTTGGGATCGATCTCGATCGCGCCCACCGACTGGGTGACGAAGTCCTTGCCCTCCCAGAGCGGTGTCCAGGTGACGTTGGGAAGGCCGAGCTCCGTGGTCTTCCACAGGCCGCCCGCCGTGAACCCGGCGTAGGCCGTGCCGGGATTGTTGGGATCGACAGCGAGAGCGGTCTCACCGACGCGGCCGGCCACGGTGCCGAACTGATAGGCGTTGTTGGTCGTCCCCACGGAGTCGAGCGGCTGCGGGCCGAAGGGGACCCAGATGTTGTTGCCAGGGGCCACGGCCGCCTCGGCCGTGATGCCGCCGAGCTCGCTCTTGTTGCCGTTGCCGTTGCCCGGCCGGAGAGGAGAGCCCGCCCACGGAGCCGCGTCCGGAACGTGGCGGTCGACCCACTTCTTCGCCTTGGTCCAGGGCATGGGCGGCAGCGTGCCCGTGGGATAGGTCAGGAGGTACCACTCGCGCGCCGCGTGCGTCTTCATGGAGTCGCCATCCAGGATCTCCGCGCCCGCGGGCGGCGGCACGGCCCGGAGATACTCTTCCTTCTGCTGCTTGTCTTTCTTCTTGTTCTCCGCCTTGAGCTTCTGGTAGTCGGCCTTGATCTCGGCAGGGGTCGGCTGGTGGGGGGCCGGCTGGGCTTTCTCTCCCGCAAAGGACACGAGCGGAAGAGCGACGAGGCAGAGGCCCACAGCCATCAGCCGTGGGGTGAAACTCTGAAACAACTTCGACATCGACATCTCCTTCTGGGGGTCATCCGAACATCGCCATCCCGAGGCGAGGGAAGGAGCAGATATGGCAAGAGCCGGACCACCCGGGGAGGAAATCCCTAAAAGGATTGTTCTGTGTGGTTTGAAGAACGGAAGAAATTAGACGGAGGGTAATAACTGGGCAGAGATTGACCCAAAAGACCCTGCGGGACGGGTCTTTTTCTGAGCCGGCGGGTCACACTTCGACCCTGTGCCCCGGAGAGGCTTCTGTTTATCTGGGTGTGTGAGCCTGGGAAAAGCGAGCCTCCCTACGGGTGAGGATCTTATCCGAGGTATCCTCTCCCCCCATGACTCCGGG
This sequence comes from Thermoanaerobaculia bacterium, assembly GCA_035278895.1. Taxonomy (GTDB): domain Bacteria; phylum Acidobacteriota; class Thermoanaerobaculia; order Multivoradales; family UBA5704; genus DATARR01. Next base: position 13,204 of record DATEIO010000836.1, on the reverse strand, counting down.
AGAGATCGCAGCGCTCGTGGCCGCCTCGTTCGGGGCCGGCGTGATGAATGCCATGGCCGGGGGCGGCACGATTCTCACCTTCCCCACCCTGGTCTTTCTGGGCCTTCCCGCGGTCACGGCCAACGCGACGTCGACCGTGGCCCTCCTCCCGGGGGCCGCGGCCAGCCTGTTCGGGTTCCGCCGCGAGGTCTCCGAGCACCGGGCGTGGTTGAAGACGCTGTTCCTGCCGAGCCTCGTGGGCGGAGCGATCGGGTCGGTCCTGCTGCTGTCCACTCCGGAGAAGGTGTTCGCGAATCTCGCTCCCGTCCTCCTCCTCTTCGCCACAGTGCTCTTCATGATCCAGGGCGCCGTCTCGCGAAGGCTCGCGGCGAAGACCGGCGGTCAAGACGTAGATCCTGCCCATCTGTCGCCGAAGCGCTGGGCGGTCGCCTCCCTCCTCCAGCTCGCCGTGGCGCTCTACGGGGGCTACTTCGGCGCGGGGATCGGCATCCTGATGCTCGCTCTCCTGGGGTTCCTGGGCCTTCAGGACATCCACGGGATGAACGGGCTCAAAAACTTTTTCAACCTGTGCATCAACTGCGTGGCGGCGGTGTACTTCGTGGCTCGGGGCGCCGTGGTCTGGCCGGTCGCGCTGGTGATCGTGGTGGGCGCCACGCTCGGTGGCTACGCGGGGGCGCGCTTTTCGAAGCGGATCGGCCGCGAGAAGGCCCGCGCCGCCGTGATCGTGATCGGCCTTCTCGTCACGGCGATCCTGTTCTGGCAGCAGGCGCGGTGACGGGCCGGTCGGCCCACACGTCATAAAGCTCCCGCAGCGCATCGCGCACGTTCCCCCGGTGGCGCTGCCACAGCTCCGGCATCCCTTCGGCTTCGGACCCGAGAAGCTCGCGGACGATGCCTTCCAGCAATTCCGGCGTGGTGCGGCATTCGTGGAGGGTTGGCAGGAGCCCGGCGCGGTGCGAGGTGATCACGAGACCGCCCGCGGCGCGGCTCTTCCGGCGCAGGGAGAGCCACGAGAGGCGGCCGAGCTGCTCGGCGCCGTCCACGAGGAGGAGGTCGCGGCCGGTGAGGTCTCCAAAGAGCGTCTCCTCCTGTGCTGCCGTGAGCCGCCGGTCTCCCGCGCGCAAGGTGGCGGCGCGGAGCCGGAATCCCCGGTCTTCGAGGCGCGGCGCCAGATCCTCCAGGAGCGTCGTCTTGCCGTGGCCGTGCGGCCCCACGAGAGCGGCGCGGAATTCAAAAGCCGCAAGGCGGTCCAGAAGCTCGTTCCACGTGACTCCGGCGAGCCGGGAGCGGATCGTCAACACCCGCGAGACGGCGAAGGGGTTGTCCCGCGCCCGCACCGTCAGACTCCGGGTTGGAGCCGGACCTCGGAGCCCGTGGGCGAGAGGACGATCTCCACCCGCCCGGCTTTCGCGCCGGGCTCGGCCACGGCCTCCAGGGCCCAGGAGAGCGAGATCAGCTTGCCGGAAAAGCTCCACGGCTCCGCGGGCGCTTCGAGCCGGAAGCTGCGGCGGTCCTGGGCCCCTGGCGCCTCGAACGGAAAGGTCCGGACGATCTCCACGTCCTGATCCCCCTTGCCTTCGGTGTACCAGAAGAGGCGCAGCTCGACGCTCCGGGGCGCCTCGTCCAGAAACCAGGAGACGGTGCCCTCGATCGTCTCCCCGGGCAGGAAGGAGAGCCGGCCGTCCTGGGTGCTCACCTCGATTCGATCCATGAGGCTCCTCCGAAGCCGGTCCCCGGCCGCACGGTGATCTCGTAGTCGTCTTCCGAATCCGGCCAGCCGGGGATATCGCACGTCACCTTGAGCTGCCAGATGATCTTGTTGTTCGTCGCGGAAAACGACGGCAGCGTCCCCTCGGGCACGGAGAATGAGGCCGAGCCGGCGGGGATCTCGAACGAGTGTGTGGTGTCCACGATCGGAATCGTGGCGAACACCGAGCGGTCGGTGTAGGTGTCGGTGCCGCGGCGGTAGCGCGCCTCCTCCCGCCCTTCGAGCACCATGGCGAGCCGTTGCACGCGGGACGCGCTCCCCGCGATGTTCCACTGGAGATAGGCGGACTCCCCGATCCGCAGAGAGCCGCTGCTCAACGTGAGCCGTACACGGGGATTGAACAGGACGAGAAACTGCCGGATGGCGCCGAAGAGGATGAGGAGACCGATCACCACGAAGATGGAGATGAAAGCGGTCAGGCACCCGTCCGGCTCTCCCCGCCGCCAGCCCTGGATGGCCTGCCAGACGAAGACCGACACGATCCCGTTCCAGAACAGGGCCACGAACGTGAGACCGATGAATTTTCCCATCGGCGTGGCCGTGGGCTTGAGCTCGACCGGCCCCAGGGAATCCGCGATGGGTGCCGCGGTCGCCATCGAAACCTTTTTCGATCTCCCTCCCTTGACGCCCAGCGCCATGACTCCAACTCCGGCGAGAACGAAAACGAGAGGAATGAGGCCGATCAGGTAGGAGGCTGAAAAATCCTTCTTCAAGACCGCTTCGGACGGATTTTCCGGGTTCACCCAGCAGACCGTCCGCAGGCCCGGCGAGTAGTAGGCGACGATCTCCTCCTTGCCCGACCGGCCGCTCGAATAGGCGTCCAGGAAGTTGTACCGGTTCGACTGGTACTCGCGCCCCTCGAAGGTGTAGGTGAAGTGGACGTCCACCTTGTAGGTGGTGCCGTCCGAATCCGAGCTTTCGAGGACCTGGCTCGCCTCGATGACGGCCGGCGTCTCCTGCCACGACCGGGCCGCCAGGAACCGGGACATCGGCCGTATGAACATGAACCAGAGGGCCACGCCCCCGATCAGGGCAAACACGAGGCCGAAGAGCACCAGGCACCCGGTGCCCTGGCCCGCGCGGCGGCGTTGGGAGAGAGGCTCGGTGGTCATCGCACCTCCCGCGTCAACCACTCCTCACGGTACCGCCGCATCTCGGGCGTGTCCGGAAACGGCTCGCCGTAGGCCTTCATCCCCCGGAACGGCAGCGGCTCCAGGGTCTGCCCCTCGTAGGTGTTCCTGTCCGCGTCCTTGTCCCACCCGTGGCTTTCCAGGAACACGGTGCGCACCCAGCCGGGGCGGACCGGCGGCAGGCCGGAGGCGTCGAAGGTCACAGCGATCTCATCGCCCGGAGCGAGGATGACGGAACGGTCGTCCGCCTCTTCGAGCAGCGGGAGCACGTCGCCGTAGCGCGTGTAGCGGCCGGGGAAGGCAATCCACGGGGATTCTTTCGACGTGCGGCTGTAGTCGTAATCGTGAGGCGCGTTCGGGGCCTTGCGCACCAGGGCGGAGAAGCCCCGGAAGCGGAGGTCGGCTTCGCGCGGGGCGAGCATCGCCTGCACGACCGGCTCGTCGTCCGCGGGCGCCACGGTCCAGGCCACGCGGTCCCAGGCGAGCCAGAGGGAGGTCACGATGCGCAGGCGGCGCGCGCCGGGCGGCAGGGGCGGGACGTCCACCACCATGGTCTTCCTCTTGCCCGCGGGGAAACCCATGGCGGGCAGGAGCGGTTCCCAGGCGCCGTTCTTCTCCACCTCCAGCCGGGGCGCGAGATACGGCAGGTCGGAGCGCTGGGCCACGGCGAGGTTGAGGCTCGCGTCCGCCGGGAAGATCCAGCCGTCGAGATGCAGGCGGACCGGCGCGGCCGGGGCCTCGCCCAGGTCGAAGGTGAAGGTCCACTCTTTCGCCACGCCCTGGTAGGCGCTCGGCTCGTAGCCCGAGGCGTAGACGTCGTCCCGAGCCCGGACGCGGGCCGTGGCGTCGTGCCCCCGGCCGTCCCACGCCGCGACCACGGGGCGAACGGCGCGGCTCCCGAGAATGCGGTCCGGCTGGCGCTCCCCGGGGATCACCCGCAGGTTGCTCACGGTCTCGACACCCGCGGGAGAGTCCACCACCCAGAGGCGCGCGGCGTCGAAGAAGGCCGCTTCCCAAAGCTCTTCGGTGAGGCGCAGGCGGTAGAGGCCATCCTCCGCCTTCACGCCATCCACTCGCACGAGCTCGCCGGGATCGGACCCGGCCCACACGCCCGGCGCCACGGGGAGGCCCACGGGCGAGTTCCACAGGAGGTCGGTCACGAAGGCGAAGGTCTCGCCGTTCCAGGCGTAGAGGAACGGGCAGCTCCCTTTCAACACCTGCTCCTCCACGATCCGCTGATCGCCTTTCACGTCGAGCCGGTTCTGGGGCACGCCGTTGGTCCACACCACGCGCAGCACGTCGGCGTCGGCGCGCTGGCCGAGCCCCAGGTAGGTCACCGGGCCGGCAGCCTCGCGGAACTGGTAGGCCGCGCCGTCCCGCACCTCGATCGTGGCACCCAGGCCGAAAAGGTTGTTCTTGCCGTTCCCCTGCGTGAGGCCGCGCAGGCGCACCGCGAGCCAGCGGTTCTTGTTCCCCCCGGCGTTCTCCAGACGCAGGAGCCCCGAAGAGCCCCCAGCGGCCAGATCCAGATCGCCGTCGCCGTCCAGATCCGCGGCAGCCAGGGTTGAAATCCCCGCGGGCGCTCCCTCGACCGGCAACGGCGTGAAGGAAGGCTTTTCGCGAGTCCCCCGCTGGGCGAGAACGACGAGATCCTTGGGACCGAGGACGGCGAGGTCCAGCCGGCCGTCGTTGTCCACGTCCAGCGCCATCACGCCGGATAAATCCTTACTCTGTGGGAATCCTTCAAGGGTCCACGGAGCGAAGCGCCCGTCTCCCAGGTTGTGCCAGGCGGAGAGGCCCGCGCCGGCCGCGATCAGGTCGGGCAGGCCGTCGTTGTCCAGGTCCGCGCTTGTAACAGCCAGGGCGGCGCCCGCGCTTGCGAGCCCCGACGCGGCGGTGCGGTCCGTAAACCGTCCCTGGCGCAGGTTGTCGAGCCAGGCGATTCCCTGGGCGTGAGCGATCACGAGGTCCGGATCGCCATCCCGGTCGAGATCGCTCGCCACGAGATTGCGGATCTCCGCGGGGATCTTCTCTGGCAACACCTGCGCGCCCACGGCGGCGAACGGCCCTTCCAGGGCGTTCCGGAACAGCTCTCCGGGCAGGGCGAGGTCCAGGTCCCCTTCGAGATCGAAATCCGCCACGGTGGCCGCCTCGCCTCGGGCCGGGGAGAGCCCCGCGGCCGCAGTCGCGTCCTCGAACGTGCCCTCCCCCCGGCCGCGCCAGAAGGCGATGCGCTCGCGTTCCGAGCCGATCAGATCGAGCTTGCCGTCGTTGTCCAGGTCGGCCGCGAGGAGCCGGGAAATGCCCGGAGCTTCGGGTCCCCGGAGAGGCTCGCCCACGCTCTTGCGGATCTCCAGCCGCGGGGTCTCTCCGGCGATCAGGCGCGCGAGATCCGGCCGGTCGTCGCCGTCGAAGTCTCCCGCGGCCACGCTGGCCGTTGCGTCCGCAGCCACGGCGGTGGCGCGGAAGGTGACGGGCGCGGGATCGCCGAAGGTCGCGGGAGGCGGCTCGTTCGCGAACCGCTCCACGGGGATTCCCTGAATGCCGAAGGTCAGCTCGCGCAGCCCCTGCTGATAGGCGGGCGTGGGCTTCAACACGTTGTCGAGCCGGAGCGCCGGAACCCGGGCCTTCGGCACCTCCCCCGCCTCCAGCGCCTCCATCACCTGCTGGAGCACGGGCGCGGCCTGTGGCGGAGCCTGCTGCCCGAGAAGCTCCCGCACGCGCAGGAACGCCTTCGTGGCTGCGGCCCGGTCTCCCCCCTGAATGGCCCGCTGCCCCGCCTGGATCACGACCACGAGGTTGTCCGGCCGCAGCCGCTCCAGCGCCCGCAGAGCCTCGGTCTGCACCGCCTCCGCGTCGGGCTCGGCCGACGAGGACGCCTGGCGGTACAGGGAATACCAGGCCGTGACGCGGTCCGGATCCGCCGCCGTGGCCTTGCGGTACGCGGCGAGCGCCTCCGCCTCTTCTCCCGCGCCCTGGAAGACGTCCCCCTGGATCGCCAGGAGATCGGCCCGCCCTGGCGCTTTGGCGAGGGCCTGCCCGATCGCGGCCTTGGCCTCCCCGGGCTTCTGCTGGCGCAGGAGCGCGACCGCCAGGTTCGCGAACGGAAGCGGGTCTCCCGGCTCGATCGCCGCGAGCTTTCCGAAGGTCTCCCCGGCCTGGCCGGGCTGCTCGTTTTCGAGCTGGGCCAGGCCCAGGTTGCGCAGGGCCACCGCCGGCTCGGAAATGGGGCGAGGCGTCTGGGCAGACAGGGAGAGGGCGATAGCGAGGAGGAGCGGGAGGAGAAGGCGCATGGGCGGAGATTCTAACCGTGTACCATAGCCCCCCGATGAAGCCGTACCTCCTCGCTATGTTCCTCCTCGTCCCGCTCGCCGCTCCCGCCTGGCAGGCGCCGCCTCCCTCGTCAGCCCTCGAACAGGCGCTGGCGAAAGCCCGGGCCGGCGATCTGAACGGCGCGATCGCACTTCTGGAGCCGCTCCGGGGTAAGGCCGGAACGCCGCCCCCCGCCCTCTCCTTCCTGGGCGTTCTCTATCTCCAGACAAACCGCCCGAAGGACGCTCTCGCCGTCCTCGGTCCCCTGGCGGACACCGAGCAGGCCGGCCCGCTGATTCTGGACAGCGCGGGCCGGGCGGCTCTGCTTCTCGGGGAGACCGAGCGGGGCGAGCGCTACCTGGAGCGCGCCGTGAAGGAGGCGCCGGTCTCCCCCGCCTCGCGCGAGTTGGGATTGCTGCGGGGACGCCAGGGCCGGCCTCTGGACTCCTACAAGCTCCTCCGCCCCTGGGCCCTCGCCCATCCCGAAGACCACGAAGGCCGGCTCGCCGCGGCCTTCGACGCCCTGGAGCTCCATCGCGCTCCCGAAGCCCGGGAGCTCCTCGCCGGCCTTCCCGAGAACGAGCCGCGCGTGCGCCTTCTCCAGGGCCGTCTCCAGCTCGAAGAGGGAGATCCCCGGGGCGCCATCGCCACCCTGACGCCGCTTCTCGACGGGCCATCCGCCCTGAACCTGGACGTCCGCCGCTTCCTCGCCGAGGCCCACTCCGCCGTGGGCACGTCGGACGAAGCCGTGAAGCTCCTCGCCGGAAAGGCCGGCCAGGACCGCGATCTCGCTCTCCTCCTCGCCAAGGCCCAGTACCAGTCCGGCAATCCCGCGGACGCCGCAACGACCCTGGAGCCCCTGGCCCGCGATCTCCTCGGCCGGGAGCCGGCAACGCCCGGCGAGCGGGCCCTGGCCGCCGAAATCGCGCTGGAGTACGGCCGCGCCCTGGTGGGGCTCAACCGGTGGCCCGAGGCCGTGGCAGCGCTGGAAAAAGCCGCCGCCTGGGAGCCTTCGGAGCCGCAGGCCTGGCAGCTTCTCGGCCAGGCGCAGCTCGCCTCCGGCCGCCGCGACGAGGCGGCCCGCTCCATGGCGAAGCTCCGCGAGGCTCAGAGCGCGAAGAGCAAGGCCGATCAGGTGACGGAGAGGGAAAAAGGGCGCCAGGACCCCACGGGCCGCAACCTCCAGCAGGCCCAGGACCTGGCCGCCCAGGGGCGGACCGACGAGGCGCTCGCCCTGATCCGCCAGGAAGCCGAGCTCGCCGGAAGCGACCCGCGCCCGCGCATCGCCGAGGCCACCCTGCTGCTCTCTTTGAAGCGGCCCCAGGAGGCGCTCGAGGCCGCAGAAGCAGGGCTTCGCGCAGCGCCGGGGAACGCGGAGCTGATCGCCTTGCGCGACGCGGCCCGGGAAGCGAAAAAGAATTAAAAACCGAGGATGATGCGCCGATCGGAGGGCAGTCCCAGAAAAACCTGCACCTTTCCGGGACGGCGGATCGTGAGGCGGTCGACCTTGCCGGCCGGGCCCAGGCCGAAGTGGGCGGTGAGGGCGTTCTGGGAGAGGTAGGAGGAGGCGGTCCGCACGTCGCGGATCTGCTTCTTCTCCCCGACTTCCACCTCCACGCGCGCTCCGATGCCGAAGCGGTTTCCGGCCGGAAGCGCGAGATCCACTCCGAGCCAGCGGCCCGCATCGCTCGCGTTTTCGTAGACCTCGGCCGGAGCGTTCGAGTCCACGATGACAACTTCCAGATCACCATCGCCGTCGAGATCCCCGGTCGCGAGCCCGCGGCTCGAGCGGACCACGTCCATGCCGGTCGCCGTGCTCTCGCGGAAACGGCCGTTGCCCAGGTTTTCGAAGACCTGGTTGCGCTGCTCGTAGCGGCTCCCTTCCATGAATTGCGCGGCGTTGTCGTTGATGTGGCCGTTGGCGATGACGAGGTCGAGATCCCCGTCCTGATCGAAGTCCGCGAAGTCCACGCCCCAGGCGAGGTACAGGAGCGAAGGCTCGGCGATGCGGGCGAGGCTCCGGGCGTCCATGAAGGCTCCGCCTCCCAGGTTGCGATAGAGGCCGTTCGTCTCCAGCTCGAAATTGGTCACGATGACGTCGACGAGCCCGTCGCCGTCATAGTCGTCCATGTCGACGCCCATCCCCGCCTCGGGCCGGCCGGTGTCCCCCAGCGAGGTGCCGGAGAGGAGGGAGAGATCCTCGAACGTGCCATTTCCCTGATTGCGGAAGAGGAAGTTGGGCTTCAGATCGTTCGCCACGTACACGTCGGGCCATCCATCGTTGTCCACGTCGCCCCACACCACACCCAGGCCCGGTCCCACGGCCAGATCCGCGAGCCCGGCCGCCTTGGTGCCGTCCTCGAAAGTGCCGTCTCCGCGATTTTTATAAAGACGGTGCGGCTGGCCCGTGTACACGTCCGGATGGCAATAGCCCCGCAGATTCCTTTTCGAATCGCCGCAGAACTTGTGATTCGCCGTCGAAAAATCCACGTAATTGGCTACGTAGAGATCGAGATCGCCGTCCCGGTCCACGTCCTCGAACGCGGAAGACGTGCTCCACAGAGGATCGGAGACTCCCGCTCGCTCCGTCACGTCCGTAAACGTCCCGTCCCCGTTGTTCCGGAAAAGCTGGTCCGGGCCGAAGCCGGAGACGAACAGATCGAGGTCGCCGTCGCCGTCCACGTCCCCCGCCGTCCCGCCCGAGCCGTAGGTCGTCACCCGGATGCCCGACCGCTCCGTCCAGTCCGTGAACCGCCCGCCGTCGTTGCGGAACAGCCGCGACCGCGGCTCCTCGCCGGTGTACCCGGGGAGCTTCCCGCCGTCCACGAAGAACAGATCCTCGTCCCCATCGCCGTCGAAATCGAACATCACCACGCCGCCCACCATGGTCTCCACCATGTACCTCTGCCCCGATCCGCCGCGGTGATGCTGGAAATCGATCCCCCACGCCTGGGACACCTCGCGGAAACGGATTCCCTGGGCGGAGCCGGCCAAGGATACGAACAGCAGACAAACACAGAGCTTCAGGGGACGGGGCATCCAGGAAGCCTAACATCGAGTCTGCGCTACCATCCCCCTCATGAAATTCGTCCTCCTCGCTCTCCTCCTCCTCGCCCCCGCCCAGGAGAAGCCGTCGCCGCCCGTCACGATCGAGGCAGTGAAGGTCGAGCCGGCGGCTCCGGGACCGGACACGTTGTGCCGGCTGGCGGTCTCGATCCGGAATTCCGGGGAGCGCACGGCTTCGGCGTTCGAGATGGCGGTCAAGGTGAACGGGCAGGAGATCCGTTCGTCGAAAGGCCGCCTCTATCTTCAGCCGGTGGAGCTGGGGAAGACGGGCGAGATCCGCCTCCCCAATTTCTGGAGCACGGAGGCGGGGCGGCCGGCTCCCCGGGACGGACGGCTCACCGTGGAGGTCGTGCTCACGGGAGCCTCCTGGATGGAACGGACGACGAACGGCGAGGCCGAGGTGTGGACGCCGCTCGGGCCCGTTCCCGGCCTGCCGGTGGCGAAAACCATCACCCTGACCCTGGCCAAGGGACGATAGAATCCCCTCCCACGTCTGGCTTCAATCCTGCAGACGTTGTTCTGGCCGTTTTGAACGGCCTTGTGTGAGGAGTCGCCTTGCAACCCGGAAGAGAACGAAAGCTGCTCACCGCCTCCATCCTGCTGGGGATGTTCCTCTCCGCCCTGGAAGCCACGGCCGTGGCCGCGGCGGTGCCCACGGCCGTGGGCGAGCTCGGCGGCGTGGCGCGCTACAGCTGGGTGTTTTCCATCTATCTGCTCACCTTCACCACCACGGGGCCCCTCTTCGGCAAGCTCGCTGACCTTTACGGCCGGAGGCGCATCTATCAGGCCTCGATGTTCATCTTCCTGCTCGGCTCCATCCTCTGCGGCATCTCCCGGAGCTTCGGCCAGCTCGTGCTCTTCCGGGCCATCCAGGGGCTCGGCGCGGGCGGGGTCAATCCGGTCGCCATCACCATCATCGGAGACGTCTATTCGCTCGAAGAGCGCGGGCGCATTCAGGGGGTGTTCTCCGGCATGTGGGCTCTGGCGAGCCTCGTGGGGCCGCTGCTTGGCGGGGTCATCACCGACACCCTCTCCTGGCGCTGGATCTTCTACTTGAACATTCCCTTCGGCCTCGCCTCGGCCTGGATGCTCCAGCGCTACCTCCGGGAAGAGACTCCGCGCCACGCGCACAAGCTGGACATCCTGGGCACCGTGACCCTCACCGCGGCGGTCACCCTCCTGCTCCTCGCGCTCATCGAAGGGCCCGAAGCCTGGGGCTGGGCCGATCCGCGGACGATCGGCGGCCTCGCGGCCGCGGCCATCTCCCTGGCCGTCTTCCTCTGGCAGGAGCGCCGCGCTCCCGAGCCCATCCTGCCGCTCGATCTCTTCCAAAACCGACTCATCGCGGTGTCGAGCCTCGGCAACCTCCTGCTTGGAGCGCTCCTCTACTCGATCACGGCCTACGTGCCCATGTTCGGCCAGGGAGTGCTCGGCGGCACGGCCGTGGACGCCGGCTCGATCCTCGCCCCGATCCTTCTCGGCTGGCCCATCGCCTCGGTCCTCGCGGGCCGCCTCCTGCTGCGGGTCGGCTACCGGTCGATGGTGCTCGCGGGCAACTTCCTGGTCATCGCCGGCGCGGTGCTCCTTGCCCGGGTGGACGGCGACACCACCCGTACCGGCGTCATGGTCTCCATGATGGTCATCGGCTTCGGCCTCGGCTTCGTCTCCATGCCCTACATGCTGGGGCCGCAGAACGCGGTCCCCTGGAACCGCCGGGGCGTCGCGACGAGCTCCGTCCAGTTCTTCCGCTCGATCGGCGGAGCGCTCGCCGTGGCGGCCCTGGGAGCTCTCTTCAACCACCGGGTCGAAGCCATCGTCGGCCCCGGAGCCGAGACCAACAGCCTGCTCGAGCCGGCCGTCCGCGCGAAGATGGCGCCGGACCTCCTCGCGCAGCTCGTCTCCGCGCTCCTGGCCGGCCTCCAGAGCGTGTTCGTCGCTCTCGCCGTCCTCTCCGTGGCCGGCCTCGCCGTCTCGCTCTTCGTCCCCCGCGGCTCGGCCCAGTCGCAGGTGCACCAGCGACCGGAGCCGGCCGTGGAGCTGTAATCGCGTCTCCTACACGAACGGAAACGGCCTCAACCACTCCTCCACCGCCCGGAACGCCCGCACCAGGGCGGCGGAGGTGGACTTCGCAACGTCCCGGGCGCGGGGCTCATCTCTTTCGAGCAGATCGACAAACTCTCTGAAGGTCGTGCCCGAGATCACGAAGGTCGGGAGCTCGGAGAAGGTGGATTCGAGATCCGCAACCAGGGCTCGGATCTCTTGGGGTTGGCCGGATTCGGCAAGCAGGAGGGCGAGATCGATCGCCACCAGGGTGGACTCCGCGAGGCTCTTCTCGTCGAGGAGCTTCCGGAAGACCGCTTCGAGAAGATGACGCGCCTCTTCCTGGTCTCCCAGCCGGGAGAGGACCCGGGCTTCGAGCCAGTAGACGCGGACCATCTCCTCCGGGTCCGTCACCTGCGCGTGGAAGCGCCAGATCTCCCGCAGCAGGCTCCGGGCCTTCTCCTCCTGTCCGGCTTCGGCCACGAGAAACGCCAGGGAGAGCCCCACCCGGATCGCGAGCAGGGGTCGGAGATCCCGCTCCATGCCGGTCCAGCCCTCGTGGAGCAACGCGAGCGCGTTGCCGTAGGCCGGCTCCTCCGCCTGGAGAAGGCCGATGAGCGCGAGGCAGGCGCTCTCCTCTTCGGGAAGACCGTCCAGAAGATACAGGCGGGCCGCATGATGGAACAGCGCGACGGCCTCGTCCGTCCTCCCCTGCTCCCAACGCAGGAGCGCGACGGTCCGGCTGTAGAAGGCGCGCTCCGTGGCCCCGGTCAAAAAAGACGCCGCCCGGCCGATCTTCTCCTCGGCGCCTTTGAAGTCCCGGCGAAGCCGGTACGAATTGGCGCCGAGGCAGAAGGCCCGGGTGAGGGCGGACGCCGGCATCTCCTCCTCTCCCGTGAGAAGCGTGGCGAGCCGGACTGCCACGTCGGCCAGGTCTCCGGCGAGGCGGGGATCGGTCAACTGGTGCGCCTGGCTGCTCTCCACGAGAAGGTCCAGCAGGCCCCGCCTCTGAAAACGGGCGCCGCGGATCTTGCGGAGCCGGCTTCCGCGCGGAGCGCGCAGGATCTCCGCCAGCAGCCGCTCGTCCTCGGCCCGCTCCCTCTGCACCCGCTCGAACATCCCGGGAGCCTGTTCCGCCAGCCTCATGAAAACCTCCTCATAGGCGACCGCCGCCTCGTGCGGGTCGTCCTCGGCGCTCACGCTCCTTTCGAGGAGGCGGCCGATCACCCAGCTCCGGCAGATCGGGCAGGTCAAGAGATGGAGGAGATGGGAATCGTCGGGCATGGCCGTGAAGGGATCGTCGCCGGGCAACGCGTTCATCGCCGCGGCCTCTCCTCGTCCTCCCCTGCCTTCCCCATCGATCCCTCGGCTCCGGCCAGGTCCCGGATGGCAGGCTCCAGCCGGTCGAGAACCACGCACCGCAGGACGGTCTCCACCAACTCCGGGGCGCTCTCCCCCCGGTCCTCTCTTCCCGGCCCGGGCTCGTCCGGCGTGAGGTGGTCGGCCAGATCCAGAAGCCGGCCCCGGAGCCCCTCCAACTCCCGCACGGCCGCGCGCAGAGCCTGCCGCGGAGCGTTCCGCTCGTCGGTCATCGCGTTCCCTCCGTCCAGACCCGGCCCCTCACCAACAGGAACCGGGAACACGGAGAGACGGTAAAACGGGCCGGCCGGCAGCGCGCCACCGGGCCGCGGAACTAGCTGAAGAATAAGGGCCTGGGCGTAACTTCTTACGTCCTCCCGGAAGCTCTGGCGTCTTTCGTCATTTCGGAGTAGCATCTTAATCTCTCGGCGGACTACTATAACCCGCAAGGATCGTAAACAGGTCATATGACAAGACCCTCGGACTTGCCCACCCATCTCACCCTGACCCTTCTGCGCTCGGCCCGGAG
>DATEIO010000835.1:0-2193 GCA_035278895.1 Thermoanaerobaculia bacterium | reverse complement strand
CCTCGCCTACGTCGTCATCCCGGGCTCGAAAAGCGTTCCCGAGACGCTCGACCGGGCGTTTCCGTTCTCCGAGGGCTCACTCGTAGCGCTGGGCTTCCCCGACGTCCTCTTCGAGCCGGCGGATGCCTACGCCCGCCTGATCGAGCGGCAGGCGGCGACCGGGGCCGACCTCGTGCTCGGGCTGTTCCCCGCCCCCCGGTTCCGCACGACGGACATGGTCGAGCTGGGACCGGACGGCCGGGTCGTCCGCATCGAAGTGCGCCCCCAGAGCACCACGCTTCGCTACAACTGGCTCCTCGCCTTGTGGAGCCCCATCTTCACCCGCTTCCTCCACGAAGCCGTGCGGTCTGCCCCGGCGGGGGAGGGGGAGCTCCAGATCGGCGCCATCGTCCAGGGGGCGGTCGCGGCGGGGCTGAACGTCCAGGGTGTCGAATTCCCGAACGGCTCCTATCGGGACATCGGCACGCCCGAAGAGCTGGCGGCGGCGGTGCGCGAGCACGCGCGGATTGGCTGAATTCGCGCCACGCCGAAACGGCGTATTAGGCGTACTAGGCGTAGTAGGCGTAACGGGCGTAGTAACATACGCCGCCGCCGTGAAGCCGCCGTCATGACCAACCCCAAGCCCCCCAAGCTCCGTCTTGCCGTCATCGGCTGCGGGGCCGTCGCCACCATCCACCACCTGCCCGCGATCGCAGCGTCCGAACGGGTCGAGGCCGTCGTTCTCGTGGATGCGGACGCCGGCCGGGCCAAGGCGCTCGCTTCCCGCTTCGGCGTGGCGGAGACCGCGACCGACTACCGCGCGGTCGTGGGCCGGGTGGACGGCGCCGTGATCGCGCTTCCCAACAATCTGCACGCGCCCGTGGCCGTGGACCTCCTCCGGCAGGGCGTGCCCGTGCTCGTCGAAAAGCCCATGGCCGTCAACGGCCGCGAGGCGGATGAGATGATCGCCGCGTCCGAAGCCTCCGGTGCCGTCCTCGCCGTGGGGCTCGATTTCCGGTTCTTCGACGCGTCCGTTTTCGTGCGCGACCTGCTGCGGGATGGCCTGATCGGTCCCGTGCGCCGCTTCGACCTCCGCCAGGGGGTGATCACCCGCTGGCCCTTCGCCTCCAACTTCATCCTCAAGAAAGAGACCGCGGGCGGTGGCGTGCTCGCCGACTTCGGCGTTCACGTGCTCGACCTGCTCCTCTGGTGGCTGGGGGACTGGACCGAGGTCGAATACTGGGACGACGCCCAGGGTGGCTTGGAGTCGGACTGTGACCTCCGCCTCACGATGCGCTCGGGAGCGATCGGCACCGTCGAGATCAGCCGCACTCGGAACCTCCGCAACTCCTGCATCTTCGAGGGCGAGCGGGCCACGCTCGAAGCGGGCGTGTGGGATTCGGACCCCCTGATCCGCCTCTCGATCGCGGGCAGCGAGATCTCCCTCGCGGGGCACGCCCGCAAGCCCGGCGGCGACGGCCTCGAGTTCCGCCAGGCCTTCATCCGTCAGATCGACGACTTCGCCTCGGCCATCACCGAAAAGCGCGAGCCGTTCGTCCCCGGCCGCGAGGGCCGGCGGTCGCTCGACCTGATCGACGCGTGCTACGCGAAGCGCCGGTTTCTGGAGCTGCCGTGGTCCGTGCTCCCGATCCCCCGGGAGAAAGTGTCTTGAGCCTCGCCTCGATCGAAGGGGCGCTCGCCGGAAAGCGGGTGCTCATCACCGGCGCCACCGGCTTCATCGGAGGGCGCCTTGCCGAGCGGCTGGTTTTGGAGCACGGCGCCGAGGTGCGCGCCCTGGTGCGCAATCTGGCCGCGGCGGCGCGCCTCGCCCGCTTCCCGGTGACCGTCTTCCAGGGCGATGTGACGAGCGTGCCGGATCTCGCGATCGCCACCCAGGGATGCGACCTCGTCTTCCACTGCGCTTACGGAACCAAGGGGAGCCAGAAGCTACGCGCCTGGGTGAACCGGGAGGGGACGCGCCGCGTGGTCGAGGCTGCGCGGGCGGCGCGGGTCCGCCGCGTCGTCCACCTGAGCACGCTCATGGTCTACGGCCAGACGGGCGACGGCGATCTCGACGAGACCGCCCCCCGCCGCCGCTTCGGAAACGCCTATTCGGACAGCAAGCTCGACGCGGAGCGGATCGCCCTCTCCTCGGGCGTTCCGGTCTCCGTGCTCCAGCCCACGGCCGTCTACGGCCCCTACGGCGGCGTGTGG
>DATEIO010000834.1:0-4451 GCA_035278895.1 Thermoanaerobaculia bacterium | reverse complement strand
GACGCCCGCGGAGGCCGCAACCCGTTCGTCGATCAGGTTGATCGACGCGCCGGTGTCCACAAGGAACGGGACCGGCGGGCCGCCGTTGACTCGCGCCTGCACGATCGGCTGCCGGGTCTTGAAGTCGAACGGGATCTCTTGGGGTGCGGTGGCCGGACGGGCGCAGGAGGGACAGGCGAGCGTGGCCAGCCCGAGAACGACGAGGGACGGGATGCTTCTTGGAGAGGGGAAGGTTTTGATCATGCCAGGCTCCAGGGCGTCTTGGGAGTCTCCGCGGCGGCCGGAGCCGGTACCCCCAGCCCCCGTCATCCAGGTCCATAAAATTCCGCGACTCGCGGGTTCTGTTCGCTCGCATAGGATCCGAGAATCGAGGCCTGCGCCGCGAACCGGTCTGGAATTCTTTCTGCGAGGATCCTCGCCTCTCGATAACGGCCGAGCGCCGCGAGAGCTCGACAGACGGCAAGATTGATTTGCGGCTCCAGATCTGCGTCGCCCCTGCTTTTTGTGGCCTGCTCGCGGAGGAACGACAAGATCCTCTCGGCGTTGTGACGATCGCCACGGCGCACGTGGCGCTCGACGAGATCCGCAAGCCAATCCTCCAGCTGGGTGACCCGCTCGCTCCGGACCAGCCTCTCGGCCTCGATCAAATCACCGTGCTCGACCAGGTCCCCATAGAGGAATCAGAAGCCGTGGCCGGCAGACAGCTCATGCTCCCGGATCAGACGTTCGACCTCGCTTCTCGGGTGGGTCCTGAGGAGGGATCGAACAATGTTTTCGGCCGTACTCTGGGACCGAAGCCCCCCGGCAGAGAGAGCCTCCATAATTTTTCCTTCCGCCACCAGAGCCTCCGCCCATACGCCGGTGTCGAACTGTTTTCCGAGCTCTTCGGCTTGCCGGTAATCCTTCAGCGCAAGGTACGCTCTCCCCAGCGCACTGAGAGCGCGGAGCTCATGAGGTCCCTCCCAGGACTCGGTCTCTGCGGCCGCGAGATACGCCAGCGCCTTCTCTCTCTGTCCGAGCAGAGCCAGGCTTTCCGCCTTCGCGCCTCCATAGAGATACTGCTGGTCCACGCCGCAGCCCGTCTTCTGCACGAGAGCCCATCCTCGACCGGACTCGCCAGCCTTGGCCAGCTTCAGCGCGCTCCTCCACAGAGAGCCACAGTCTTCAGGGATTCGAAGGTCCATGGCACTGCTTTCGACCGCCTGCAGGAGATCCCGCGCCTGGGCTGCGTTACCTGCCGCGGACATGGTCCCGAACAGGGCTGTCAGAAGATCGACCCGTTCCACGGGGCGGAGCCTGGATAAAGATTCGTAAGCATACGGCGGCATCGGTTGTGGGAGGCCGGCGGCGGCGGCGGTCCGGATCCAGAGGGCCCTGAGGTCGTAGGCCTTTTCCGGCTCACCGACCCTGGCCACGATCTGCTCCGCTCGTTCCAAGGCCTTCCGTGCCTGGTCTCCCTTCTGGAGCTTGACCAGAGCGGCGGCTACGACAGCGAGGTTTTGGACTTGAGTATTGGGGCTCGATCCCCGCAGCGCCAGCGCCAACGCGTCCTCGCTGTGCCCCAGGAAGACCAGGGAGGCCAGATACTTCGAGGCATGCTCCGAATCGGCAAGCGCTTGACTGCCTTTGTTCTCCCGCAGGATCGAGCGGATCTGATAGGCGTCCGTCCGCGAGACGGCGAGCCATCCACCCCACACGGCCAGGACCACCAGCGCCAGGAACGCAGCGGCGCGCGTGCGCCAGCGCCTGCTCTGCACCTCACGCCGACTGAGGCGCAGAAACTCACTCTCGGCTTTGTTGAGCAGAGAGCCCTTTTCAACGAGCCAACGCTGCCCCGCCGTGAGCATTGGCCCGCGGAGTAACCCCTCATCGTCCCTCCCGGCGTCTTCCCAGAGTTTGATAGAGGCCGCCAACTGCTGCCGCCAGACGAGGAACGCACGATCTTTCGCAATCCAATCCCGCAAGCGGTGCCAGTTGCGCAGCAGGGCCTCATGGGCGAGCTCGACGGTTTCGCCGGTCTCCTCCAGCTCACGCGCAATGACCAGCAGGCGGGCCTCCTCTCCGGCAAAGACCTGCGCGACCGACCAGGCCTCTTCCCCGAGATTGGACCGTCTCCCACGCCGCCGGGTGTCGCTCCCTTCGTCCTCCTCTCCGGCCACGTGGACGAGACGTGTGAAGAGGCCGCGAGCGATCTGCTTCTGCGCCCCGGAGAGATCCGAGAACAGGCTCTCCGCCCGTGTCGCGACAGCCTCGGCCACCCGTCCGGTTTTGAGATAGCCGTCCAGGGTCATCCGTTTGCCCTGGCGCCGTTTCCAGAGCTCGACCAGCGCATATTCGAGGAGGGGCAGCCGGCCGGGCTCGGCCGCGACGTCCTCCAGGATGAGGTCTGCGACGCCCGGCTCCAACGTGAGCCCCACCTTCAGGGCCGGCCCTTCGATGGCCCGCCGCAATTCTTCCTCGCGCATCGGTCCCAGATTCGTCTGCCACCGGCCCAGAGCGTCACTGAGGTCCCGGTCGGCTTCGAGAGCGAGACCGTAGAAGTCGCTCCGCAAAACGAGGACGAGAGTCAAGGGAGAGACCGTGGACGCATTGAGCAGAGCGCGGAGAAAGGGGCCGCGCTCCGGAGCCGGAGCGAGCCGGAACAGCTCTTCAAACTGATCGACGACCAATAGGAGCCGGTTCGTCCCACCCGATTTTGCCAGGATGCGATGCACCGTGCTCGCCAGTGCCCCGGGATCCGTAGCGAGCGCGGTCGCCAGCGTCCCTGCCTCGCCGATCCGCTCCGCCTCTGAGCTTTCCGGCTCCAGCAAGGAAATCAATGCATCCGCCAAACGGCGAAAGGGCCGCTCGCCCGGGACCTGCCATGCAATGTCCCACACCTGATCGGGCGGCCGGCTCCGCCGCAGCCGCGGAATCAGACCCGCCAGAACCAAGGACGACTTGCCGCTGCCAGATGGCCCGATCAGCGTCACCAGGCTCGGCCCGCCGCTTCCCCGGGCCGCAGCCAGCGTCTTGGCCACCAACTCCTGCGCAAAGTCCTCCCGCCCGAAATAGAGCGCCTCATCCATCTCCCGGAACGCCCGCAGACCGCGGTACGGGCAGAGCCCATTCGCCTCGGTCTTCTCTTCCTCTCGCTCTTCCTCCTCCGGGGCCACGGCCCGCACCAGGGCGTCCAGAGCGTTCGAATCGTCCAGAGACCGTCGCAAGTCGATCCAGGTGTTGAGGAAGAGAAAGCCGGCCACAGGCTCGGCGCCAGGCAGCAGCACGGGGATGACCGGCAGGCGGCGCCCCTCCCGTTCGCAGGCCACCTGGAGATCGAGGGCGTAATACATCTCCCGCTTCTGCCAGAGGCCGGGACCGTCAGGGCCGAGGAAGACGGCAACAGCACGGCAGGCACGGAGCTCCCGCTCCAAAGCCAGCGGCCATGGCATCCCCGCGACGAGATCGCGCTGGTCCAGAAACGTCCGCAGCCCTCGCCGTTCCAGAGACGCTCTCACGGCGTTGACGGCCAGCACATCGGAATGGCTGTAGCTCAGGAAAAGGTCGACGGGCTCCGTGGCGCTCATGGTCTCTTCTTGGGCCAGGCCCCGATCTCCAGGGCCTATGGGGCCCGTCGAGCGACGCGAGAGCCCGGGCTCAGGGATCGGAACAAGGCGACGTGCTGCGCTTTGGCCGCCGATTCTATCAGCTACGCCCGCCGCGTCCTCCGCTCGCACTCATCGGTCCCTTGACGACGGTCGACTTCTGCATGTCCGTACCGACATTGCAGGGATCTCCCGTTTGCAGGCATTCTATCGCGAAGGCATCCGACCCGCCCTGGGGTAGCCGAAAGGACTCGCGCGCATGATGGTTCATCTCCTCGACGGAACCTACGAGCTGTTCCGTCACTTTTACGGCCAGCGCCGCTTCAACAAGGGCAAGGACGCGCCCTACGGGGCGGTCAACGGCGTGCTGCACACGGTGCTGGAGATGATCGAGAAGGGGGCGACGCACCTGGGCGTGGCGACCGACCACGTCATCGAGTCGTTCCGGAACCGGCTCTGGCCCGGCTACAAGACGGCAGAGGGCGTCGAGCGCGCGCTCCTCGCGCAGTTCCACCCGCTGGAAGAGGCCCTCGCCGCCATGGGCGTCGCGGTCTGGCCGATGATCGAGCTCGAGGCGGACGACGCGCTCGCCTCCGCCGCCCGGATCGCCTCCGCCCAGGAAGACGTGCAGAAGGTCTGTATCTGGACACCCGACAAGGATCTGGCCCAATGCGTCCGCGGCGACCGGGTGGTTCAGGTCGACCGCCGGGGGAACAAGATCTTCACCGAGGAGGGAATCCGCGAGAAGTTCGGGGTTCCCCCCGTCCTGATCCCCGACTTTCTCGCTCTGGTCGGCGACGCCGCGGACGGCTATCCAGGCCTTCCCGGCATCGGCCCCAAGACCGCGGAACGGCTCCTCCATCGGTA
>DATEIO010000833.1:0-2441 GCA_035278895.1 Thermoanaerobaculia bacterium | reverse complement strand
GACTGGCCGGAGGATCACTGGTTCACCTGCCCGGTGCGCGGCGGCTTCGGGTTCTTCCTGGGCGAGGTGCTGATCAACGCCATCCAGCACGGCCGGCCCGGCTCGATGCCTGCGCTCAAGATCTCGCTCGACCGGGTGAGGAAAGAGCTCACCTTCGAGGTGGAAAACGACCTCCGCCCCGAGGAGAACGGCCGGGCCGCGCAGCGCGAGGGCGAATCCTACGGCGGGCGCCGCATCCTCGAAAGGCTCGCCCGGCTCTTCGAGTGGGACCTCGAATTTCTGCGGAAGCCGTCCACCTTCCGCGCCGTGTGGCGGGTGCCGGTGAGCGAGCGGGGGGATCCGCGGAAGGGGGATTGACGGGAATGGTAAGCTTTTCGCGATGAGCAGACGTACCCTCGCCGCACTGGCCTGGACCGTCCTTTTCCTGACCTCGATTCAACCGGCGCGGTCCCTGCCGCGCAAGGAGGATTGGATCGAGCTCGAGACGGCGAATTTCACGCTCTACAGCAACGCGGGCCGGGCGAACACGGAGAAGATCGGCACGAACCTGGAGCGGCTCCGCGCGGCCTTGAAGCTCCTCACGCCGGACCTTTCGCTCTCCTCGCCCTATCCCACGTCCATTTTCGTCTTCAAGAGCTCCTCTTCTCTCGAGCCCTACCAGCGGATCTACAACGGCAAGCCCCAGAAGTCGGGCGGCTACTTCCTCTCCCGCCGCTACGGCAACTACGTCGCGATCAACGGCGATCCGCGGGGGGACGAGATGGCCAACATCCATCACGAGTACCTCCACTACGTGATCCGCAACAATTACGCGAGCCTGCCCCTGTGGCTGAACGAAGGGCTCGCCGAGTACTACAGCACCTTCGAGGTGAGCGGGAACGAGGCCAAGATCGGGCTGCCGCACCCTCATCACATCGTCTGGCTGCGGAAAAACGCTCTGATTCCCCTGCCGACTCTCCTCGCGATCGACGAGCAATCGCCGGAGTACAACGAGGAATCTCCGCGGGGCGCCTTCTACGCCGAGTCCTGGGCGCTGGTCCATTACCTGCTCGCGGGGAGCCCCGAGCGGCGGACCCAGGCGGTCGAATACCTGCGGCTCCTCCAGAACGGCGCGCCCCGGGACGAGGCATTCCAGAAGACGTTCGGCGACCCGGCGGCCCTGGAACGCGAGCTCCGGGGCTACATCCAGGGCTATCTGTTCAACTTCAACCGCGCCACGGTCGAGCCCGGCACGAATCTCGCCGTCGAGGTACGGCCCATGGCGTGGGCGGACGTGCTCTACCGGCTGGGAAACCTCCTGGTGAACGTGGGCGGCGAGCACGACGCGTCCGCGGCCGAACATTTCAAGGCGGCGCTCGAAGCGAAGCCGGACCACGGGCCGGCGCTCGCGGGCCTGGGCGAGATCGAGGAGCGCGCCGGCCGCCGCCGGGAGGCCAATGCCTACTATGAGCGGGCGGCGCGGCTCACGCCCGGCGACTTCCTCGTCCAGTACCTCTACGCCGAGAACCTGCTGGAGCTCGATCCGAGCCGCGAGAGCCGGGAAAAGGCGCGCGCGGCCCTGACCCGCGTCGTCGCGCTCCAGCCCGACTTCGCAGAGGCCTGGGCCCGGCTCGGCTTCTCCTACAGCGGCTCGGAGGCCCTCCCCCCGGAGGCGATCCAGGCGCTGGAGACGGCGTTCCGTCTCCTCCCCTCGCGGATGGACGTCACCCACAACCTCGCGATCGCCTACGCTCAGAACGGACAGCGCGACAAGGCCCAGAAACTGGTCGACCGGATGGTCGCGGCCCAGGCGGAAAACCGATACATCGAGAACGCGCGGGAGGCCCTGCTTTCGGACACCCACCGGCGCGCCGAGGAGCTAATCGGCCAGCAGAAAGCTGAAGAGGCGATCCCGCTCCTCGAAGAGGTGCGCGACCAGACGACCCGGCCCGATCGGCGCGCCGAGATCGAGCACCGGATCGCACAGGTCCGCGAGGTCCTGGACTTCAACCGCTTCGTCGAGCAATACAACGAAGCCGTCCGCCTCACGAACCAGGGCAAGCACAAAGAGGCCATCGCGGTCCTGGAGCCACTCGTCCGCACCACGAAAAACCCCGACCAGGCCCGGCAGGCCCAGGACATGCTGGAGCGGATCAAGGCTCTGGTCAGGAGGTAAGCGGGGCCGTCCCGCGATACACTGGAATCCGAGGAGAGGCTGGAATGGGCATCGAAGACATCCTGAAAGCCAGACGGGACGAGATCCTCGAAATCGCCAGACGGCACGGCGCCTCCCAGGTCCGGGTTTTCGGCTCCTTCGCAAGGGGCGAGGCCCGGGAGGACAGCGATATCGATCTCCTCGTGCGTCCGGAGGCGAAGACCTCCCCCTGGTTCCCCGCGGGTCTCGTTCTCGATCTCCAGGATCTCCTGGGCCGCAAGGTCGACGTCGTAACGGAAGGCGCGCT
>DATEIO010000832.1:0-3468 GCA_035278895.1 Thermoanaerobaculia bacterium | reverse complement strand
CTCCTACGACCCGGCCATGGCCGCGCCGTACGAGTTGAAGTCGGAGCGGATGACGGACGGCCTGCACGCCGAGTCGCGGATGCTGGGAGACGTGAAGTTCCACCAGCACGAAGGGGTGGACGCGAGCGTGGCCGAGAGGTGGCGCGAGGAGTACGGCGAGGAGTCGCTGTCCAACCTGGCCCGGGGTTTGGCGGCGCGGCTCGGCTACGAGCTGGCGCCCGCGCCGCGGCACTTCGTGCCGATCGAGAGGGTGGAGACCGCACCAGGCACGCCGCAGCCGCTCTCCTTCGCCCAGGAGCGCCTCTGGTTCCTGGACCAGCTCGACCCTGGCCAGGCGACCTACAACATCTCGACCGCCCTCCATCTGGCCGGACCGCTGGACGTAGCCGCGCTCGCCGCGAGCCTCGCGGAGATCGTGCGGCGCCACGAGGTGCTGCGGAGCACCTTCCCCCTGGCCGGCGGCGGGCCGGTTCAGGTCGTCGGACCTCCTTCGACGGCGATGGCGGTGGTGGATTTCTCGGCGGTCCCGGCCGGGCTGCGGGAAGCGGAGGTGCGGCGGCGGGTCTCCGAGGAGGCGAACCGCCCGTTCGACATCGCCCGCGGCCCCCTGCTGCGCGCCGTACTGCTGCGGGCCGCTCCCGAAGAGCACGTGGCGGTCGTGGCCATGCACCACATCGTGAGCGACGGCTGGTCGATCAGCGTGCTGAACCGGGAGGTCGCCTCCCTCTACGGCGCGTTCTCCCAGGGCCGCCCGTCGCCGCTCCCCGAGCTGCCGATCCAGTACGCGGACTTTGCCCGCTGGCAGCGCGGCCAGCTCCGCGGAGAGGTCCTGGACGAGGAGATCGCCTACTGGCGCGAGCGGCTGGCGGGCGCTCCGCCGCGGATCGAGCTGCCCACGGACCGGCCGCGCCCGGCGGTCCAGCGCTTCCGGGGGACGAATCTGTCGCGCCCCCTCTCCGCGGAGCTCACGCGGCGGCTCACGGAGCTCGGCCGCGGCCAGGGGACGACCCTGTTCATGGGGCTTCTCGCCGCGTTCGAAGCCTTCCTCGTCCGCCACGGCAGCGGGGAGGACGTAGTCGTCGGCACCCCGGTGGCCGGCCGGAACCGCCGCGAGGTGGAGGACCTCATCGGGTTCTTCCTGAACAGCCTGACCCTGCGCACCCGGCTGGAAGGCGATCCGGGCTTCCGGGAGATCCTCGCGCGCACCCGGGAGACGGCGCTGGGCGCTTTCGCCCACCAGGACCTCCCCTTCGAAAAGCTCGTCCAGGAGCTGGCCCCGGAGCGCAACCCGGGCCAGGCGCCGCTCTACCAGGTGATGCTCGTGCTCCAGAACGCCTCGCGGGAAGTCCTGGAGCTGACCGGGCTGACCCTTGCCCGGGTCGAGCTTCCGGGGATCACCTCGAAGCTCGACCTGACGTTGAACGTTCAGCAGGACGGGGAAGGGCTGGTGATCCACTGGCTCTACAACCGCGACCTCTTCGACGCGGCGACCGTGGCGCGCTTTGCCGGGCACTTCGAGAGGCTCCTCGCGGCGGCCGTGGAGAGCCCGGAGACGCGCCTCTGGGATCTGCCGGTGCTCACGGCGGCCGAGGAGCTTCAGCTCGCCGAGTGGAACGCCACGGTCGCGGCCTATCCCGCGGAGCCCTGCCTGCACGAGCTGATCGCGGCGCAGGCGGACCCGGAGCTGGTTTCGGCGGCCCGGCGTCTGGCCTTGCGCCTGCGGGAGCTGGGAGTAGGGTCCGAGGTGCCGGTGGGCGTCTGCGCCGAGCGGTCGCCGGAGATGGTCGTCGGCCTCCTCGCGGTGCTCGAAGCCGGTGGCGCCTACCTGCCGCTCGACCCGGACTACCCGCAGGACCGCCTCGCCTTCATGCTGGCCGACTCGGCTGTGCCGGTCGTTCTGGCCCAGGAAAGGTTGCTGGACCGCCTGCCCGAGCATGGAGCACGGGTGGTGTTGCTCGACGACGTGGCGGCGCCCGGTCCCGAGGTCGGGCCCATCGCGAGCGGGGTGCGGCCGGAAAACCTCGCCTACGTGATCTACACCTCGGGCTCGACGGGCCGTCCCAAGGGGACGATGAACACCCACCGGGGCATCGTCAACCGCCTGCTGTGGATGCAGGAGGAGTACGGGCTGACGGCCGGGGACCGGGTGCTCCAGAAGACCCCGTTCAGCTTCGACGTGTCGGTGTGGGAATTCTTCTGGCCCCTGCTGACCGGGGCGCGGCTGGTGATGGCGAAGCCCGGCGGTCACCAGGACCCCGGGTACCTCGTGCGGACGATCCAAGAGGAGGAGATCACGACGCTGCACTTCGTGCCCTCGATGCTCCAGGTCTTCCTGGAAGCTCCCGGAGTGGAGCAGTGCCCGTCGCTCCAGCGCGTGATGTGCAGCGGCGAGGCGCTACCGTTGGAGTTGACGCGGCGCTTCTTCGCGCGCCTGCCCCAGGTTTCGCTGCACAACCTCTACGGTCCCACCGAGGCGGCGGTGGACGTGACGTACTGGCCCTGCGATCCACAGGAGAAGCGCGGGGTGGTGCCGATCGGCCGGCCGGTGGCGAACACAGAGATCCACCTGCTCGATCCCTACGGCAACCCGGTGCCGGTGGGTGTGCCGGGAGAGCTTCTCATCGGCGGTGTGCAGCTCGGCCGGGGATATCTGGCGCGGCCGGACCTGACGGCGGAGCGGTTCGTTCCTGCTGAGGGAGGAGCGCGGCTGTACCGGACCGGGGACTTGGCGCGCTATCTGCCGGACGGCGCGATCGACTTCCTGGGGCGGATCGATCACCAGGTGAAGGTCCGGGGTCTGCGTATCGAGCTGGGGGAGATCGAGTCGGCTCTCGCCAGGCATCCGGCCGTGCGCGAGGCCGTGGTGCTCGCCCGTTCCGGCGGCTCCGGCGCGTTGGGTGGGGTCAACCTCGTGGCCTACGTGACCCCGAAGCAGGTGGAGACGGCGCCGGATCTCGCCCAACTGCGCCAGATCCTCTCCCGGAACCTGCCGGAGTACATGCTGCCCTCGGCTCTGGTGGTTCTGGATGCGATGCCGCTCACGGCGAGCGGCAAGGTGGACCGCAAGGCCTTGCCCGAGCCGGAGCGGTCCACCGTTTCCCAGGAGCGGGTCGCGCCGCGGACGGACCTGGAGCGCCTGCTCGCCCGGCTGTGGAGCGAGACGCTCTCCGTAGAGCCGGAGAGCATCGGCATCCACGACAGCTTCTTCGAGATCGGGGGCAACTCGATCACGGGCGCGATCTTCATCAATCGCCTCCAGCAGGAGCTGGGCGAGATCGTCCACGTGGTGACGATCTTCGACTCGCCGACGATCGAGAAGCTCGCGGCGTTCCTCGAGGCCGAGTACGGAGAGAAGGGACAGACCGGGGCCGTCCAGGTCGACGCCGAGGCGCTCCAGGAGGTGCGGCAACTGATCCGGATGCTGCCGCCGCTGGCCCAGGCTCCGGCGGAAAAGAATCCTCCGGCGGT
>DATEIO010000831.1:0-10764 GCA_035278895.1 Thermoanaerobaculia bacterium | reverse complement strand
GGGAAAAGATCTTCGAGCGCTTCTACCGCGGCGACCCCTCCCGCAACCGCCGCATCGACGGCGTGGGCCTCGGCCTCGCCCTCGCCCGCGAGATCGCCCTCGCCCACGGAGGCCAGCTCCACGTGGACTCGCCCCGGCCCGGATCAGTGCGGTTCACGCTCGAGCTGGCATACACTCCGTAGAACAGGCCTCAGGCCAGGAGGATTCGATGAAAAAGACGAAGTTGCGGAAGCTGAATCTGAATCGAGAAACGCTGCGCCAGCTCATCAGCGGAGAGCTGGCCGGTATCCACGGTGCTGCACCCGCGGGCTCGGATCCGTCGTGCATCGACGGCTGCCCCTCGGCCCCGTCGGGCTGCGAGCCCCTCCTGACCGTGAAGAAGTGCTAGAGCCCCCTTTGAAAGGACCCAAAGGTCTGCAGGGACTGCAAGGATGAGCCCTCCTCGTCTTTGATGTCCTTGCAGCTCTTTGCTTCGGCAATTCCCCCCTGCGATCGCCCAAGATAAAGCTCTAACAAGAGTCGAGATTTACTGAATAAACTTACCTCATCTACCCAATTCAGGTGTACAATCCTCAGAAACGGCCATTGGCCAGGAGGATGCCATGAAGAAGACCAAGGTGCGGAAGCTGAGTCTGAATCGGGAGACGCTGCGCCAGCTCGTCAGCGGAGAGCTGGCCGGCATTCAGGGCGCGGGCTCCGGGGAGAACTGGTGCTCGGTGCCCTCGTGCATCGACGGCTGCCCCTCGGCGCCGGCGGGCTGCACGAGCCTCCTGCCGGACACCACAGGCTAGAAGCCTACCCAGAAAGAACCCAAAGGATTGCAGGGACTGCAAGGACGAGCCCTCCTTGTCCTTGCAGTCCTTTGCCTGGGCGTTTCCCCCGGACCTACGGGAAAAACGGGCACCGGTTCCTCACCGGCGTCATGCAGACAAAATTGCACCCATCGATCCCGCAGGGATAGCAGCAGAGCTGGCCCGTCGGGCAATCCGCGCTGCTGGTGCAGACGGTCGAAAGGAGCGTGGGTGCAGGCGGAAGGACATCCGCACCCGGGCTGGCGGACAGGGTCGTCAGGAATTCATCGGTGGAAGGCGCGGCAGCGGGAGTCGTTTCCGCCGTACAAGGCACGCCGGAAACCAGGGCCACGAGCAGGATGAAAACGGTCGCAAAGGTCTTCATGGCTTCCATCTCCTATTGACAGGCGGCGAAAAGCCAGCCGCCTATAAGAGAGGGTGCTTGGCTGGGGGCTCGCGAGACTTCAGGGCCGGCGCCACAGCGAGACGCCCACCAGAATCGTCCACACCGCGTAGCCAAAAACAAATAACCCGAAGTCGTGAACGTGGACGCTCAAGGTTCCCGAGAGCACCAGGAAGAGCCCTGTCAGCCCCGCAGCCACACCGAGCGCTCCAACCCAGCGCGGCAGGGTTCGGGTGGTGAGGATCGAGATCGACCAGAGGAGGACCGCGATGGCGGTGAAGGCCATGAAGACGCGGGCAAAGCCGGCGTTCATGGTGCTGCCGTAGTCGACCACCAGGTGGGCGGCGTCCCGGGAGGCCGGGTCCGCTTCCGCGAAGCGCTGAGCGAAGGCGGGTAGCGTCAGCCCGTTGATCACCGCGGCGCACATTGCCGCCACGCTTCCGAAGGCGTAGGTGATCAGGGCCAGGAGCGGAAGCCCACGGTCCGTGCCCAGGCGCGCCGTCAATCCCCAGAATCCGAACAGGACGAGGGGGATTGTCGCGATAGCCAGGGAATGGGTTCCGATGATGACAGAGGAGATCCGTACGATCTTTTCAAAGCTTCCCCCCGTGGGGTGGAGCACCATGGTGACGATCCAGGCGATGGAGCCTGCGATAAGCGCAATGGCGCTTTGGCGGTCTCGGGTCATGCCGGGTCTCCTGATTCAGACCCCATCATACACTGGCTCGCAACACACCTCCGTCTTCACCGAATTGGCGATGAAGCACTCCTTATGGGCCTGATGGTGCATCTTGTCGATCTGCTCCCGAGTGGGCAGGCGATCTCCGGAAAACCGGACCTCGGGCCTCAGCGTGACGACGGAGACCCAGAGCTTTCCTTCCGCATTCTTTTCCATGATGCCTACGGCCGCGTCGAAGTAGCGGTCCACGCGAAAGCCGCGCTTTGCGGCGATCGCTAGAAACCAGAGCATGTGGCAACTGGACAGCGCGGAGACGAACGCCTCTTCCGGATCGACGGCCGAAGCGTCGGACATCGGAAGAGGAACGCTGTGGGGAGACGAAGAGCCCGGAACTTCGGCGCCACCGTCGAAACGGAGCAGGTGCCGACGGCTGTAGCGGTGGTCGAGGAAATCCTGGTCGCCCCGGAGCCAGAGGACCTCAGCGGTGTAGGTGGCCATGAATGGATCTCCTGAATCCGGCGATAGTCTACATTTCTGTCGACATTGTGATTTTGTAGCGGACCCAGGAAGCCTGGACCTCGAGGATCTCGACTTGGTAGCTCTCCATGAGGAAGGGTTTGGCCGGATCTTGCTCGAAATCCACGGGGCCGGATGTGGAGGTCGTGTACCCCTCCTGTTGCAAGCGGCGGCGCCAGCCTTCGTTCGTCTCACGATCCGTAGATAGAATCCTGAGCTTGATTCTTCCCCCTTCCGCCAGGCCGAGATACTGGAGCTCCATAGGGATCGCCGATCCTTGATCCTTGACCGTCGTGACCTTGAGGATCGTTCCGCCGACGTCGGCTCTCATTTCCTCATCGGTCCCCTGTTGCATCATACGGACCTCGCCCCCTGTTTCCGGAGCAACGGGCTGGCCAGTGCTGCTGCAAGCCACCAGCGTCAAAGCAACACAGCCTGCCAGGATGGATTCCCTGAACATTGGCCACGACCTCCTTGCGTTCAGACCGGGTTCACTCTCGCCAGGGTAGATACTACTGTGGCATCCTGGAGAGAAGAAGCCCCCGGCGGAGGCTTTGCATCTCTTTTACGCCATGGACGTACCCGCGGATTCGCCTTCACTCCTCGATCGCTTCTTCGCACCGGAGGTGGCGCCGGAGCGGAGCGTTCTCTGGCCGCGGTGGATCTTTCTGCGGTGCCTGGGGCTGATCTTCTTCTCAGCGTTCTACTCCCTCTGGTTCCAGATCCGGGGGCTGATCGGGCCCGAGGGGGTTCTCCCGGCCGGGGAGTTTCTCGCGGGCGTGGCACAGAGCGTGCCGGGGCTCCTCCGCTTCTGGTACGTGCCGAGCGTTCTCTGGGCAGGCTCAGGGAATGGCGCGCTCCTGGCGCTTGCGGGAGGCGGGCTCGTGGCGTCAGCCCTTCTCGTGGGGAACGTCTGGCCCCGGGGGATGACCGCCGTCTGCTTCCTCCTCTTTGTCTCTTTCATCACCGCAGCCCAGGAGTTCTCTTCCTATCAATCGGACGGGATGCTCCTCGAGGCGGCTTTCCTCTGCCTGTTCTTCGCTCCCCGCGGGGTGCTTCCTGGGATGGGAATCGATCAGCCGCCTTCCCGGGCGAGCCTCTTCCTTCTCCAGTGGGAGTGGTTCCGGATCTATTTCGAATCCGGGCTGGTGAAGATCCTGAGCGGTGAGGAGCAGTGGCGCAATCTGACCGCCATGGACCGCTATTACGAGAACGGTCCGCTGCCGACCTGGATCGGCTGGTACACGCAGCACCTTCCGCACAGTTTTCACGCGGCAACGACGCTGGCCACTTTGGTGATCGAGCTCGTCCTCGTGTGGTTCGTATGGTTTCCCCGTCCGGTGCGCCTGACGTGTTTCGCGATCGCAACGCTCCTTCAGGTAGGGATCATCCTCACGGCGAACTATGCCTTTTTGAATTACCTCGTCCTCGCCCTCGGCTTCCTGCTTCTGGACGATCCGGCGCTCTCCCGGCTCGGCCTCCGCGCGCCGGCTCCGCGGGCGCGCAGCGTGCCGCGTTGGCGGCTCGTGGGAGCGGCGGTGGTGTTCGTCTGGATCTTCTACGCCACGCTCGTGCCGTGGGTGTTGGGCGGCCTGCCGGGTCCATTCACGTTTCCGGCGAGGGTCCTCTCCCCCTTCCGCATCGCAAACTCGTACGGTCTCTTCGCGGTGATGACCCGGGCGCGCGACGAGATCGAATTTCAAGGAAGCCGGGACGGCAAGACGTGGACGCCCTACCCCTTCCGCTACAAGCCCCAGGACCCCAAAGAGGCGCCGGGAATCTATGCCCCCTATCAACCGCGCTTCGAATGGAACCTCTGGTTCGCCTCCCTGGGCCCCTGGCAACAATCCCCCTGGGTGATGAACGCCGAGGTCCGCCTCCTCGAAGCAAGCCCGGACGTTCTCGCCCTATTCCGCCGCGATCCCTTCGGCGGCCGACCGCCCACAAAGGTGCGGGCGGTCCTCTGGCAATACTGGTTCAGCAGCCCCGAGGAGAAAGAGAAGACCGGCCGCTGGTGGAACCGCCGCCTTCTCGGCGCCTACGGCCCAGGCGTGGAGCGGCGGCCGGATGGGACGGTCGGGGTGGTGGAGGCCCCCATCATTTCCTTACGGCACGATCGGTAAACGGCCGAACTCTGCGTCGAGCTGGTCGGCGTTCATGGGCAGCCATTTCTCGCGGAGGGCTTGGAGAACGCCGGGCTCGATCGGTGGATTGTCGGGACTGTTCTGCGCCGGACGCAGCAGGGTCTGGATGGCGCAGGCGAGAGCCACGAACCGGTTGATCGTAAGCCACCGGCCTTCATCGGCACCGAGCAGAATGGTCGCTCGAATGATTCCGTTCCAGCGGTGATAGCCGACCAGGCTCGCGGCAACGCCATCCATCATGTGAAGGGGAATGCCGTCGTCCACCCGGCGATCATCCCACAGGATGCCCTGCGCGAATTCCTCGAACGCCAATTGCAGATCGGCAGGATCCGGAAAATGGGCGTCGATGAGCTGGAGCTGGCGGTCTGCCAGGCGGAGAAGGCCGTCTCTGAGCGGGGTCATGTCCTGGATGAATCGCTGAGGGTAGGTTCCCTGCGTCCGGCGCAGCTTGAGAAAAGTGCGCGGCTTGTCGAGGAAGCTTGAGCCGCCGAGGCTGGCATAGGCCTGCGCCACGTCCTGCGGAACGTCCAGCAGGAACGTGTTGTCATACTCGAACCAGAAATCGATGCCCTTTGCGCTGGTGTAGGCCATGGGTTCGTTCTCCTCAGCTTCCAAGGCTGCCGAGCGTGTCCTCGAGAGTCAGGATCTGGAGATCCGCCTCGTCATCGCCGAGGGCGTTCCTGAGGTTGTCCGTGCTCTGCTGCGCCTCCGTGACGAGGAGCCGCAGAAGGCGCACGTTGGCGGCGTCATCCCGGCCCGTGGAGGAAGCGAGGTTCGAAGGATCGAAAGGAAGCCCCGCCCCCCGCCGGGCCAGAGATTGGCCCAGGCTCAACAGGGGACTGGTCATGTGATTGATCGCGATACCCAGGAACATTGGATTTGCGGTGCGGTACGACAGGTCCAGGAGCATCAGGATGATCCAGTAATGCAGGTTTCCGAGCATGGCCATCGCCCGGGTCTCCGCGTCCGGGATGTGGCTCCGGTGCTCCGGATCGTTCTCATAGGCGCTCGGATCTTCCTGGACTGGCAGAGAGGGGTACTCCGGGTGATCCTTGGGAAGTTGCCACACCCGATCGTTTCCATTGAAGCCGGGATGCTGGCCGAGGAAGACGGCCTTGAAGAATCGGAAATGCGCCTCTTCGCCCTGTCCTTTGATATCGCGAAGCCGGGCGATGTGCCGGGTCAGGTCGGGAAGGGAAAACGGCGGATTCTCCTGCACCTGCTCCGCCAACTGGATGACCCGGGAGTAGACGCTGCCCAGGTGGTTGGGCCGAATGTCTCCCAACTCGGCAAACAGCCGATCGAGGAAAGGATCCGGTTCGCCGGGCCTGCGCGTGACCGCATCGACGGCCGCTTCCGTAAAAACGTATTTCGCCAGGGATGTGGGGGTCATCCGCTGAAGGTGCAGGGTGAAAGGATAGACGTCCGCATCGTACGGGAAGGCCTGGCTCACCAGGTTGGGGGCCGCTCCGAGAGCCACCAGCATCTCGGTGACCTGGTGAAGGTGCTGCATCTCCTGGACGGCGACCGACATCAATCCGTTCCCATTGGTGACCGGGAGCCCGACAATGCCGCTGTACATTTCGCGGACGGAGAACGCCGAATACAGATACTGCACCATCAGGGCGTGCTCGATCTCCGCGGATTCCCGCAACAGCCGCACCAGCTCCAGGTACGGATTCTGGAAGTCGGGAATGATCTCGTCCGGCCGATCGACGTCTGCCAGAGCGGCATTGTCCCCGACTGCCGCCGACAGGAACAGTTCCTCCGCGGGGAAGCTTCTTTGACGTCTGAGGCGTATCATTTCGTGATCCTCTCCCCCATGGTGCGACTCGGAGCACACGGCGCCGCAGGGCCTGTGCAGAGGCCGGCCGCCTTCTTCTTAGACGGACCGGAGGCTGAAATTACTCCACCCGAGGATAGGGAAGATGCGCGGACCCGTCAATGAAAGAACAGGATGGCTATAAGCGGTGTTTTGGATGACCTCATCGCGGACCGCCGGTGAGCCGGTTCACCCGTCGCCAGACGGGCTCAGAGATCGTTCTTTGCCAGACGCCGCCCAGGGCGAACCGAAAATGGGGATCCTCCTTCGCCTCCTTCTCGATCCGCTCGATGAAGGCCTCGCCGTGGAAGCAGAGCAGATCCTCGAGAGGGCCCGCGGCGATCACGTCGACCGCCGCCTCCGACGGGGCCAGCTCGACCATTCGAACGATGATCGGCCACGCTCGTTCCGGCAGAAATCGCACCAACCGATGGAGCTTGTCCAAGGCCCATTGATGCTCTTCGGACCCGGGATCGAGGTCGGCCGCCGCCGCGCACGCTGCCGCGATCTTTTCCGGGTCCATCAGGGGAAGGCGGTCCAGGATTTCCGGGACGAGGTCCGCGTGGGTAATGGAAGGCATTCCCTTCGTCCAGATGTAGGCATCGTCCGCGATGAGGCCTTCCCGAAGGAATTCGATGAGATCCTCCAGCGAGCCTGCGAGCTCGAGCTCCTGGGAGTAGAGAGGGTAGTAATACCATTCGGTCATCGCAAAGCGCTTCCCTGAATTCTTCTCACAAGATCGCCAACGCAGATCTTCCCCGGTTGGACGACCTTCGCATTGATGCCGCGCAGATTGAGCTGTCTTCCCACCGGTGAATTCACGAGCTTCAGGGCATCCTCCCCGAACCTCTCGACGAACTTCTTGCAGCCGGTGTGGGGTTGGCTCGTGACTTCGAGGACAACCGATCCCAGCGCCAGACGGGTGCCCGGCGGCAGATTCTCGGCGGAGAGATCCAGGTCGATGAAAAGCTGGTCCCCTGCCAAGTGCCAGCGGTCGGAGCTCTGCGCGATCAGAGCGATCGCGCGGGCATTCATGATGTTGATCTGCATGTCCGGGTGCGGAGATCCGTCGGGCGTCCGGGAGCTGGCGCGGGTGCTCCAGTTGTCTCCCACGAGGCCTTCTTCGCAATTCAGCTCTGCCTGCGGCAAGACTTCGCGCTCGCCGATCCCGGGCCGCCGAACGATCCGCTTCAATACACCTTCCTGCTTGGGCGAGTCGCGGATCTCGTCCAAGCCGGCTTCGAGCTCTTTGGTCGTCAGGTACATGATCTGTCACCGGATCCGAGTGCGATGGTAGGAATCGCGAGGTCCCGGTGTCAATGCGCGTTCCGGTCTCCCGGGCGAAGGTGGGACGGCGCCTCCCCGAGTGTCTCCTTGAAGAGCCGCCGGAGCTGGCGGGCGCTTTCGAAGCCGCAGCGGACGGCGACGGCTTCGACGGTCATCCCTGGGTCGTGGAGAAGGCTTTTCGCGAGCTCCAGGCGGAGGCGGGTGCGGTAGTCCTGGATGGAGATGCCGGTGGCCTGGCGGAAGGCGCGGGTCAGGTTTCGCGGGCTCATGGCCGCGACGCGGGCGAGGTCCGCGAGCGTGGCCTTTTCGGCCGGGTGGGCGATCAGCCAGTCCTGCACCCGGTGGACGCCGGGGTGAAGATGGGTGCGGTAATCCAGATAGACGCTCTGCTGCTGGTGGGCGCCGTCGCGGCGGAGGTAGACGACGAGCTCGCGGGCGGCGGCCACGGTGACGAGCGGGCCGTGGCGGCGCTCGATGAGCGCGAGCGCCATGTCGACGCCGGAGACGATACCGGCGCTGGTGGTGATCCGGCCGTCGTCCACGAAGAGGCGGTTGGTGAGGACCCGGGCGCGGGGGAAGCGGCGGGCGAGGTCGTCCACCCGGCTCCAGTGCGTGGTGCACTGGCGGCCGTCCAGAAGCCCGGCTTCACCCAGAAGAAAGGCGCCGGTGCAGATGGAGGCCATGGGCGCGCCGCGGTCGTGGACCTGCCGGAGCCAGCGGAAGACGCCGCGGTCGATGCTCGGGAGAGTCGCCAGGACGATGCCGGGAACGACCACGAGGTCGTCCCCGGTCACGTCACCGGGCAGCGGTTCCAGGTCGGAGAGCCAGACGCCCTGGGCGGTCCGCACCCGGGGCTCGGGCGCGCAGACGTGGACGTCGTAGTCCCCGCCGTGGCGGTTCGCCTCGTGGAAGGCCTGGACCGGTCCGGCAAAGTCCAGGACCTCCACTTCGGGCAGGACGGCGACGATCACCCGTTGCACGGGACGGCGGCCTTTTGAAGCTCCTCGACCAGGCGGTCGACGGTGGCGATCGTGGCGAAGCGGCCCCGGAGGACGAATTCGGTGCGGCGGACGATCTCGTCGGTCGTGAACACGTCGCCGGTCTCGGGGTTGGTGATCGGGAAGGTCCGCGTGGCCTCGGTGACGAAGTCGACGTCGTAGCCCAGGTCCGCGGCCACCCGGGTGGTGGTTTCGCAGCACTGCTCGGTCGAGATGCCGGTCACGACGACCCGGCGGACGCCCTTCTCGGCCAGGATCTCGCCCAGGTTCGTGCTGGTGAAGGCGTTGCGGGTGTTCTTGACGAGGAGGGGCTCGCCGAGGCCGGGGACGAGGAAGTCCAGGTCCATGAGCTTGAAGAGCGGGCTCGTGGTCTCGAAGCCCGGGTCGGGGTCGGTGTGGAGGAAGAAGATCACCGGCAGGCCGGCCGCCCGGTAGGCCGCGATCAGGCGCTCGAGGTTCTCCTCGAACTTCGGGTTGCTCCGCAGCTCCCAGCGGGGGCCGAGCTTGAACGAATCCTGGACGTCGATCACGAGCAGCGCGGACCGCTCGATGGGAATCCTCTCGGTGGACGACATGGGCCATTCTCCTTGTGGCAGGCCGGGAGGGGATCTCCGGGCTCGCAAGGAAGATCATAGGGGGGAGAAGGGCGGCCGGACAGGGCGGCGCGGGACGCGGGGCGGTCGGATCGGGCCAAGGATGTGCGGGACGTCGCCCTCCCGCCCAGGGTGGGAACCCTGGGCGGGGCTGGGAATTCACCC
The DNA here is from genome assembly GCA_035278895.1 of Thermoanaerobaculia bacterium. Classification (GTDB taxonomy): domain Bacteria; phylum Acidobacteriota; class Thermoanaerobaculia; order Multivoradales; family UBA5704; genus DATARR01. The sequence goes on along the minus strand of DATEIO010000831.1, from coordinate 1,366 downwards.
CTCGCTGGGAATGTTCTAGATCCTCAGGAGAATTCACCCTATGCATCGATGGAGATCTATTTGATGGACATCGATTTGACAGGCTGGCGGACGGCGGGTACAGTCGTACGTCTGTAGGGGAAGATAAGGATGGGATACATCCGCAAAGCTGTTCCGCTCGCTCTGGCCCTTGCGCTTCTCGGGAGCGCCGGCACGCTGCACGCCGAGGACCGCCGGAGCGGAGTCGAGGGACGAGTTCTCGCCGAGAAGACTCCCCTGACAGCGGCGGGTGTGTACGCCTATCAGCTCGCCGATCTCACTCTCCACAAGGTGGTGACGGACGCACAAGGGAACTTCCTGTTCCCGGATCTGCCCGTCGGCCTCTATAAGATCATCGCGCACAAGCCCGGGTTCGTTCCTGCGGTGGTGATGCTCATCCGCACGAAGGCGCAGGCTCGCCAGGTCCTCGAGGTCGAGCTGGTCAAGCGGCAGGTGGGCCAAGCCGCCGAGCAGGACGACTACTGGTCCATCCGCGCCCGCATTCCGTCGGACGTGCTGCACGACATCGACCGGGACGAGATCCAACTCGTCTCCTTCGCGCCCTCTCCCAGCGGCGCTCTCACCGGCAACTTCCACACCGAGATGCAGGCGATCTCCGGGGTGGACGACATCGCGGGCGGGGACGGACAGGTCGCGGGCGGCGGTCTCGGGATCGAGGGGACGGTCGGATCGACGAAGGTGGAGCTGCGGGGCCAGTACCGCCAGCTCGCCGCGGCACCTTTCGGGGTGAGCGGTGGACCGGGCGGCAGCGGCCAGGCGAGCAGCCTCTCGCTCGACGTGGCGGGCGGCGGCGGGAGCCGGATCAGCGTGATGTCGCGCAACGACCGGATGGCCCTGCGGGACAGCGACTCGCCGGTCGACTTCGAGCACTACCAGGTGAACTGGTCGCAGAACGTCGGCGAGAACGGCCGTTCGGACTTCGTGGCCCTCTACACCGCCGAGAACAACTTCCACCGCCAGGGACCGATCGATCCGCTGGAGATTCCGGAGACTTCCCAGAGCTGGCGGATCGAGGGCGCCTACACCACGCCCCTGGGCGACCGCGGCAGCCTCCAGGCGGGCCTGCGGTACCGCGAGCGGCAGTTCGGCCTGTCGAACGTCGAGCGGCCGGGCAAGGCCTACGAGAAGCCGACCCTCTCGAGCATCGACCTGTTCAGCCGCGGCGGCGTGAGCCTCCAGCCGGCCTTCCTGGTCCAGTACGGCCTCTACAGCACGCTCTCGGACGGCAGCCTCTCGCTGATGCCCCAGGGCGGCTTCGTGCTGCAGGTCAACGATTCGAAGTGGCAGGTGGAGGCTTCGGCCAGCCACCGGGTCTACCAGGACGTGG
>DATEIO010000830.1:0-2524 GCA_035278895.1 Thermoanaerobaculia bacterium | reverse complement strand
AGGAGCCGCGCGCTGCCGACCAGGCGGCGGTACGTCCATCGCTCGCTCCCCAGCTCCACGGCCACGGCGGACGGCCTCCGGGTCGCCTGCAGGGCCACGGGATGATGGAGACAGCCCTCTTCGAGCCCGGCAACCCGTGTGTCGTTCCACTCCACCAGGACCTGTCGCCGCTCGGTCGCGGTGAGCAGATCGAGCTCGCCGACTCCGGCGCCGGGCCCTTCGGCCATGCCGGCGAGCAGCGTGGCGAGGTGCCGGAGCAGGCGCGGCGCCGCGTCCCCGTCCACGCGGGCACGGTCGGTCGCCAGGTGCAGGGAGATCTGCTCCCCCGCCGTCAAGACCAGGGTGACGGGATAGTTGGTGCTCTCGAAGCTCTGCAGGTCGCGAAGCCCCAGGGCGCTGGAAGCGGCGCCGTCCGCGTCGGGGTAGTTCTCGAACACGTAGAGCGTCTCGAACATCGGCGAGCCGGCGGGCACCTCGCTCCAGCGCTGGATCCAGGCCAGCGGCGTGTGCTCGAGCTCCTGCCGGGCGAGCTGGCGCTCCTGGATGCCTTGCAGCCAGTCCGCCACAGGCTCGGTGCCGTCCACCCGCACCCGCACCGGGAGCGTGTTGACGAACATACCGACCATGGTCTCGACGCCGGGCAGGGCGGCCGGACGGCCGGAGACCACGCCGCCGAAGACCACGTCCTCGTCGCTGCCGTAGCGGCCGACGAGCGCGGCCCAGGCGCCCAGGGTGACGGTCTGGAGCGTCAGCTTGTGCCGCGCGGCCAGAGCCTGAAGCTCCGCCGTGACCTCGCGGGAGAGCCGGATCTCGTGCTCGGCCTGGCCCGCAGCTCTCTCCGCCGGGTGCTCCACGCCGAGGAGGCCGCCCAGGGAATTGGGAGCGGTGAACCCGGCGAGCTCCTCGCGCCAGAACGGCTCCGCCTTCGCCGGATCCTGTTTCTGCAGCCAGACGACGTAGTCGCTGAACGGCCGCGCCGGCGGCAGAGCCGCTTGCGTCGCATAGACCGCCGCCAGCTCCTGCACCAGGAGGGGGAGCGACCAGCCGTCCAGCAGCAGGTGGTGAGACGTCCAGAGGAACCGGAGCTCGCCGTCCGCGCGGATCAGGAAGAAACGCATCAGCGGCGCGCGGTCCAGAGGGATCGGAGCGTGCCGGTCGCTCTGTCGCAGCTCTTCGAAGCAGCGCTCCCTCTCCTCCGCGGAGAGGCCGCGCCAGTCCAGCTCCTGCCAGGGCAGCTCGTAGCTCTTGCGGACGGCCTGCCGGGGCTCGTCCAGACCCTCCCAGAAGAACGCCGTGCGCAGCACCGTGTGGCGCAGGACGAGCTTCTCCCAGGCCTGCCGGAACCGCCGGAGATCGAGGTCCGCCGGCAGGGTACAGGTGACCTGGGTGAGGTAGACCCCGGACTCGGGCGACATCAGGCTGTGGAACAGCATGCCGCTCTGGAGCGTCGTCAGAGGGTAGAGGTCCTCGACGTCCTTCAGATCCGGCAGGAGCGACGCCAACTGCTGGAAGCCGTGCCAATCGAGCCCGGCCCTGGGGAAGTCGGAGGGCGTGAAGACCTCCTCGCTCTCCTGGGCTTGCGCGATCAGTTGCCGCAGCGCCTCGGCATAGGCCGCGGCCAGCCGCTCCGCGGTCTCCCGGCGATACGTCCGCGAGCCGTAGATCAGGGTCATCCGAAGCCGGCCCTCGGCCACGAGGCCGGCGATCTCCAGGCGGTGGGTGCGGTGGGCGCGCGGGCTCCGGCTGGGGCCGACCGCGTCCGTGGAAGCCCGGAAGAGAGAGCCCTCCGCGGCACCGGCCTGGCCCAGATAGTTGAACAGGATCTCGGCCGCCGGAGCCACTTCCAGAAGGCCGGCCGCCTGCAGCAGGCCGTAGCCGATCCCGCGGCCGGGCACGGCGCGCAACCGCTCCTTCGTGCTCACCAGGGCCTCGCCGGGGCCGGCGTCCCCCGCCTCCAGGACGACCGGGTACACGGTGGTGAACCAGCCCACGGTGCGCGAGAGGTCGACGTCGTCGAAGAGCGGCTCGCGGCCGTGCCCTTCGAGGTCCACCCGCAGGCGCGGAGAGCCGGTCCACCCCGAAAGAGCCCGTGCCAGGGCGGAGAGCAGCGCCTCGTCGATGCGGCTGTGATAGACCGCCGGCAGGGTCTGAAGCAGGTCCGTGGTCTCTTCGGCACTGAGCTCGAAGGAGACCGAAGCCTCGTCACCGACGAGATCGCGGCCGGAGGGGAAATCCACCGGCAGGCGGGGCACGGGAACCCGGGCCGTCTCGCGCCAGTGGTCCAGCTCGCCGGCCAGGGCCTCCGCGTGCCCGGTGAGGCGGCGAGCCCACTCCTTGAACGACGTGGTCTTGGGCGGCAAGGGGGCCTTCCGGTACGCCGCCTCCAGGTCTTCGACCAGCACGCGCCAGGAGACGCCGTCCACCACCAGGTGATGGGTCACCCAGAGAAGCCGGGACGGCCCTTCTCCGGCGTTGAACAGGACCAGGCGCGTGAGCGGTCCGGCGGACAGATCGAAGCCCGCCT
>DATEIO010000829.1:0-10762 GCA_035278895.1 Thermoanaerobaculia bacterium | reverse complement strand
ATAGAGCTTCCGGACGGCAGCCGGGTGGTCGATCTGCGGGACCGGCTCGACCGGGAGTATCCGAAGCTCGGTCCCCTCTGGCCGCGGCTGGCTCTCGCCGTGGACGGCCGGATCGTCTCCGAGGACGCGCCTCTGGTGGATGGTGCCGAGGTGGCGCTTCTCCCGCCGGTTTCGGGAGGAACGGACGAGCCTCTCCGGGCGGATCTGGTGGACGGCCCCATCGACACCGGCCGGGCCGTGTCCGCCGTCTCAGGTCCGGGACGCGGCGCCGTGGTGATCTTTCTGGGAACGGTGCGCGACCGCCATGCCGGCCGGCCGGTCGAGAAGCTCACCTACAGCGCCTACCGGCCCATGGCCCTCGAAGGTCTCCGCAAGATCGTGGCCGACCTCGAAGCCGGTCATCCCGGGCTCCAGGCCGCGATTGTCCACCGCCTGGGGGAGGTGCCGGTGGGCGAGGCGAGTGTGGTGATCGCCGTCGGCTCTCCCCATCGCGCCGCCGCCTACGAGGCGAGCCGCACGGCGCTCGAACGGCTTAAGGCGGAGATCCCCATCTGGAAGCGGGAACACTACGCGGACGGCGGGGCGGTGTGGCGGGAGGAGGAGCCGCTGAATGCTCACCCGGCTTCAAGCAGCGCTGTTTGAAGCCGGGCACGGACGCCGCCGCCCTGTAAAGCTCTACCCTCCCGACGCCGCGGTGATGAACGCGGCCACATCCTTTTTGAGCTGCTCGCGGTCGGCCCGGCGGACGTACATCATGTGGCCGGCCTGGTAGTAGTGCAGGGAGACCCGCCGCTCGTAGTCGGGATCGAAGCCGAGGTGGTTGAAGGTGTATTCGGTCGCGAAGAACGGGGTCGCCAGGTCGTAGTAGCCGTTCCCCACGAAGACTCGGAGGGCGGGGTTCTGGCTCATGGCGTAGCGCAGGTCCTCGGCCACGTTCACGAAACCCTGGTCTCCTTCCTCCCCTCCCCAGTTCCAGGGCCGCACCCGGCTGGTCAGGATCTCGTAGGGGATGTCGCTCTTGTAACCCAGATCCTGGCTCACGTAGTTGTTGAGCACGGCGGTGTACGGCCCCTGGATGGCGGCGTAGCTGGGGTCGAACTCGTACTCCTGGCCGGCGGCGTCGCGGTCCATCCCCTTGAAGCGGCTGTCCAGGCGGCCGACGGTCTGCCTCTGGTCGCGCAGCAGCTCCTTGACGAAGGCCTGGATCTCCGGCCGGAGGTTGGTCCGCTTCACGTAGTCCGCGGAAAGGCCGGTCAGGCGGGCGACCTTGGCGGCGACGTCGTCCCATTCCTGGGGAGAGAGATCGTTGCCCCTCGCGAGCGCCAGGGTGTACTCGCCCAGGGCGAAACGGCGGGCCTCGTCCACCGCTTTTTCGATCCCCGCGGCCTGGAGGTCCTGCGGCAGCTTCTTGTGGTACCAGGCGGTCGCCGTGTAGGTGGGGAGGAACAGCGGGTAGGGCATGTCGTTGCCCACGCTGAAGCGCGCCGTCTGGAAGTTGAGGATCGAGGAGATGAGGACGATGCCGTTCAGATACATCCCGTGCCGCTCCTGGAGGAGGCGGGAGAGGGCGGCCGACCGGGTGGTGCCGTAGCTCTCGCCGGCCAGGAACTTGGGTGACTGCCACCGCCCGTAGCGGGTGGTCCACAGCCGGATGAGCTCGGCGACCGCCTGGGCGTCCTCCCGGAGGCCGTAGAACTGCTTCGGGTCCTCCCCCGGCACGGCCCGGCTGTAGCCGGTCGTCACCGGATCGATGAAGACGAGGTCGGTGACGTCCAGGAGCGACGATTCGTTGTCCACGAGGGGGTACGGGGGCGCGGCAGTGAAGCCCTCTTCGCCCATCTCCACCCGGCGGGGCCCGAAGGCGCCCATGTGGAGCCAGACGGAGGAAGAGCCCGGGCCGCCGTTGTAGGTGAAGGTGACCGGGCGCTTGCTCTTGTCCTGCACGCCGTCCCGCGTGTAGGCGATGAAGAAGACGGCCGCCTTGGGCTTGCCGTCCTCTTCCTTCAGGAGAAGGGTGCCGGCGGTGGCGGTGTAGCGGATCTCCTTGCCGTCGATCGTCGTCCGGTGTTCCGTGGTGACGATCCTCTCCTCCGGCTTCGGCGGCTCGTACTTGGCGATCTGCCGGGAGTCCTCCTTCGGCATCGGCTCCGCCGCGGGCGGCCGCCCCTGGGGGCGCTGCGCGGCGGCGGGGATCAGGGCAATCAGGAAAAGAGCGGTGGCGGTCCACCAGATCGTTTTTCTCATCGGGACAGGAACCTCCTTCGCGGAGGGATTATCCCGGAAGCGGAGAGATTTGCTAGTACCGCGGCACCGACGGATCCACCCGGAGGCTCCAGTCGTCGATGCCGCCGGCCAGATTGATCGCGCGGGAGAAGCCCATCTGGCGGAGGAAGCTCACGGCCTGGGCCGAGCGCGCGCCGTGGTGACAATGGGCCACGATGGTAGCGGCCGGGTCGAGCTCCCCCAGGCGGTCCTGAAGCTCGTGGAGGGGGATGAGCCTGGCGCCCTCGATCCTTGCGATGTCGTACTCCAAGGGGTTTCTCACGTCGAGGACGGTGACCGGCCGCCCTTCGTCGAGCCAGGACTTGAGCTCCTGCACGGAAATCTCGAATTGCTCCTCCACTTTCTCCTCCTCCCGGCTGGGAACGCCGCAGAACTGCTGGTAATCGATGAGCTCGCGCTGCTTCGGATTCTCCGAGCAGATCGGGCACTCGGGGTCCTTCCGGAGCCTGAGCTCGCGGAACCGCATCTTCAGGGCGTCAAAAAGGACGAGACGCCCGATCAGGGGGTCGCCCACCCCGGCGATCAGCTTGATGACCTCGTTGGCCTGGAGCGAGCCGATGATGCCGGGAAGCACCCCGAGCACTCCGCCCTCGGCGCAGGAGGGCACGAGGCCGGGCGGCGGCGGCTCCGGGAAAAGGCAGCGGTAGCAGGGCCCTTTGGCCCCCCAGAACACCGAGACCTGGCCCTCGAAGCGGAAGATCGAGCCGTAGACGTTGGGCTTGCCCAGGAGCACGCAGGCGTCGTTGACGAGGTACCTCGTGGGGAAGTTGTCGGTGCCGTCGACGATGACGTCGTAGCCCTGAAGGAGGTCCAGCGCGTTCCCCGATTCGAGGCGCACCTCGTGGGGGACGAGCCGGATGTGCGGGTTGATGTCCTTCAGGCGCTCGACCGCGGCGTGGAGCTTCGGGCGCCCCACGGAGGAACGGCCGTAGAGCACCTGGCGGTGGAGATTCGTCTCGTCGACCACGTCGAAGTCGACGAGGCCGAGCGTGCCCACCCCGGCGGCGGCGAGGTAGAGGCCGAGCGGCGAGCCCAGGCCCCCGGCTCCGATCAGGAGCACCCGGGCGGCCTTGAGCTTCCTCTGCCCCAGGGTGCCGATCTCCGGCATGATGAGGTGCCGGCTGTAGTGTCGGATCTCCTCGGACGAAAGCTGCGGCAGCTCTTCAAGGACGCTCACCGCCCACCTCCTCCGGCGATCGACGGGATGATCGAGAGGGTGTCTCCCGCGGAAACCGGGGTCCGCTCCCGCTCGCGGAAGCGGACGTCCTCGTCGTTCAGAAAGAGGTTGACAAAGCTCCGGAGCGCGCCGTCGCCGCCGTAGAGGTGGCGCTCGAGGCTGGGGTGCTGCCGGATCAGGTCCTTCATCACCTCGCCCACCGTGGCCCCTTCGGCCTGGACCTCCCCATGCTCGCCCGTGAACCGGCGCAGCGGGGTGGGAACGCTGATCGTCACTCCCACTAAACCGCCTCCTTGTGCAGCCCCAGAGACGAGAAGCCGTGGGTCTGGTCGATAGCCTCCTCCTCGAACCGCTCGCGGTCGTCGGAGAGACGCCAGCTCCGGGCCTCGGCCACCCGGCCGCCCTGGACGGACACGATCAGGTAGGAGACCCCCGGCCACGCTTGCTCGCGGTCGAACTCCGAAGGCCGTGCCGGGTGATCGGGGTGCGAGTGGTAGTAGCCCACGATGTCGAGCCCCAGGGCGCGCGCCTCCTTGTGGGCGGCGAGCACCGTCTCGGGACTGATCAGGTACCGGTTGTGGCGGCTGTCCCCACGCTCGTTGCCCACCGACAGCACACGCTCGACGACGATCGCGTCCGGGTAGGAATGGCCCACGAGCACGCCGCAACACTCCTCGGGATAGCTCATCGCGGCATGGCGGCTGATCGTCTGCAGGTGGCGAGGGGTGATCACCAGGCGGTTCATCTCTCGAGTTTCCTCCCAGAAACGTTGCGGACAGATACATCCCTGCCCGCGCTGTCACACGGAACCGTGACGGGCGTTCCGTTTTTCTGCAATCCGGACGCCACCTCGAACGCGTCCCGTCCTCCTGAGAGTGCCTCTCGGGCGCCAATCGGTGACGGCCTCCGGCATGCCATCGTTGGGAGAGCCCTGCCAGAACGGCACTCCTATATCCTTGTCGGTCGAAGGGAGGTGGAGCATGGACGACAGCATCCGCACCGGCAAGGACCGGGTCCCCCCGGGCCAGTACGTGACCGACAAGTGGCCCGTCTTGACCTACGGGTCGACGCCGCGCGTCCGGCCCGAGGACTGGTCGCTCCGCATCTTTGGTCTCGTCGAGACCGAGGAGACCTTCCCGTGGAGCCGCTTTGCCGCCCTCCCCCGCGTCCGGCTCTCCGCGGATTTCCACTGCGTGACCCGCTTCTCCACCCTGGACAATTTGTGGGAGGGGGTCGCGGCGCGCGAGATCCTCCGCCACGTCCGGGTGAGCCCCGAAGCGTCCCACGTGCTCGTCCACTGCTACGGCGGCTACACCACGAATCTCCCCCTGGAGGACTTCCTCTCCGAGCACGCCCTCTTGGCCGACCGGCACGGCAACGAGCCGCTGGCGGTCGACCACGGCGGGCCGGTGCGCCTCGTGGTGCCGCACCTCTACGCCTGGAAAAGCGCCAAGTGGGTGAACGGCATCGAGCTCCTGGACGAAGACCGCCGGGGCTTCTGGGAGGAGAACGGCTATCACACCTACGGGGATCCCTGGCGCGAGGAACGCTTCAGCCACCAGGAGACCCGCGAGGCCTACCAGGTGCGGCGACGGGCCAAGGAGCTCGGGATCGTGCCCGGAGAGTAATTACCGTATCGGAACGACCAGCGAGGCCACGATCGAGGCCGCGGTCAGCACCAGGCAGACGAAAGCCAGGACCACGTGGTTGCCGCGCTCTGGCTTCCGGGGATCGAGCAGCATTCCCGCGAGATATCCGCCGGCGAAGCCGCCGAGATGGGCCGCGTTGTCCACCCCGCTCATCAGGAAGCCGAAAATGATCATGAACAGCGCGTAGCTCCAGGCCATGCGCCCCACGGTGCTGCTGCCGGTCCGGCGGCCGTAGTACACCATGGCCCCCAGAAAGCCCAGGATCGGTGCCGAGGCTCCCACGGTGACCACGCCGAGAGGGAGGTAAAGCTGCGCGACGCTGCTGACCGCGAACCCGACGATCGAGGAGACCGTGTAGATGATGACCATCCGGGCAGCGCCGTAGAGCTCGGCCGTCGTGGGGGCCAGAAAGCGGATCCAGTAGACGTTGAATCCGACATGGAGCAGCCCGGCGTGGAGCCAGCCGGCCGAGAGCACCGTCCACCAACGGCCAAGGCCGAAGACCGGCCCGGCCCCGCTCGCTCCGAATCGGAGCAACGCCTCCTGGCTGGGAGCTGCCAGGTTGAAGAGGCCACCCATCCGGATTCCGGAAGGATCGACCGCGAGCATGGCGAGATAGAGGAAGACGCTCCCCCCGATCACCGCCTGCATGAACCCCAGGTCGTTCCCAAACCGGCGGAACACCGAGGTGAGCCCCCACATCCCCGGGTTCTTCCGCCCGCAATTCCAGCAGATGTCGTCGTTGACTCCCACGAGCTTGCCGCACGAGGGGCAGAGGGTCGAACCGGTCCGCGGGCGGCGGAAGAGCATGGGGGAACTCTATCAGGACGAACACGGACCCACACGGACAACACGGACGATCAAGGACAGGAGTCCGTGGAGGTCCGTGTCCGTCCGTGTTCTTCTTCACACTTGCAGCGGCGGCTCTCCGGGATCGGGATCGCGGCGCCCGGGCTCGTCCTCTCCGGGAGATTCGTCGGGCTCTTCGACGGGCGGCTGCTCCAGGGGGGATTCGTCGGGATCGTCCAGCGGCTCGTTGCGCCCGGGCTGGTCGTCGGGCTCTCCGGGGTCGCGGTCGCGGCGGGGGTCGTAAGGGTCCCAGGCGTGATGGTCGTGCAAGGCGTCTCCTCCTCCCCGGTCCTTTCCGCAAGAATCGGGCCGCGTTTTTGCAGTCTCCCCGGCCCATGCACGCTCCGGACAGCTCTCAATGGTGGCTCCAGCTCATCTGGCTGGTTGTCCTCGCCATCCCCATCGCCTGCGTGGCGTGGACGGTGACGCACGAGGAGGTCTTCCGCGAGCCGCGGGAGTACTGCGCCGAGCGGTCGAAGAGCGCCCGCTCGCTCTTTGCCCGCAAGTTCTTCTACCTCTTCACTTGCGAGTACTGCTTCAGCCACTACGTGACGATCTTCTTCCTGTTCGTCACCCGGTTCCGCCTGCTCCTGGACGACTGGCGGGGCTATCTCCTCTCCTTCTTCGCCCTGGTCGCGGTGGCGAACGTCTACATGAGCTCCTTCGGGCGGCTGCGCCAGGAGGTCAAGTCCGAAAAGCTCGAGGCGAAGACGAAGGAGAAGGTGCTGGAGAAGATCGAAAACGGCGAAGCCCACCCGGGAACCGCCCGGGAGGGACTGGCGGCGGCGCCCCGCCGCGCCTGAAGCCGGCTACTCGGAATCCGAGGCGGGAAGCTCCTCGCCTTCGTCCAGCGCCTCGATCTCGGCCAGGAGCTCCAGGGCCCGGGAGAGGTCGTCTTCGCGGACCTCCACGCGGTTCAAGGCGAGCGGCTCGCCGGAGAGGAGACTCACGGGCGGCAGCCGTTCCTCCACGACGCAGGCCTCCAGGCCCTCCGATTCGAGCAGGCTCTTGGCGAGCTGCGCCTCCCAGGGAGTCACAAAGCGGGCGACGGTGACCAGCGCCCCCCGGCTCGGCCCGGCGTCGTCGCCCGGCGGAAGCTGCGGCATCTGCTCCTCCTTCCAGTCCGCTCCGCAGTTGCGGCAGATCCAGCGGCGGCGCGGAATCGGCAGCGGCACTCCCAGGATCATCCAGGAGCCCAGAAATCCCACGCGGGACCAGCGCTCGAAGTCCAGGTTGTCGGACTTGCAGCCGGGGCAGCGGGGCCGGGCGGCATCTTCCTCCGTGACCAGGTAGATCTCCGGAATCGGCTGGCGCTCCTGGAGGAGCTCGGCGGCCCGCGGGGCGTCCTCCTCGCGGACTTGGAGCTTGACGCCGCCCAGAGCGTTCGAGAGCCCGCAGTAGAGGCGGGCGAAGCTCTCGTCCGCGACGACGCAGTGGATCCCTTCCGACTCCAGCCGCGCGCGGGCGAGCTGGGCCTCCCAGGGAGTGCTGAAGGTCTCCACCGTGACCAGCTTCTCGAGCTCGTATTGAGGATCTTGCATCACCGCAACCAGTGTACGCGAAACACGCGCCGCCCGTCTCAGAGTCCTCCGCTCCGGAGAAGCGCGAGGAGCCCGCAGAAGAGGAGGCCGAAAAATAGCGCCGTTCCGAGAGCGGCCCACACGCCCGCCGCCCGGCTTCTATGGTGGGCCAGGATCAGATAGGCCCCCGCGGCGCAGAGCAGCGCAAAGACAAGAAACAGGACGATCGGCAGGAACATTCTCGGCATCTTACTCCGCCGGAGAATCTTTCCCTTCGTGTCTCGCCTCGTGGTCCTGCGCGCACCAGAGAGAACGAGTGAGAGCGTGGAGCCCGTCTCTGCGGTCTCTAGGCGTTCACCCATCTCCCCGTGAGGAGGGACTTTGGAGACGAACCGATCGAGCAGACAGAATTTCCGGCTCGCCTCAGGGCTGGCCGCTCTCCTTCTTGGCGGTCTCGCAGGGCTGCCCCTGGAGGCCCAGCCGCCGGGTCCGCCCCCGGGCCAGGCCCAGGCACCGCTCCCGCCGCGGCCGTCGCTTGCCGCCCTGCGCATCGAAGAGCCCATCAAGCTGGACGGTCTCCTGGACGAGGCCGCGTGGCAGCAGGCCGGCGTGGGCCGCGGCTTCACGCAGCGCGAGCCCAACCCGGGCCAGCCCGCGAGCGAGGAGACTGAGATCCGGGTCGTCTACACCGACTCGGCGCTCTACGTCGGCATCCGCGCCCTGGCCTCCGAGCCCGAGGCCGTGGTGGGCGAGGAGATGCAGCGCGACGGCGCCCTTTTCCGCGACGACTCGGTGCTCGTGCTGCTCGACACCTTCAACGACAACCGGAACGCCTACTTCTTCGAGGTCAATCCCAACGGCGCCTTCACCGACGCCCTGGTCACCGATGAAGGCCGGGACTTCAACGTCCAGTGGGACGCGGTCTGGCGGGCGGTCGGCCAGCGGACGGCCGAGGGCTGGTCGGCCGAGATGGAGATCCCCTTCGCCACCCTGCGCTTCGATCCCAAGCAGGACACCTGGGGGCTTCAGGTGCGCCGGCTGATCCGCCACAAGAGCGAAGAGGTGTTCTGGGCTTCCATCCCCCTCGAGGCGAACCTCTTCCGGATCTCGCTCGCCGGCGAGCTGACCGGCATCCGCGGCCCCGAGCCGGGCCTGAACCTGCGGATCAAGCCGTTCGCCGTGGGCACGGCCTCGGAGCTCCAGACCCCGACCGGGAGGGCCTCGGACGACGACCTCGAGGCCGGTCTCGACATCAAGTGGGGAATCACCCGCACCACGACCCTGGACCTGACCTACAACACCGACTTCGCCGAGGTCGAGGTGGACGATCAGCAGATCAACCTCACCCGCTTCTCCCTGTTCTTCCCCGAGAAGCGCGACTTCTTCCTCGAGAACGCCGGCATCTTCGAGTTCGGGTTCAATCCGCCCGGCACGCCGTTCCTGAAGCCCTTCTTCTCCCGCCGCATCGGCGTGAGCCCCTTCGGCACGGTGGTGCCGATGGAATGGGGCGCACGCCTGACCGGCCGGCAGGGGCCCTGGAGCTACGGCCTGCTCGACGCGCAGACCGACAACTACGACCTGCCTTCCCCGTTCGGCGAGCAGCCGGAGGACAACTGGGGAGTGGTGCGGATCAAGCGCAACGTAGGCCAGCGCTCGAACGTGGGCATGATCTTCACCAACCGCGACCAGGAGGAGGGCGTCTCCAACCAGGTCTTCGGCCTGGACGCCAACTTCAACCCCAACCGGTTCACCAACCTGAGCGCCTTCGTCACGCGCAGCGCGACCGAGATCCCCTTCCCCGGCTTCGAGGACGAAGACGGCTGGGCGGGAGGCGCCCGCGCCGCCTGGCAGGGCCCGGTGACGGGAGTCGCCTTCGACTTCCTCCAGATCGACGAAGGCTACGACCCCGAGGTGGGCTTCCTGCTGCGCAGCAACATCCGCCGCTACGTGCCCCAGCTCAGCTACCAGCCGCGCCCTAAAGAGCGGGGCCGGGTGCGCAACTACATCTACGGGGTGACCGGCGACATCATCACCGACCTGGACAACGAGACGCAGACGATCGAGGTGGCCGCCAACCTGTTCGGCATCCGGTTCCGGAGCGAGGACGCGTTCATCCTCTTCGCGGACCATTCCCTGGACCGCGTCCCCGTGCCGTTCTCTCTGGCCCCCGGGGTCGTCGTTCCGGCCGGCGAATACACCTTCAACGATGCGGGGATCAACTTCGAGACCAACAACAGCCGCCGCTTCGCGGTCAACGGCTTCCTCCTCGCGGGCGAGTACTACGGCGGCGACCGCCTGAGCAGCGCGGTCACCTTGGGCATCCGGGCGAGCCGCTATCTGCGCAGCGACACCACCTGGGTGTTCAACGACATCGACCTGCCCGGCGGCGCGTTCACCGCGAACATCATCCGGCAGCGGGTCGGCCTCTCGTTCTCCCCCACGCTGTTTACCAACACCTACATCCAGTACAACGACCTGGCGGAGCTGCTGTCGTTGAACCTCCGGTTCAACTGGCTCTACCGGCCCGGGGCCGACCTGTTCCTCGTGTTCAACCAGAACTGGAACGCACCCGGCTTGAGCGACCTGTCCGAAGGCGACCGCGAGGTCATCCTGAAGTTCACCTACCTCCTGGAGATCTAGCTTCAACCCTTCTGGGAGCACGATCATGGCAGTTCCAAGAATCACGATCGTCGGAGCCGGCCTGGGCGGCTCGATCCTCGGCATCTACCTCGCCCGGCGCGGCTACGAGGTCCACCTCTTCGAGCTGCGCGGCGACCTGCGCCGCGAGCCCGTCGAGGTCGGCCGGTCGATCAAGCTGACCTTGGCCGAGAGAGGCCTGGCCGCCCTGCGCGAGCTCGGCCTCGAAGAGGAGGTCCAGTCGACCATCACCGTCCCTCTGCGCGGCCGCGCCGTCCACTCCGGCAAGGGCACGGTCGTCTACCAGCCCTACGGCAAGAACGACCAGGAGGTCATCCACTCCTTCTCGCGCAACGACCTGAACGCCGTCCTCCTGAACGCGGCCGAAAGGGAGCCGAACGTCCACCTCCACTTCAACCAGCGCTGCGTGGGATTGGACAAGGAGACCGCGACCGCCGTCTTCCACAACACGAAGACCGGCGAGGAGACCCGCTTCACCTCCGGCCTGATCGTGGGCGCGGACGGCGCGTACTCGATCGTCCGCCAGCACCTGCAGCGCCGCGAGCGGGCCGACTACCGGCAGGACTATCTCCCCTGGGGCTACAAGGAGATCACGATCCGCGCCACCGCCCCCGGCCTCCCCCCCA
>DATEIO010000828.1:0-5880 GCA_035278895.1 Thermoanaerobaculia bacterium | reverse complement strand
AAGGGCGAGGGCCGGGAAGATGGCACGTGTCTTCTTCATGAGGATGTCCTTGACGGATTTTTGCGGAAGCTTACACTGATTGCCGTTTCGTTCCTCAGGAGGAGGCATGCGTCGCAGCCGTGGTCCCCGGCGGGCAGCTCTCGCCGCGCTTCTCGCGCTAGCGGCTGGCAGCGGAAGTGCGCAGACGCCCCTCTCGCCCGGCACGGCGCTCGCGCGCGACTTCGCAGCGGGCGAGACGCAGGTCTTCGAGGCCACCCTCGCCTTTGGCAGACCGTATTTCCTTGCCGTTGAGCAACGGGGAATCCACCTGGTGGTCGACGTGCGCGGACCTGATGGCACGAGCCTCGCCGCAGTCGATTCTCCGCTGGACCGCTGGGGGATCGAGGCGGTTCTCCTCCGCCCTACCACTGCGGGCGTCTACCCGATCGAGATCCGCGCCGAAAGGAAGGGGGTCGGGCCCGGCCGTTGCGAGATCCGTCTGGAAGAGATGCCGGAGTCCACCGTGGCCGATCGCGCCAGGATCTCCGCTTGGACCGCAATGACGCAGGCGGGCACGATCCTGCGCCGAGAGCCTGCGGGCCGTCTCGACAAGGTCCTGGCGGCCTTGGAAGAGGCGCGCGGTCATTTTCAGGTTGCGGGCGACCGGCCGGGCGAGGCCGAGGCGGTCGCCGCCCTCGCCGCGGTCAGCCATCGTTTGGGAAAACCGCGCCAGGCTGTGGAGCTCTACCGCGAGGCGATTTCGCGCTGGCAGGAGCTCGGCCGGCCCGAGCGCGAGACGGTGTCCTGGAGCGATCTCGGGCTCGCCCTCTGGGAGATGAGCGAGCTTCCCGCGGCCGACGAGGCCCTCGCCCGCGGCCTCGACCTCGCGCGCCGCCTGAAGCTGGCGGTTCACGAGGCCGACCTGCGCAACAATCAGTGCCTGGTCCTCCACGCCCGGGGCAGCGTCCAGCCGGCGCTCGCCTGCTACCGGGAGGCCCTGGCGCTCTACCACCAGCTCGGCGAGACCCGGGAAGAGGCCACGGTGCTCAACAACCTCGGCTACGCCTTCTACAGTCTGGGAGAGCCGCAGCCGGCCGAGGAGAGCTACCGGCAGGCGCTGGCGATCCGCCGGGCGACCGGCGACCGGGCCGGGGAGGCCCAGGCGCTCAACAATCTCGCCGTGCTCTATCGCGGTCTGGGGGAAATCGACGAAGCGCTCCGCGTCTACGGAGAGGCCCGGGAGATCCTCGCGACGCTGGACGACCGCCGTCAGGAGGCCGCCACTCTGAACAACCTGGGGGTCGCCTACAACTCCATCGGCGAGACGGAGCGGGCCCGGCTCTATCTGACCCAGTCGCTGGCTCTCCGCCGGGCGGTCGAGGACCGGCGCGGCGAGATCACGACCCTGAACAATCTCGGCTGGAACGAGCGCACGAGCGGCGCGGTCGAGAAGGCGATCGCCCTCCACCAGCAGGCCGCCGAGGTCGCCCGCGCGATTTCCGACCCGCGGGGCGAGGGATTCAGTCGCAGCTACCTCGGAGAGGCCCAGGATACGGCCGGCCGTCCTGCCGAGGCGCTCGCCTCTTTCGACCAGGCGCTCGTCCTGCAGCGCCAGGCCGGAGACCGCACCGGCGAGGCCATCACCCTGCGGCGCAAGGGCGTGGCTCTGGCCGCCGGTGGAAAGGCCACGGAGGCGTTGCCGCTTTTCGATCAGGCCCTTCTCGCCTTGCGCGCGGCGGGCGACCGCGCCAACGAGGCCCTGACCCTCTCCGCGCGGGCCAGGACCCTGCGGGACCTGGGGGAGCTCGACCGGGCGGCGAGCGACGCCGAAGCCGCCATCTCGGCCTTCGAATCGCTGCGCAACCGGCTGGGCAACCCCGAGCTCCGCGCCGCCTTTCTCGGCTCTCGGGGTGACGTCTACGAGCTCCGTATCGACATCCTGATGCGCCTCGCCGCCGCCCGCCCGAGCGAGGGTTTCGAGCGCGCCGCCTTTGCCGCGAGCGAGGAGGCCCGCGCGCGTTCGCTTCTGGACGTCCTGCGCGAGAGCGGCGCCGCGATCCGGAGCGGCGTCGGTCCGGCGCTCGCAGAGCGGCAGCGGGACCTCGAGCGCCGTCTGGCGCTCAAACAGGACCGGCTGCAGGTCCTCCTCGGCCGCGGCAAGGGCGGTGAGGCCGAGAGCCGGACCCTGGAGATGGAGAGCGAGCGGATCCGGGCCGAGCTGGACATCGTGGACGCCGAGATCCGGCGCAACAATCCTCGCTATGCCGATCTCACCCGTCCCGGGGCCGCGAGCGTGGAAGAGATCCAGGCGCTTCTCGACTCCGGGACGCTGCTCCTCGAATACTCCCTCGGACGCGAGCGTGGCTATCTCTGGGCCGTCGACGCAACCACGCTCCGCGCCTTCGTCCTGCCCGGGCGCGAGGAGATCGAGCGCGCCGCCCGCGCCTTTCACCAAGCCTTGAGCACGCCCGCGGCGAGCCGTGACGACAGCCGCGCGCGGAGCGGGCAGGCGCTCAGCCGGATGCTCCTCGGCCCGGTGGCCGGTGAGCTCGGGGATCGCCGCTTGGCGATCATCCCCGACGGGGCTCTGGGCTACATCCCGTTCGACGTCCTGCCCGAGCCCGGGCGGCAGGACCCCGTCCTCGTGCGGCACGAGGTGGTCGAGCTGCCGTCGGCGTCCGTGCTGGCGGCCGAGCGGCGGGAGCTCGCCCGGAGACCGCCGGCCCGCGAGCTCGCCCTCGTGATCGCCGACCCGGTCTTCCAGCCGGACGATTCCCGCGTCGCACAAAGCTCGAGGCAAGTCTCGTCCGTGGCGCCCCTTCTGACTCGTCTCCGCTTCTCCCGCGAGGAAGCGCTGGCGATCGCCTCCCTGGCTCCGGCGGGCGCGGTCACCACCCGGCTCGACTTCACGGCCGACCGCGACCTCGTCCTTTCCGGGCGCCTGCGCGACTTCCGTTACATCCATTTCGCCACCCATGGCATCTTCGATACGGAGCGGCCGGAGCTCTCGGGGCTCGCTCTCTCCCGCGTCGATCCGGCCGGCAATCCCCGCGAAGGATTCCTCCGCCTGCGCGACGTCTACGACCTCGATCTCGCGGCCGATCTCGTGGTGCTCTCCGGCTGCGAAACGGCGCTGGGCAAGGAGATCCGCGGCGAAGGGCTCCTCGGGCTCACCCGCGCTTTCTTCTACGCGGGAGCGCCGCGGGTGATCGCGAGCCTCTGGTGGATCGACGATCGCGCGACGGCCGCGCTCATGGTGGAGCTCTACCGTGGAATGTGGACCGAAGGCCTGCGGCCCGCCGCCGCGCTCCGCAAGGCCCGCCTCTCTCTCGCGCGCCAACCCCGCTTTCGCGATCCGTCCTACTGGGGAGCCTTCGTCCTCCAGGGGGATTGGCGGTGAGCGGATCCGTTCATCTCTCAGGACAAGGAGAAACAGATCATGCCTTTCGAGGACTACAAATCGCGAACCTGGCTGGTCAAGAAGTCCGATCTCCCGGAGTGCAAGGAAGACGATCACGTCAAATTTGTCGGCCGCCGCGACGATGTCACCGTGAAATGTAATGGCACGGAGACGTACAAGGGGGGAAAGTACGATGAGACCTCCGACGCGATCCAGGGAGGCGACTACGCGATCGCCATCATAGCCAGGACCCCCAAGTACAAGATCAAGCTCCTCAAGCAAGACCCCAAGAGATTGAGCGGAGGATCCTGGACCGCCGAAGACCACACGAACATGCCTGAGAAAGAATAGGAATCCGCCCAAAATTTTTTTGGAACAACCTGCGCCGGTCTCTCACTCCTCTGACGAAGCCGCTCAATGACCGGCCCGCAATGAGGCGGGCCGGAATCCGATGAGGAAGGAGCCGATCATGTCGCAGTCCACTCAGGTCGCCGAACCCGAAGCCAAGGCCAAAGCCGTTTCATATTCGATGCTCGGCAGCCGGCAGGCGAAGTTCACCTTTCCCCTGTCCAGTACGAGCACCAGGAGGGAGGTGGCTGCGTTCAACCCTCCGGCAGGAACCCGGGTCGCCACCATCGCTCTGCAGGATTTCGATCTCAAGTACCGCGAAAAGGACCATTACGATTTCGGGCAGCTCCAGATCGCTCTCACCACCTCGAACTCGGAGGCGGTCTGCACCGCGACTCTCCGCGATGACAACGTCAACAAGCGGGAGTGGCACGGCACGGTCACGGGAATCGTGACGTTCTTCGGCTAGGCCGCGCAGGTCACGCATCACGGCGGGCTGCCGGTCTCCGGGCCGGCCGCCCGCCTTCTGCTTTCAATCAATCCGCAGTGAAAACCTTCCGACAGAGACCGGCGCGCCGGCTGAAGGGAGACCTTCGAGGTCGAGCCGATAGGCACCGGGGGGGAGAGAGGTCGAGTGGACGGTGACGAGAAGGGCGCCCAGATCGTTGAGCGTGAGGCGGGAAGCCTGGAAAACGACGGCGCCCTGCTCGGTCCGCAGCGTCGCCCGGTAGGCCGGAAAATCGGCATCGCCGGGCTCGACCCAGAGCGCGACCCAGCCCGGCTTTTCGGGAAGCTTCAAAGTGCGCACGGGTGCGCCGCCGCGGACGGGCGTCAGGGGGACGACAGGGAGGTTCGCCTGGGGCTGGCGGTCCGCCGCCATCTCCCGGGCGAGGGCTTCGCGTTTCTCCGCCTCGGCGGCAAGATCGCGCCGGGTCTGCTCGAGCTCTCCTTTCAGTTGATCCGTGGAGCCCTTTTCCGCTTTCGTCCGGGCGAGATCCTCCCGGGTGGCGGTGAGATCGGAGCGCAGGCGCCGGATCTGCTGGTGCTCCAGCCACGCCGGCACGAGAGCCACGGCGAGCAGGGCCGCCGCCAGCAGAGCCAGACGCGGCGAGCGGAAAAAGCGCGAGTCGCCGGGAGCGCGGACCGCCGCCTCCTCGGCCAGCCGCCGGAACCCGCGCTGGAGACGCTCTGCCGCTTCGACCCGGGAGCAGCAGGCCGGGCAATCGAGGTAGTGCTCCTCGAAGCGCGCGGCCTCCTCGGGTGACAGGCGGCCCGTCACGTAGCGCTCGGCGATGTTCTCGGCGTCGATCGTCTTGTGATCCATACGGCCTCTACTTGTCCCGTGCAGGATCGCCGCCGATCCTTCCCACAATTTTCTGCGCTCCCGCAAAGAACCGCTGCCGCTTCTCTGCCCGCTCCCAGAGCTCCCGCAGACGCTCGCGGGCATGGAACAGGACCTTGTTGAAGCGCTCCGGCTCGATCTCCAGGTCCGCGCAGAGCTGCTCCTTGCTGTCGTCGGAAAGATAGAAACGGAGGAGGAGCTGGCGGTCGCGCTCGAACCGGAGCTCTGAGAGGAGCTTCTGCACCTGCCGCGCCTCCTCCACAGCCAGCACCCGCTCGAGCGGAGCCGGGCCTTGATCGGCCAGCGGACGCGGCCCCTCCTCCTCGCCTTCGTCAAAAGCCTGGTAGCGCGCCTCCTTGCGGCGGTCCACGATGAACAGGTTGCGCGCCGTGCTGCGAAGGAACCCGGTGAGCTTTTCCGGCTCCCGCACCTCCCCCCGGCGGATTTTCTGGATCACCAGAGCCAGGGTCTCCTGATGAAGGTCGTCCGCCAAGGCTGGATTCTGGACGAGGCGGCGGAGCATCAGGAGAAGACCGCGGCTGAACCGCGCTACAAGCTCGTTCTCGGCCGCGGCCTCGCCCGCCTGGATTCGCCGGACGAGATCTGCCACGTCGCCGACTGGCGCTTCGTCCTCCCTCTCCATTCGGGCCGCGAGGAGGAACGGAGCCAGGGCGAGGAGGGCGTGGAGCCAGTGGATTACAGGCATCTCGGGATTGAGGTTCGCTTTTGAGGGGAGGATACACGAATTGCGGCTTGACGGCCTGCCAGGGGACATCGACGTGGTGCTGCGCGAAGGTGGTTTCCCTGAATC
>DATEIO010000827.1:0-2116 GCA_035278895.1 Thermoanaerobaculia bacterium | reverse complement strand
CTCAGTTGGAAGACCACGCCCGGGCTCACGGCGTCAACCTGCTGCGCCTGGAAACGGGGATTCACCAGCAAGAGGCCATTAGGCTTTACGAAGAGTGGGGCTTCTACCGCATCCCTCCGTTCGGTCCCTACACGGATGATCCCGTGAGCCGTTGCTACGAGAAGCGGCTTACTTCCGAAGGAGGAAGATGAAAACCGATCCTGCAGCGCCCAAAAACATCGACGAGTACATTGCCGGCTTTCCTGGGGACGTCCAGGAGCTTCTGGAAAAGGTCCGGGCGACGATCCGGGAAGCGGCTCCGGATGCGGAAGAAGCCATCAAGTACCAGATCCCGACCTTCACCCTGAACGGCAATCTGGTTCATTTCGCCGCTTTCAAGAATCACATCGGGTTCTATCCTGCGCCCCGAGGGATTGAGGCGTTCAAGGACGAGCTGTCCGCGTATAAAGGTGCCAAGGGATCGGTTCAATTTCCTTTCGGAGAACCGATCCCTTACGACCTGATCTCCAGGATCGTGAGGTTCAGGGTCGAGGAGAATCTGGCAAAAGGGAAAGCAAAAAAGAAGAGGTGATCGCAGGGCCGCCCCTACAGAGCACGCCCGCCTTGACGGAAGAGCGGAGAGCTCGCGCCGCCGCGAGGCGGCTGGCGCGGCACAATCCGAAGAACTGACGCTCGGGCAGGACCGCCACGACGACGGCCTGGAAGGCCACGAATGCCTTGCCCAGGAGCGTGAGCTCGGACCAGTTGGCGGCGAGCAGCGCGAAGCTCGCGATCACCCACAAGGCGTTGACGAGGACGACTCCCGAGAGCCCCGCGCGCGGTGGCAGCTCGCGCTTCGCAAGCCATCACCACAACCGTGTTCGGCACGCCGGTGGACCTGACCCTGGCCGAGCTCGCGCTGGAAACCTTTTTCCCGGCGGATGAAGAGAGCGCCGAGGCGCTGCGCCGTCCGAGCGCGTAGTGCTCACTGGAAGATCAGCTTTCCCAGCTCCGCCTCGAGGTTGAGGATGGGGCTGAAGTAGAAGTGCCGGCTGCTCGCTCCCCAGAGCAGGCCGACGGCCTGAACATACGGCATCTTGCCTCCCCGCCAGCGGAAGACCGGTGAGCCGCTGTCTCCGGGGCGGGCGCCGGCCTGGACACCGTGTTGACAGTAGAGCGTGAGGTTGTTCGAGGCAACGTTCAAGTCCACGCAACTGAAGACGACCCGGCCGTAGGTCCAGCCCGTGGTGCGGCCGATCTTGTTCACTTCCGAGCCCACGGGTGGGAAGATGTCGACGCTCCCGACCCGGAACGGAGTCTGGGCCGTGGAGAGCGAGCCGGTGTAGCGGCCGCGGTACCCGGTGCGGGCCACGGTGCTGGCGGCGCCGAAGTCGGGGTGGTCGTAGCGCGCGAAGAGGGCGTCACTGTAGCGGCAGAAGCGTCCTGGCGGGCAAAGCGGGCCCGCGGTGAAAGGCGGATCGTGGACCTCGGCGGCGACCGCGTTGGGGGCGGCCGGCTGGGAGTAGACGGTCCCTTCGGTCTGGCCTTGAATCCGCGAGCAATGGGAGTTGGCGAGGAAGCCGAATTCGCCGGTGGCTTCCCGCTGGACGTTGTATCCGAGGGTACAGAAAGAATTGGCGAAGGCGACGTGAACGCCGGCCGGGATGGGAGAGAAACCGTCCGTCAACAACTGCATGGGGACGGCAGGCTCGATCTCATCGACGATCACGGCTTCGCGGGGCACACCGGAGAAGAGGAGCTCCCGCTCCAGGCGCTCGCGGTTGGCCTCCCGGTCCTCGGCGGTGATGTCCAAGGCGATGTGGAGGCGGTTCAGCTCTTCGTCGATATCGAGCAGAACGGCCCCGGGCAGGGAGAGCAGGGGAATCAGACCGCTCTTCCACTCCGCGAGCTGCCGGAACTCCCACGCCCCCTGCCGCACCTGAACGTCTGCGCCGAATGTCTCGCGAGCGGCGCCGGCGTTTTCGGGGTCGAGCAGGTGGACGGTGGGAAGCCCGGCCTCGTCATAGAAAAATCCCCCGAAGCCGGGGATCTCATCATTCCAGCGGAGCATCTCCGTGTCGACCGTGAGCGGGGGCTCCTGGGCGCCCGCGGTTGCGAGGGACAAGGTTGCGGCGAC
>DATEIO010000826.1:0-2359 GCA_035278895.1 Thermoanaerobaculia bacterium | reverse complement strand
CCGCGACGTGATCGCGGCCTGCGACTGCTTCCCGGCTCACGTGCTGAAAGCCGATCCGGACGACATCTTCTGCGGCTCGCCGCCGCTCGCCTTCACCTACGGTCTGGGCGGCATCCTGCTCTTTCCCATGAGGATCGGGGCATCTTCCCTTCTCCTCGAGCAGGCCGCGCCCCCGCAGCTCCTCCAGGGCATCCAGGAGCACCGCGCCACCGTCTGCTTCACCGCCCCGACCGCCTACCGCGCCATGGCCGGCCTGGTCCAAGGCTTCGACATCAAGAGCCTCAGGAAGTGCGTCTCGGCGGGAGAAACCCTTCCCAAGCCGACTTTCGAGCTCTGGGAGCGGGTCACGGGCGGCTTGAAGATCATCGACGGCATCGGCTCGACCGAGCTGCTCCACATGTTCATCAGCTCTTCGGGTGATGAGATCCGCCCAGGCGCCACGGGCAAGGTCGTCCCCGGTTACCAGGCGATCGTCGTGGACGACGACTTCAACGAAGTCCCGCCCGGAACCCTGGGCCGTCTCGCCGTGAAAGGCCCTACCGGCTGCCGGTATCTCAATAACCCCGAAAGGCAGGCCGCCTACGTCCAGAACGGCTGGAACCTGACCGGAGACTCCTACATCCAGGATGAGGACGGTTATTTCTGGTACCAGGCCCGCACCGACGACATGATCATCTCCGCCGGCCACAACATCTCCGGCCCCGAAATCGAAGCCGTCCTCCTGGATCATCCCAAGGTGGCCGAGTGCGGAGTCGTGGGAGTGCCGGACGAAGAGAGAGGCCAGATCGTAAAAGCCTTCGTCGTCCTCCGCCAGGGCTTCGCTCCCTGCGAAGAGCTGGTCAAAGAGCTGCAGGCCTTCGTCAAAAGCGAGATCGCGCCCTATAAATATCCAAGGGCCATCGAGTTCGTAGAAACCCTTCCCCGCACCGAAACCGGCAAGCTCCAGCGCTTTCGCCTGAGAGAAAGGGGAGCATGAACATCCTCCAACCCCCCGGCTGGGCTCCGCCCAAAGGCTACGCCAACGGCATCGCCGCCGAAGGCCGCCTCGTCGTCACCGCCGGCCAGATCGGCTGGAACCCCGAGACATGCCAGATCGAGACCGACGACTTCGTGGAGCAGGTGGCGCAGACGTTGAGGAACGTCGTGGCCGTCCTGAAGGAAGCCGGAGCGGAGCCGCGGCATGTGGTGCGGTTGACGTGGTACATCACGGATAAGGCGGCGTATCTTGCAGGGCAGAGGGAGATCGGGCGGGTGTACCGGGAGGTGATGGGGAGGAGCTTCCCGGCGATGGCGGTGGTGGTAGTGGCGGGGTTGTTGGAGGGGCGGGCGAAGGTGGAGATTGAGGGAACGGCGGTGGTGGGGGTGGAAGACCGACCGTAGTTCCCGGGATCGAATTCCTAATACCGGCCGCCCCTGGCGGGGCTGGTGGTCAGACGACCCTGACCTCAATCAGGCTGTCAAGCCCCGCGAAATCCTCTCTGTTTCGGGTATAGACGGGGGCATCAAGGCTCAGGGCTGTGGCTGCGATCCAGAGATCCATCACTCGCGCCCGAGGCTGGCGCCCCGCGGATTTGACAGCATTGGCCACCACTGCAAAGGCGCGGGCGACCGCTGAATCGATGGCAATCGGTTGAAAGGTGGCCTCGATCACTCCAAGACGACGAAGCCGATGCTGCCGAACCTCGTCATTCTTGGCCACGAGCACTCCGTAATGCAACTCAGCCAGGGTGACGACAGAGATGGACGACTCTTCGGGGAGGACCTCCGCGAGACTGGCGTCGTCGTCCTGCGAAATGAGGATCGAAGTATCCAGAACTCCCCGGCTCATCGTTCCCAGGGATCCCGGAGATCATCCAGCGTGCCCCCCATCTCCGCAATCTCCTCGGAGAACGTCGGGTCCGGATGTCCCGTCTGCAGAGCCTTCAAGAGCTCTTTTTTCGGTACCCACTGGCGCTGGTAGGGGCCCAGCATGGCGACAGGGCGGCCTTCTACTGTAATGGTGAACTGCTCTCCCGCTTCCGCTTGGCGGAGAATCTCGCCGCTTCGGTTCCTGAGCTCGCGCTGGGGGATTGTCTTCATCGCAAGTCCGAGTATAGGGAATCTCCCGAGATGCGTCAAAGATCTCGTGAAGGGGCGACGGAAGGGAAGAGGAGTTCTCATCCCCTGCAACGGAATGAGCTCGTGCCGAGACTCGACCCTGTCCCTTGCGGCGTAGGGTTGCGATACTCTCCGCCCATGTCCCAGACCTACGGCTGTCAAAGCATGGTCGCCCCCCTCCGGCGCGTGCTGGTCAAGCGCCCTGAAGAATCCTTTGCCGCCGCTGACCCGGCGCTGTGGCACTACACCTCGCAGCCGGATT
>DATEIO010000825.1:0-9178 GCA_035278895.1 Thermoanaerobaculia bacterium | reverse complement strand
AAGTACAGGGATGAGGGGACGGATCAGCGGGTGCAGCTCGAAGACTGGCTACGGTAGGGTGCGCTGTGCGCACGTGTTTGGGCGGCGGAAAACAACACGTGCGCACAGCGCACCCTACACCACCCCCTGCATCAAAATCGTCTGACTCGCCGTCGAAGGCGACCCCACCTCCGCCCGCAGGAGCATCTTCACCTTGCTCTCAAGCGCCTTCGCGATCCCGCTTTCGGGATCGAAGGGGAAGGTGAGGAACCCCACGCGCCCGCCGGGGAAGCCCAGGCAGCCGTCGGCGCCGTCCACCTTGATCGGCACGACGTTTTCGTGGCATCCCACGAGGTACCAGAACAGCGAGCCGCTCGGGGCTCCGGGCTCTTCCCAGGTGTCATCGACCAGGACCACGATGGGGCGCTTCCCGGCCTCCTCGGCCAGGGCGCGGCTGAAGTTGGCTTTTTCGCGGTGCTTCGGGGTGAAGCCGGTGTCGTTCGGAAATCTCAGGAGGAGGAGCCCGGGCTCGCCTTCGGGGAGACCGGACAGGGCGCGCGGGAGGGCGGTCGGGTCGAAGCGGCCGTCGTGGAGGGGGAGCGGGAGGAGGCGGGTCCCCAGCTTGATTTCAAAGAGGTCCCGCACCTCGGGCAGACAGGGCTCGTAGAGAGCCACGGTCCGGCCCTCTTCCGCAAACATCTCCGCGGCGAGGCAGCGAGCGTGCGCCGGGCCGACCGTCACGATCGGCAGACTGGACGCCTTGCCGTCCGGCTGACCCCGCCGCTGCCGGGCGCGCCAACCCTGCCGCAGGGCGGCCAGTCCCTCGACCGGCGAGTAGAGGAAGGCCTGGCTCCGCTCGGCGTCAGAAAGGCCGGACAGGGCCGCGGCCATGGTGGGGAGCGGGACGGCACGGCCGCGGCCGTCCGTGATCTGGCCGATGGTGGCGTTGAAGGCCTTGCCCCGCGCTTCGGCGGTCTGGAGCGGCAGGAAGTTGGCCGGCTGCCGGGAGCGGCGGCCCAAGGCGGAGAGACCGGCCCAGAGGGCGGGCGAGGCTTCCTGGATCACCGCGTCGGCGTCCAGGATCGGGTCAAGGCTTGCCGCCATCCCCGCTCTCCTCCTCCTCGCCGCGGATCTTCTCGACCGCCGAGTCCAGGCTCTCCACGGCCTTGGCGCTTCCCTCCTTCAAACGGGTTTCGAGCTTCGCCAGCTCGGCGTCCAGGCCCCGCCATCGCTCGCGGGCGCCGGACCCGGCGTTCTCATAGGTCCGCTCCAGGCTCGCGCGGATCTCCTCCACATCGCGCCGGACCTGCTCCAGGTTGCGGTCCGCCTCCACCTCGGCCCGGCGTCCCAGGAGCTTCGCCTTGGCCTTCGCGAGGTCAGCCTGCCGCTCGACCGCGCCCGAGCCATCCTCGGCCGCCCCACGGACGGAGCGCTCCGCGTCCTCCCGAACGCCCTTCCAGAGGCCGTTCAGCTCCCCTCCGGTTCGCCGGTACGCCGACCAGGCCAGGACCAGAGCCGCGACCGCTACGGCCAGCGCCAGCCACGCGACGCAACCACTGCCGCTCGATTTCTGCTTTCCCCAGGCCATCGTCTCCTCCTGAAAAGGATCTTACAGGCTCCAGGCCTTGCGAGATTGCGTCCTTTGCACTAAGATCTGGTTGACAACAGTCCCTTCAGGTTTCGCCCCACCGGGGGCGCCTGAGGGAATTCCCACGCGAGCGCGGAAGTTCCGAAGGGCGAGTTTCCGCCCCGCGAACCGGCGTGTCGGCGCGGGACCGAATCAGCTTCAGGAGGATATCTAAATGACCACCGCAACCGTCGAGACTCTGCAATTCCAGGCAGAAACCAAGCAGCTCCTCGACCTGATGATCCATTCGCTGTACTCGAACAAGGAGATCTTTCTCCGCGAGCTGATCTCGAACGCGTCCGACGCGCTCGACCGGCTCCGCTTCGAGGCGCTGACCCGGCCGGAGCTTTTGGAGGGCGATGAGAAGCTCGAAATCCGCCTCGAAGCCGACCGGGAGCTGCGCACGCTCACGATCCACGACAACGGTATCGGGATGAGCCGCGAAGAGGTGATCACCAACATCGGGACGATCGCCAAGTCCGGCACCCGGGAGCTGGTCGAGCGGCTGAAGCAGGGCGAGTCCAAGCAGTCGATCGCCGAGCTCATCGGCCAGTTCGGCGTGGGCTTCTACTCCTCGTTCATGGCCGCCGACAAGGTGATCCTCGTGACCCGCCGGGCCGGCGAGCAGACCGCCACCCGCTGGGAGTCGACCGGCGACGGCACCTACACCGTCGAAGAGACGGAGAAGATGGGTCGCGGCACCTCGATCACCCTGTATCTCAAGCCCGAGGACAAAGAGAACGGCATCGACGAGTTCTCCGACCGCTGGGTGATCAGCCGCATCGTGCGCCGCTATTCCGACTTCGTGGGCTACCCGATCGTTTTGAAAGCCGAGAAGGACCCGGAGATCGAGGACCTCGCCAAGGAGAAGGAGACCGGCGAGAAGCCCAAGATGCCGATGGAGGAGAAGGTTCTCAACTCCATGAAGCCGATCTGGACCCGGCCGCAGTCCGAGGTCACGGCCGAGGAGTACAAGGATTTCTACCGCCACATCTCCCACGACTGGACCGAGCCGCTCAAGGTCATTCCCTACCGCGCCGAGGGCCGCATCGAATACCAGGCGCTCCTCTTCATCCCCACGCAGGCGCCGTACGACCTTTACTACGTGGCCTCGAAGCCGGGTCTGCACCTCTACGTGAAGCGCGTGCAGATCATGGAAAACTCCCAGGACCTCCTCCCCCACTACCTGCGCTTCGTCAAGGGCGTGGTGGACTCGCCGGATCTCGCGCTGAACGTCTCCCGCGAGATGCTGCAGCAGGACCGCCACATCACCCTGATCAGGAAGGGCCTCACCAAGAAGCTCCTCGACACCTTCGGCGAGATGCGGGAGAAGGAGCCCGAGACCTACTTGAAGTTCTGGGCCGAGTTCGGCCGGGCGATCAAGGAGGGCGTGAGTTCGGACTACGAGAACAAGGAGCGCCTCCTGGAGCTCCTCGTCTTCCAGTCCTCGAACGATCCCGAGAAGCTCACCACGCTCAAGGAGTACGTCGAGCGGATGAAGGAGGGGCAGAACGAGATCTACTACCTGACGGGCGAGTCCCGCTCGCAGGTCGAGAACTCGCCGCACCTCGAAGCCTTCAAGGAGAAGGGCTACGAGGTGCTCTACCTGGTCGACACGGTGGACGAGCTGCTCACCCAGTCGCTCCACGAGTACGGCGGCAAGCGCCTGAAGTCGGTCGGCAAGGGCACGATCTCGCTCGGCAACGAGGACGAGAAGAAGCAGGCCGAGGAAGATCTCAAGGCCAAGGAAGAAGAGCTCAAGCCGCTTCTCGACGCTCTCCAGAAGAAGCTCGACGAGAACGTGAAGCAGGTGCGTTTGACCAACCGGTTGACCGCCTCGCCCGTCTGCCTCGTGGGCGCCGAGCACGACTACAGCCCGCAGCTCGAAAAGCTCCTCCAGAAGGGCAAGGGCGGCGGCCCCAAGCAGCGCCGCATCATGGAGCTCAACCCGAAGCACGACATCCTGGTCAAGATGCGCGAGCGTTTCGACCAGGACCAGAACGATCCGGTCCTCGAAGACTACGCCCAGCTCCTCTTCGGCTACGGCCTGATCGCCGAAGGCGGCGAGCTCCCCGACCCCGTGCGCTTCAACCGCGCCATCGCGGACTTGATGACGCGGGTGTAAGGCCTGAAAGGACCCAAAGGACTGCAAGGACTGCAAGGACTGCAAGGACGAATCGTCCTTGTCTTTGTCCTTGCAGTCCTTGGTGTCTTTGCAGTCCTTTTCTTTCAGATCCTGATCAAAAAAAGCAGGGCGGCCCGGGCCCCGGGCCGCCCTTTCGATCCGCCCGCGGGGAGAAAGGTCGCGGACGGTGCATCGATCCTTCGAGCTCAGCCTCCGCTTCGCCCCGTCACCACGGGATGGGCGCGGCGATTGAGGCTCCAGCAGCTCTCATCCTCGTCCGCGCAGGCGGGCTTTTCCTTGCCGTAGCTGATCGTGCTCAGCCGGTCGGAGGTGACGCCCAGGGAGACCAGGTAGTCGCGCACCGAGGCCGCGCGACGCTCGCCCAGGGCGAGGTTGTACTCGCTCGTGCCGCGCTCGTCGCAGTGGCCTTCCAGGGTGACGCGGAACTGCGGGTATTGCGTGAGGAAGCGGGCATTCTGCGCGAGCCGCTCCCGGGCTTCGCCGGAGAGGCTGGCCTCGTCGTACTGGAAGTAGATATCCCCCAGAAGGCCCTGGCGCCGCAGGTACTCGTTGACGGAATCGAGATCCCCGCTCAGCGGATCGGGCTCGGGGGCCGGGGCCGGCCCGGGCTCCGGGGCCGGTGACGGGCTCGCCGGAGCGGCGGTCATCCCGGTCGTCTCCGGCGCGGCTTCGGGCGCAGTCGTGACCTTGTTTTTCCGGTTGCAGCCTCCCAGAAGGAGCAGCGCCGGAAGCACACACAGGATCGTCAGCAGTCGGGTGGAACGCATCGGATGTCTCTCCTCGTCTCGAACCGGGACGGCCAAGCCCCGCCCCGAAAACGAGTATAGGGAGGGAGCCGGACCGGGGCATGTCCCACCGGATATATTTTGCTTATATCGTTCGATAGAGGGCCCCGCTCCGGGCGGTTGCTATCATCGCCGCGGACGACGGGCCCGTTTTCAATGGAACCTCTGTACTCACCCCAAAGCCGCGCCGAGCGCCTGATTGCGGGCGGCCGCGTGGTGCTCGCGGTCTCGTCGCTGTTCGCAATCTGGCTGGAGCCCTCGGAGCCGGCGAATTACGCCAACATCGCCTACTCGCTGCTCGTGGCCTATGTCCTCTATTCGGTGGGGATCGCCTTCCTGGTGGGCCGCTCGGATGCGCCGTCCAACCGGCAGCGGCTCGTCACCCACTGTTTCGATCTCGCCTTCTTCTCGCTTTTCATCTACTTCACGTCCGGTCCCGCGAGCCCGTGGACGGCGTACTTCGTCTTCTCTCTGGTTTGCGCCACGGTGCGCTGGCAGTGGCGGGGCACTCTGTGGACCGCCCTCGTGTCGATCGGGGTCTTTCTCGGGCTGGGGATCTACTTCGCCGAGATCGCGATCGCTCCGGCGTTCCAGGTGTACCCCCTCGTCGTGCGCACCGTGTACCTGGCGGTGATCGCGGTGCTCCTGGGCTATCTCGGTGTGCACGAGGAGCAGACCCGGCGGGACATGGCATTGGTCGCGGCCTGGCCCGACGCGGCGCCGCAGCGGGTGGAGAGCCTCGTCCAGACCCTCCTGACCCACGCGGCCCGGGTGCTCGGCGCTCCCGGCGCGATTCTCGCCTGGGTGGACAAGGAGGAGCCCTGGCTCTATCTGGCCTCCTGGTCCGGCGGTGCGTTCACCTGGGTCCACTCGTCCCCGGAGCCGTTTTCCCGGCTGATCGCCGAGCCGCTCCGGGAGTCGAGCTTCCTCTGCCCGGACACCACGGCCTCCCCCGCCACCGTGCTCTGCCGCACGGCCCGGGGCCTCGCGCGCTGGCGAGGCGCCCCGCTCGATCCGGCTTTCGAGGAGCGCTTCCGCATCCAATCCGTGCTCGCACTGCCGATCCGCGGGGAATCTCTGGAAGGCTGGCTCTTTTTCACCGGCAAGCCCGCGATGACCTCGGACGACCTGGTCCTGGGCGAGGTCGTAGCCGGGATGATGGCCTCGCGCCTCGATCACTTTTCACTCAACCGGCAGCTCCAGGAGTCGGTGGCGACCGAGGAGCGGATCCGCCTCGCCCGCGACCTTCACGACGGCGTGCTGCAGTCGCTCACCGGCATCGGTCTGCGCCTGGCCGCCGTGCGGGGCCTGCTCGCAGAAGATCCGGAATCGGCCCGGGATTCGCTCGAAACTCTGCAGAAGCTGATCGCCCGCGAGCAGCGGGACCTGCGCTTCTTCATCCAGGAGCTCAAGCCTCCGCCGATGGCGCCGCCGGGGCAGGCTCCGAGCCTCGCTGCGAGCGTCTCAGAGCTCGTGGAGCGGATCGAGCTCGAATGGGGCCTCAAGGTGGAGCTGCGGAGCGAGGGCCTCGCCGGCCCCATCCCCGAGCCGCTCGCCCGGGACGTCTACCACGTCGTGCGTGAAGCGCTCGTCAACGCGGTGCGCCACGGCGAGGCCTCGGCGGTGCGGGTCGAGATCTCGCGCTCGGAAGGCGGCTCTCTCGCGATCAGCGTGACGGACAACGGCCGGGGCTTTCCATTCGAGGGCCGCTACTCCCACCAGGATCTCACCGAGCACGATCTCGGGCCGCGGACTCTTCGCGAGCGGGTGGCGTCGCTCGCGGGAACCCTCGCGATCGAATCGAGCTCCCGCGGAGCGCGGCTCGACATCGCGCTTCCCGGCCTGGAGGGTAGCGCCTGATGGCGATCCGCCTCGTCCTCGCGGACGACCATCCGATCGTGCTCGACGGGCTGGAGCAGCTCTTCCGTCTGGCGCAGGATTTCCAGGTGGTGGCCCGCTGCCGCGACGGCGACGAGGCCCTGAAGGCGCTGCGCCTCCACCGGCCCGACATCCTGATCCTGGACATCCGCATGCCGCGGCGCGACGGCATCCAGGTGCTGCGGAAGATCCAGGAAGAGTCCCTCCCTACCCGGGTCGTTCTTCTGACGGCCGCTCTCCAGGAGGATCAGCTCGTGGAAGCGCTCCACTTGGGAGTGGGCGGGGTGGTCCTGAAAGAGATGGCGCCGCAGCTTCTTCTGGACGCCGTCCGCGAGATCCACTCCGGCGGGCGCTGGCTCGACAAGGGCTCGGTCAACCGCGCGCTCGACAAGCTGCTGCGCCGGGACGCCGAGATCCGCGAGGCCACCCAGGCGCTCACCCCCCGAGAGCTCGACATCGTCCGCATGGTGGCCCGCGGCCTGCGCAACAAGGCGATCGCCGAGCAGCTTTCGTTGAGCGAAGGGACGGTCAAGATCCACCTGCACAACATCTACCAGAAGATCGACATCTCCGGCCGGCTGGAGCTCGCCCTCTACGCGCAGACCAAGGGCCTGGTCTGACCCGCCTCGTTGACGCAGAAGACGGATACTATAGAGAGCAGAAAACGCCTCTAGAAGAGGGGAACCATGGTCAGAATCCCCCGCCGTCTGCAGGCAGCTCTCGGGCTTATGCTTCTTCTTTGGGGGAGGGCCCGGGAGATCGAAGCCGATCCGCCTGCCGAGGGCCCGGCCGAGCTCGTCCACGATTTCTTCCCCGGGGAGCTCGAGGGGGTCTGGACGCAGCCGCAGTTTACGCAGCTCGGCGATGTGCTGTTCTTCGCCGCCGACGACCTGGACACGGGCGAAGGCGTCTGGCGAACGGACGGCACTCCCGCCGGCACCCGGCGGATTCCGGTTCCCGGCGAATCCGGGATCGGCGGCTCGAGAATTCTGGGGGTGCTCGGGACACGCGTGCTCTGGACCCGGAATACGGGGGAGATCCTACGGCCCCGAGCGCTTGTCTCCGCATCCCGCCGGGGCCGCGGAACGATCCTGGCCACTTTCTATCCCAAGGACGCGGTGGATCCGCTCGCATTCGCCGGTGGGCGTTTTTTCTTCCAGGATTGCACGGACAAGGCCTGCCCGATCTGGTCGACCGACGGCACGGTTGCCGGCACGGCTCCGGTCCGCATCCTGGCCGACCGGTTCCCGGCGACCGGACTGGACATCCTCACCGCGTTCGCCAACCGCTGGCTGGTCTTCAGCTCCAAGGAAAAGCTCTACGCCTACGACGTTCCCCAGGACCGGGTGCTGCCGCTCCTCTCGAAGGGCGCGCAGGGCTTGTGGGTGAGCGAGATCCATCCCGTCGGGGAGAACCTGTTTTTCATCACCGTCGACGAGCACGGCAACAGAAACCGGCTCTGGGTCAGCCGGCTTTCCGCGCCGCGGGCGTCGCAGCTCTTCTCCGACAAATCCCTTTCCATCGCAGGATGGAGAGACGATCCTGGGCGCCACCCGCCTCGACGGCGAAGAGCAGCTCTGGGAGACCGACGGCACCGCCGTGGGCACGCGGGCCCTGTCCGACGCCGGGCTCGGGCCCTTCCGGGTGCAGGGCCCGCCGATTCCCTTCGCGGGGGCCATTTACGCATCCGCCATACGCCAAGGGATCGGACAACAGATCTGGCGGCTCGCCGGCGGCCGCGACACGCAGGTGACCCGCCTGCGGCATCTGGCGAAAGGGCTCTATCCGAGTCTCGCGGTTCCGGTGGGCGATCGCGTGGTGATCCGATCGTTCGGATTCGATTCGAGCGATTGGTACGCGCTCGCGGCGGACGGCTCGGCCGAGAAGCTGCCGGTCTATGAAGAGGGTTGCACTTTCTATCTCGAGATTCCTTTGCCCTTCGTGGGCCGCGAATTGTGGAAGATCGACTTGTCCAAGGGGACACCATGATGCGAATCTCCCGCCGCCTTTCCATCGCCCTCGGGCTCGCGCTCGCGCTCGCCTCCACGACGGAAGCCGATCCGCCCTCCGAAGGGCCGTTCCGGCTTGCCCACGACTTCTTCCCCGGCGAGCTCGAAGAGGCCAAAACGCAGCCGCAATTCACGAAGCTCGGGAACGCTTTGTTCTTCGTTGCCGAAGATCTGGATCTCGGCCAGAGCGTCTGGCGGACGGACGGTTCTCCCGGCGGAACCGGGCGCGTTCCCGTCGCAGGAGCAGAGGAAGGCAAAGCCGCCCCCAGAATCCTGGGCCCCCTGGGACCGCGCATGCTCTGGATGACGAATGCAGCGGGGGCTCCGAAAACCTGGTGGCTCGTCTCCGCGGGCCGGCATGGGGACGGGACCGTTCTGGCGGCCTTCACTCCCCATGCGAACGAATACGGCTACGTCGAAGAGCCCGTGAAGGTCGGCCAGCGCTTCTTCTTCGAGAGCTGCACGGACCGGGAGTGCACGTTCTGGTCGACGGACGGCACCCTTGCGGGGACCGGGTCCGTTCGCGTCCTGGCCGCGCAATTCACGAAGACCGATCAGAATATCCTCGGAGCCTTCGCCGATCGCTGGCTGGTGTTCCGCTCCAGGAAATCGATCTATGCCTACGACACGCTGCGGGACCGGGTGCTGCTTCTTCTCCCGACGGTCCCGGCGGGTGAGCACAGCGAGTACAGATCCCGGATGTACCCCGTCGGGGATTCGCTCTTCCTCCTCATCCTGCACGGGCCTTACCGCA
>DATEIO010000824.1:0-9039 GCA_035278895.1 Thermoanaerobaculia bacterium | reverse complement strand
GGCCAAGGACGTCGTCCAGAGCCTCCACCCGAGCGACCTGGTGGCAGTCGCCACCTACAGCCGCCAGGGGCCGCAGCTCATCCTGGGCTTCACGCCGGACCGCCAGCAGATCGCGACGGCTGTCGAGACCCTGGGCGCCCCCAAAACGGTCGAGCGCTCACCCGATCCCCTGCGGCTCATGATCGTTCAGAACGAACGGCAGAGCCAGGCCATCGGCGAACGGCCGCCGACCGAAGGCCGCTCCGCCGTCGAAGAGCAGATTCAGGAGTACCTGGAGGAAGTCAACACCGAGAACAAGCGCGCCAACCGCTCCGACCAGGCTCAGCAGGTGACCGCGCTCACCCGTTCCTTCGCCGATCTGGCCAAGCTGAT
Organism: Thermoanaerobaculia bacterium; assembly: GCA_035278895.1. Lineage (GTDB taxonomy): Bacteria > Acidobacteriota > Thermoanaerobaculia > Multivoradales > UBA5704 > DATARR01. The sequence continues at coordinate 8,667 of DATEIO010000824.1, read as the reverse complement.
GTCCACCGTCGAGGGGCGCAAATACGTCGTCTACCTCTCCGAGGGCTACGACTCCTCCACCCTGACCGGAACGTCCGACCAGGCCCAGCAGCAGGAGATGAGCACCGCCTCTGAGTCGGGCGAGATCTGGAAAGTCGACAGCGACGAAAAGTTCGGCAGCACCAAGAGCACCAACGACGTCGAGAAGATGCTCGAGGAGTTCCGCCGCTCCGACTGTGTCATCCAGGCAGTCGACATCGGCGGCCTGCGGGCTGGAGCCGACCAGGCCCCCCGCCGCGGAAACGGCAAGGACAGCCTCTTCCAGATGGCCAAGAGCACCGGCGGCGAGCTCTACGAGAACTTCAACGACCTGTCCGCGGCCATGGACCAGATGCTCAAGCGGACCGGCGTCACCTACGTGCTCGCCATCCAGCCCGACGCCCTGAAGTCCGACGGCACCTACCGGCGCCTGAAAGTCGAGCTCAAGAACGGCGCCCGCGGCACCCGGGTCGTCCACCGGCCGGGTTATTACGCGCCCAAGCCCTACACCCAGCAGAGCCCGCTCGAAAAGCTCCTCCAGACCGCCAACCAGGTGACGAGCGGCGAAGAGAGCGGCACCGTCGGCACCGCCGTGCTGGCCGCGCCCTTCAAAGTGGCCGGCGACAAGGCCTACGTCCCCGTGGTGATCGAGGTGGACGGCCAGAGCCTCTCGGCCAAGACGACGGGCACTACGCTCCCGGCCGAGATCTACGTCTACGCCATGGACCAGACCGGAGCCGTCCACGACTTCGTCACCCAGACCGTGGGCCTGGATCTGGCCAAGGCCGGGCCGGCGCTCAAACAGACCGGCCTCAAATTCTTCGGCCACGTGGACCTGCTCCCCGGCGAGTACTCGCTGCGCGTCCTGGTCAGAAACGGCGTCACCGGCGCCTCGGGCATGCGGGTGGTGGATCTCACCGTCCCCGCCTTCGCCCAGGGCGGACCGGTGCTCCTGCCCCCCTTCTTCCCCGAGCCCGCCGGCCGCTGGCTCATGGTCCGGGAGACGGCAAAGCCCGGCGCCCCGAACGTGCCCTACCCCTTCATGATGAAGGAGCAGGCCTACATCCCGGCCTCCAAGCCCGCCCTGGGCTCCGGCCAGGAGGCAGCGGTCTCTCTGGTCGGCTACAACCTCGCCCAGGGGGACCTGACGGCCGAAGGCAAGATCCTGACGCTCGACGGCAAGGAGGTCGGAGCCGGACAGATCAAGGTGCTCTCCCGCGAAGGCGGCGGCGCCAACCCCGACCGCGTCGCCGCCACCTTCAAGGCCCCCAACCTGCAGCCCGGCGAGTACGTGCTGCGGGTCACCCTGAAGGACAGCGCCGGCAAAGCCGAGACGAGCACGGCGCGGTTCGTGGTTCGAGGCTAGATCGGATACCCTTCCCGGCCATGGAAACCGCCGTTCACCTGAAGCCGGGAAGGGAAAAATCCGTTCGCGAAGGCCACCCCTGGATCTTCTCCGGCGGCATCGACCGCGTAGAGGGCCCCGGCAACGCCCCGGCCGTCCGTGTCCTGGATGCCGCCGGGCGCCCCCTGGGGCTCGGCTTTCACAGCCCCAAGTCGCAGATCCGGGTGCGGATGCTGGGCGCCTCCGTCGAGCACGCCGACCGCGCCTTCTTCGCCGCCCGGATCGCCGAGGCCGCCGCCCTCCGCGAAACGGTTCTCCCGCCCGGCACCACCGGCTACCGGCTCCTCAATGCCGAGGGAGACGGCCTGCCCGGCTGGATCGTCGACCGCTTTGGCGACGTCCTCGTGAGCCAGATCACCGTGGCCGGCTTGGAAGCCCTGCGGGACGAAGCCTACGCCGCCCTCCAGGACGCCGCTCCGGGCTGCGGGATCCTCCAAATGAACGACATCCCCTCCCGCCGCGCCGAAGGGCTGGAGACCCACGGGGACGAGAGGATCGCCGGAGAGCCCCCGGCCGAGGCCCGCTTCACCGAGTCGGGTCTCGCCTTCACCGCCGAGCTCTCCGGAGGCCAGAAGACCGGCTTCTACTGCGACCAGCGGGAAAACCGCCGCCGGACCGAGCGCCTCGCCGCCGGCCGCACCGTCCTGGACCTCTTCGCCCACACCGGCGCCTTCGCCCTCTATGCCCTGCGCGGCGGAGCCCGCCACGTCGTCTGCGTCGAATCCGCCGGCCGCCTGATCGACCGCGGCAAGCTCCACGTCGAGCAGAACGGCTTCGACGCCGGCCGAGTCGACTGGGTGCGCGCCAACGTCTTCCAGGACCTCCGCGAAAGGACCGACCGCTACGGCCTCGTCGTCTGCGACCCGCCCCCGCTCGTCAAAAAGCGCCAGGACGTGGACGCCGCCGCCCGCGCCTACAAGGACCTGAACCGCCTCGCCCTGGGCCGCGTCGAGCCCGGAGGCTTCCTCCTCACCTTCAGTTGCAGCGGCGCCATCGACGCCAAGCTCTTCCGCCAGATCTTCTTCGCCGCCACCGTCGAAGCCAAAGTCCGCGTCGCGCTTTTAGAGCCTTTGGCGGCCGCCCCCGACCATCCCGTCGCGATTACACATCCCCAGGGTGAGTACTTGAAGGGGTGGCTCGCGCGGGTGACCGGGCCGGTCGTGTGAGCCAACGCTCCGAAGGCCGCCCTGAACGGGACGAAGGCTCCCCCGAACAGGTACGGGCCTCCCCCTGTGATGGGCGAACGCCGCCCCGAGTTGGGGGGACGCTCCCCTCAACAGGTACGGCCCTTCCCCAACTGGGGCCGAGCGCCGCCCTTGATTGGGGAGAGTCTCCCCCGAGCAGGTACGACCCTCCCCCCGGAATAGGCGAGCGTTCCCCCGAACGGGGCAGGCTCGTACGCATTGGGGGGGAACGCCGTACCCGTTGAGGGCGGCGCCTCCCCCGAGAAGGGGAGAGGCCGTACCCGCTGGGGGCGGCGTCTCCCCCGTTCTCTCGCTGCTACAATAGAAAAGGTAAAAGCACACATCATGAGACCGCCTCGTCCGAGCCATCCGGCGCTTGCCCTCCTGGCCCTCCTTGCTCTGGTCCTCCCAGCCAGCGCGGAGCCGCTCGTGCTGGAAGTGGGGCTCCGGAAAGTGACCGCCTCGGGCACCACGGCGGTCCCTCTGGACCACGAGCTCCGTACGGGCGACGCCATCCGGATCACCGTGCGGACGAGCCAGCCCGGCTATCTCTACCTCTTCTACCGGAGCGGCAAAGAGCCGAGCGTGCGGCTCTGGCCCCAGGGCGCCGGAGCCCACAAAATCGAGGCCCGGGAGGAGATCACCGTGCCGTCCGACGGCAACCTGCGGGTGACCGAGGGCTCGCGCGACGAGGCGATCCAACTCCTCTTCGCCCGCGCTCCGCTCAAAGACCCCCTGGCTGCCCTGAAGCCGAAGCCGCGGAACATCCGGCAGATCCGGCTGCGGGCGATCGTCGTGGACCGCACCGAGGGAGCGGAAACCCCGCCGTCCTCCTTCTCCGCCGACCTGGACGACAAAGGCGTCGCCGTCCTGGAGATCCCCCTGCGGCACCGATGAGCGGGCCGGGGACGAAGCGGCGCAGGACCACCGGGCGGCGGAAGCGCTGGACCGCCCTTCTCACCCCACGCCGGCTCATTCCCGTCGCGATCCTCCTCGTCCTCCTGATCCTGGCGCTGATCGTCTTCCTCCCATCCCCCGCGGACGACCTGGAAGACGCCCTGACCCGCCAGGGCTTCACCCTGAACCCCGGCTTCGCCGCCACCTTCCGCCCCGGCGACATCCTCCAGATCAAGGAGGAAGACGGCCGCGGCGGCGAGCGAACTCTCGACCGGCCGCTCCTCGTGCTGCGCCGCGAAGATTGCTTCCCGGGCTTCGCGCCCAAGGAGGAGCCGTTCGCCCTCCCCGCTCGCCTGGGCCGGAGAGAGGGCTCGTTCTCGCTTCAGGGCAAGCGCCTGGCGCGCGCCCTCCCCGCCCTCTCGCTCGAAGGGCGGGGAGCCAAGTCCTACTCCCTCGCCATCGAGAATCCCCGCGTCGCCACCTTCGCGAAGACCGACCTCTCCGAGCGCTTCGCCCCCGCCTGCGTCTCCTGGTTCGACCGCACCCTCGCCGCGGGCGATCCGGCCGGCTGGTATGCCACCGTGATCGAAGCCGTTGTCGCCGACACCGTGGATCTCACGATCGAGTGGGAGACGGAAACGAAGGCGGATGCCCGCGTCCGCCTGACCGGCGCCGCCAGGAAGGGCCTGCCGGCGCGCGGGGGCACGGTTGCGACGCAACTTGAGACGAGCGAGAAGACGGTGCTCCGGGCGGAGGGGCCGGTGGTCGTGGGATACCGGGTGCGGCCGATGGAGCTGGTACCGGTTGACGAGGGGGCGCAGTGAGGAGAGCGCTGGTTTTCCTTCTGGCGCTTGCCTTCCTCGCGCCGGGTTGGCTGCGGGGAGAGGAGATATCGGCCGAGCCCATCCTTCGGGTGGAGACCGGGATGCACACGGCTCATATCGAAAGTATTTTCACGGATTCTGCGGGTCATTTCCTGGTGACCGGGTCCAGAGATAAAACGGTTCGGGTCTGGGACTTGGCGAGCGGAAACCTGCTCCGCATCCTACGCCCACGGATAGGCCCTGGCCGTCAAGGTGACGTCTACGCCGTAGCAATCTCTCCGGACGGAGGCCTTATTGCTGCCGCAGTGTATACCGCCCCGATCTCCGGAACCAGTATCTACCTTTTCGAACGTTCAACAGGGCGGATCATGGAACAGATCTGGAGAATTCCGCAGATCGTTTCCAGACTGGAGTTCAGCCCTGACGGAAAGCTCCTCGCGATGCTCCTTCGGGAGGAAGGCATTCGACTATTTCAGATCAGCGGCGGCCGCGAAGTCGGGAGAGATGTCGACTACCAGCATGAAAGCTACGGGCTCGATTTCGATTCTTCGGGGCGATTGGTGACGAGTTGCTACGACGGGTTTCTACGCCTCTACGACTCCAATCTCAAGAGATTGGCCATCCTCAAAGCGCCTGGCGGAGCGAGGCCCTACAAGGTTTCTTTTTCGCCGGATGGCCGAAAAGTGGGGGTCATCTATAACGACTCGACCCAAGTCGATGTCGTGTCCGGGTCAGATCTGCGTTGGCTCTATAGCGCGACGAAGGGGGCTCGTTCTCCTCTTGGAGTCGAATGGTCCAGAGATGAAAGATTCCTTTACGTTGCCACAGGAGGTGCGGTTCGCCGTTGGACAGAAGCCGGCCGTGGTGCCTCCGTCGACCTCGGTGTGGCCGGCGTGGAGATCTTCCATATCGCATCTCTATCCGGAGGGCGCCTGGCCTTCAGCACCCTAGGACCTGGCTGGGGTGTCTTGAACCCTGATGGAGACAACATGGTCCTCCGCGCTACCCAGAGCGCCGATTTTCGGCAAGCCGGTGACAGATTCCGCACCGACTCAAGCGGTTCTCTGGTGCAGTTTGGATTCGAGCCCAGAGGGAAGCTAACCGCAACCTTCTCAGTGCAGGATCGCTCTTTCATCGCCAGCTCAGTGCAGGACACATCTCTGATTCCTCCTCGCACGAAAGATCCCAACTTCAAGTTATACGACTGGACGCCTTCCAGCGATCCTAACATTGCGGGCCAAGCCCTCGAGTGGGAGCGCTTCGAGACTCCTCTGAGCCTTTCGATAAATCCTGACCAGAAGTCCTTTCTGATAGGAAGTCACTGGACGCTTCGCTACTGTGAGCTTTCAGGGAAGCTCCTTTGGACAATCCCCTCCCCCGCCCCTGTCGTAGCCGCAAACCTGTCTGGCGACGGCCGGCTCGCCTTGGCAGCATTTTTTGACGGCACGATCCGATGGTTTCGGACCGAGGACGGCCAGGAGCTGCTCGCTCTCTTTCCTCACGCCGACCGGAGGCGTTGGGTGGTCTGGACTCCTTCCGGGTACTATGACGTCTCGACGGGTAGCGAGGAATTGATCGGCGAGCACGTCAATCGGGGCCCAGACAAAATCGCCGATTGGTACCCCGCCTCCTCGTTCCGCGACCGCTTCTACCGCCCGGATGTGATCGCCCGGATTCTAAAGACCCGAGATGAAGCCAAGGCTCTGGCCGAAGCGGATGCTGAGGTCCAACGGAGCTCTCAAGTCGCGGCCTTCCAGCTTCAACCCCCGGTGGTCACGCTGTTGGATGGGACTGGCGAGGTGGAAGCCCGAGAGTCCATCCTCCTGTTACGGGTCGTCGTCCGCTCTCCCTCGGGTGAGCCGATCACCTCCGTACGCACCTATGTCGATGGCCAGCTTGTAGGTGCAACCCGCGGTCTGGAGTTCGAGGGTGTAAATATATCTCCGATTGGAACCGGAAAGGCCTACGCCATCGAAGTCCCCCTCCCGCCGCGGGACTGCACCGTAGCCATACTCGCCGAAACACGCTTGGCTACAAGTGAGCCCTCCCTCATTAAAGTCCGGTGGGTTGCGGATCCCCCGGTTCCTGAAAAGCCCACTCTCTATGTCCTGGCCGTGGGGGTCGGCGCATATAAGAACCCGGACTTCAAGCTGGAGCTCCCAGCCAAGGACGCGCGAGACATGGTCAGTGTGTGGAAACATCAAGAAGGAGGTCTCTACGAAAAGGTGGAGATCCGTCTGCTGACAGACAAGGACGCCACCCGGGATGCCATCCTTTCCGGATTGGAGTGGCTCGAAACCCAGGTCACCCAAAGGGACGTGGCGGTGCTCTTCTTTGCCGGACACGGCGTCAACGATCCTCGTACCGGCGGATATCAGTTTCTCCCCTACGAAGCCGACTTGAACGCCCGGCGCACGACCCTCCTTCCTGACCGCGAAGTGATCAGCACTCTCTCCGGACTACCAGGAAAAGTACTGGTCTTCCTGGATACCTGCCATTCCGGAAACCTTCTAGGCGGCCTCAAAACAAGGGATACAAGTGACTTGAATCGCCTCATCAATGAGCTTGCCAGCGCCGATAACGGCGTCGTGGTCTTCGCCGCCTCGACAGGACGGCAGCGCTCGGCGGAATCTCCTGAGTGGAAGAACGGCGTTTTCACCAAGGCAGTCGTTGAAGCTTTGGACGGCAAGGCCGATCTCGACGGGGACCACAGCATCTGGATCACCGAAATCGAAAGCTACGTCGGAAAACGACTGAAAGAGCTGACTGGAGGGCTTCAGACTCCAGTATCCCTCAAACCCGGAGGTGTACCGGATTTTCCTATCGCGGTGACAGGCCGGCCGTAAAATGGGGACTTGGATATGAAGAAGCAGCCCTTCGTCCTCCTGACGCTTTTCCTGGACCTCTCCGGAGCCACCGCCCAGACCTGACGACTACCCCTTCCGGCATATTGACCACGTCTCCTCCCGGCAGGAAACTCTGAGCATCCACTACGGAGGGAAACCCCGCCATGCCCGACACCGCCACCGACGTCCGCCTCACCCGGATCGGCCAGATCTCCGTCAACGCCCACGACCTCGAACGGGCGGTCGCCTTCTACCGCGACGCCCTGGGGATGGCGCTCCTGTTCCAGGCGCCGCCCAAGATGGCGTTCTTCGACTGCGGAGGCATCCGCCTGATGCTCGGGGTCCCCGAAGAGGCCGAGTTCGATCACCCTGGCTCGGTCCTCTACTTCAAGGTGGACGACATCCAGGCGACCTACAGCGCCTTCAAGGACCGCGGCGTCGAATTCCGCGGCGAGCCCCACCTGATCGCCCGCATGCCGGACCACGAGCTGTGGATGGCCTTCTTCCGGGACTCGGAGGGGAACACGCTCGCGCTGATGAGCGAGGTGAGGCCGTAAAAACCGCCCCTGGGGCGGCGTTCGGATAGCCCAGGGTGGAAACCCTGGGCGGCGGATGCCGGTTTCTTTGAACCCTCCCCCTGTGTCCAAACCGTCAGGAGGAGCCCCATGAAAACCCTGTTCCTGACCACCCTTCTTCTCGCCACCCCCGCCACGGCCGGCCCGTTGCCGGATATCCAATCGGTGACCGCCGATTTCGTGCAGGCGGACTGGATGACGGTCTGGGGGGCGGAATGGCTCCTCGAGGACCATCAGGCGGCGGCGATCCCCGTCCTCCTTTCGCTTCTCGACCGGGACGAGGTGGTGAAGCTCGAAAACACGATCGACCTTATCTATCCGGGGGCGGAGACGTTCTACGGGCATGGGTACATCGTGAGCTACGACCTCGACTACCTGCCGGCCCGGGCGGGGTGGGCTCTCGAAGAGCTGACGTTCGAAAGCTTCGGCTTCGAGGATCCGGTCGTGACGCATGAGCAGCTTCGCGCGCCGGCCCTGGAAGGGAAGATGGACGTGCCCATGGAGGAGATCTCGCCGCAGCCGGATCCGGCCTCCCGGAAGGCGCGCTTCGCGGCGGCGACCGGCAAGGCGAAGGCGTGGTGGAAAGCCCGGAACGGGAAGTGGTCGCGGCTCGCAGCCCTTCGCGCGGCGCTGTCGAGCGGCGATTCGTGGCGGCAGATGAAGGCGCTCGTCTGGCTGCGCTCGGGGACGAGCCGGTGCGACGGTCTCGATCTCGCGAGCTTCAAGACGGAGATCCGGCCCCTGGCCGAGAAGCTCGCCCAGTCCGGAAACCCGTCGGTGGCCCAGCAGGCGGGTTATCTCCTCCGCGAGGGCGATTCGTGGTACTGGCACAAGACGGACCCGTCGTACCGGTACGGGAGCGAGGACGGCGTCTTCTCGGGGATAACTCCCAAGCGGCCCCCGGGAATGTAGGGGCGG
>DATEIO010000823.1:0-12647 GCA_035278895.1 Thermoanaerobaculia bacterium | reverse complement strand
GTCGACGAGACCGCCCCGCTGCTGATCTTCGGTAACGGACGTGTTGAAGTCGTAGTTGAAATCACTGCCGTGCGACGAGGCCCACGGAAAGGCCCATCCCATCCGGCGCTTGTAGGCCTGCAGCTTCTCGATCGGAGCCCGTGATACCGCCGTGAAGGCGACGTCATGGTTCTCCAGGTGGGCGACGATGCCGTTGAAGCCGTCCGCGATCGCCGAGCACGACGGACATCCCGCCGCGTAGTCAGGGCCGAACATGAAGTGATAGACCAGCAGCTGCGAGCGCCCCCGGAAGAGGTCCGCCAGCGAGGCGCTCCCCTCATCGGTCTCGAACCGGTACTCCTTGTCGATCCGGACCCACGGCAGCTCCTGCCGCCTCCGCGCCAGCTCGTCGCTCTGCCGCGTGTGCTCCTTCTCCGCCTGGAGCAGCTCGAGCCGCTCCGCGAGCCATTCTTGCCGGGTCCCGGTCCTGTGCTGTGTCATCGCTCCCGTCTCCTTTCTTCGGGGGTCTACGGCCGGTGCCGGTCCCCCTCGGTGGTTCGTCCTGAAGTAATCTAGACGCGGGAGTGGAAACCGTGGGAGTGACAAATATGTCGGGATTCGGATGGATTCGCTGATCACGGCCGCGGCGCGGGCCCTGGCCTTCGGGGATCCCCTGGGCGCCCTGAAGCGGGTCGCCCTGCGCGACGACGCGCCGGCTCTCGCGTTGCGCGGCATCGCGATGGCGCAGCTCGGCGATCTCGCGCGGGCCAAGGAGCTCCTGCGCAGCGCCGCGCGGGCCTTCGGTCCGAGAGAGGCGGTGGCCCGCGCGCGGTGCGTCGTGGCCGAGGCCGAGATCGCGCTCGTCTCGCGGGACCTGGGCTGGCCGGCGAAGGCGCTCGACGCGGCGCGGGCGACGCTCGAAGCGCATGGCGACCGCGGAAACGCCGCGCATGCCCGGCACCTCGCGGTCCGGCGCCTCCTCCTGCTCGGACGCATCGACGAGGCCGAGCGCGCGCTCGCCGGGCTCGATCCCGCTCACCTCCCTCCCCCACTGCGGACCGCTCACGAGCTGGTGGTCGCGGGGATCGCGATCCGGCGCCTGCGGACCGAGGAGGCGCGCGCCGCGCTCGCCCGGGCCGGGCACGCGGCGGGCCAGGCGCGCATCCCTGCGCTGACGGCGGAGGTCGAAAGCGCTCTCCTCGTTCTGAGCACGCCCGCGGCGCGCCTGCTTGCGCGTGGCGAGGAGCGGCTCCTCCGGCTCGAAGAGGTCGAAGAGCTGCTGGCATCTCAAGCCTTCGTCGTGGACGCGTGCCGCCATGCCGTGCGGGACGAGAGCACTGCGGTCTCGCTCGCCACGCGGCCGGTGTTGTTCGCGCTCGCTCGCGCGCTGGGCGAAGCGTGGCCGGGAGACGTCTCGCGGGACGCGCTCGTCGGGCACGCCTTCGGAGCGAAACGTGCCGACGAATCGCACCGCGCGCGCTTGCGCGTTGAAATCGGGCGGCTGCGGAGGATGCTCCGATCGCTGGCCGATATCAACGCGACGCAGCAAGGTTTTGCGCTGTCTCCACGCCGCGCCAAAGAGGTCGTGGTGCTGGCGCGGCCTGTCGAAGAGGAGCACGCGGCGGTGCTCGCCTTCCTGGCTGATGGGGAGTCGTGGTCGAGCTCGGCCCTGGCGCTCGCGATGGGAACAAGCCAGCGCACCGTGCAACGGGCGCTTGAATCGCTGGCCGCCGCGGGCAAGGTGCAGTCGGTCGGGCACGGACGGGCTCGCCGCTGGATGACCCCGCCCGTGGCCGGATTCACGACAACCTTGTTACTCCCGGCTCCGCTGCCGATTGACTAGGATGACCGCATGAGTGAATCCAACGCCGAGATCCTTCGTGAATATGGACCTTTTCCGGGCGCCGAGCACGTGCATGGGGTCACGTACGACGGCCAGAACGTCTGGTTTGCCTCCGGAGACACCCTCCTCGCCTTCGATCCCGCGAACGGGAAGCCACTGCGCGCGCTCGACGTCGCCGCGCATGCCGGAACGGCCTTCGACGGACGGCACCTGTTCCAACTCGCCGAGGATCGCATCCAGAAAATCGATCCGGAGACCGGCCGCGTGATGGCCACGATCCCGGCGCCGGGCGGCGGCGGGGACTCGGGGCTCGCGTGGGCCGAAGGCACGCTCTGGGTCGGGCACTACCGGGACCGGAAAATCCATCAGATCGATCCCGAGACCGGGGAGATTCTGCGCACGATCGAGTCCAACCGCTTCGTCACCGGAGTTACCTGGGTGGACGGAGAGCTCTGGCACGGCACCTGGGAAGGGGAAGAGAGCGAGCTCCGGCGGATCGATCCCCGCACGGGAGAAGTCCTGGAGAAACTCGAGATGCCGCCCGGAGCCGGCGTTTCAGGGCTCGAATCCGATGGCGGCGACCGGTTTTTCTGTGGCGGCGGAAGGAGCGGCAAGGTAAGGGCCGTCCGGAGGCCGGGGCGAGGGGTCTAGAGAGGGCGTGATGAGAGGGCGCGATGAATCGCGCCCCTACAACCAATGGGGATCGTTGTAGGGGCGACATTCATGGCGCCCTCTAAGGCCGAGAGCTCGGCACCTCGGCCTGCTGGGGATAGTAGATCGGCTCTTCAGGGTCGCGGTGCCAATCGTATTCGGCGCTCTGGGCTGCCACTTCGGCGATGGCGCGGCCGGCGAGGCGCTTGACGAGATAGAAACCCATATCGGTCCCGGCGGAGACTCCTGCGGAGGTGACGTAGCGGCCTGCGTCGACCCAGCGCGAAACGTTGTCCCATTGAACGCGCGGACCGAATCCGGTCACCCATCCGAAGGCTGCGTGATTGGTGGCGGCCGGCTTGCCGTCAAGGAGCCCGGCCGCGGCGAGGACCGCGGCCCCGGTGCAGACGGAAGCCATGATGGCGACCCGCTCGTCCATCGACCGCACCCACTCGAGCAGCGCGCTTCTTTCCTGGGGACGATCGCCGGCAAGCAGGAGGCGAGTGCCATCGCCCCCGGGAATCATCAACAAATCGATTTTCTGTTCGAGCGCCTCGTCGCGAAAAAAGTCCGGGGCCACTCGCGGACCGTTCATGCTCTTCACCGGGTCCGGCGCCGCTCCCCCACCCTCCGGCTTGGATTGATTGGAAATGAGCACCACCTCGAACGGGTACGGCGGAGGGCTGGTGTAGCCCGTGCCGATGAAGCGCGAAATGGTGAAGGCTTCGGTGAACCCCCATACGTCGATCGGCTCGAAGCGTTCGAACACCAGAATGCCGATGCGCAGCGTGCGGGGAAAAAGATCCGTGTCACTCATGGCGACCTCTCAGCTCAGCTGCGTTGGTGCCGTCACCGGAAAGACAACGGCCGGAGGGCCGGCAGGCGGAGTCGCGCCTGCGCGGCCACGATGCGGCTCAGTTTGCCGAGACCGCGCCAGCGCCAGCGCGGCGGGCTCGGACGCTCGAGCCGCTCGCTGAAGGTGAGGACGGTCACGACCGCCATCCCCGCGACGTGCCCCTGGGGCAAGAGCATCGGGGCCAGCATCAAGGCCCAGCAGGAGCCGGCGCACCAGATCCCATGCGACGCGCCGGAGCGCAGCGCGTCGAGATCGGCTGCAACTCCGAAGGCGGCCAGCTCGCCGTGGGCGTGGCACCGGTTGAGGCACCGTTGCTTGACCGGCGAAAACTGCCAGACGATCGCCAGGAGGATCACGCCCGCCGCCGGCAGATAGGAATCCGGCGCCAGATACCCGGCCGCCAGAGCTCCCGCCAGGAGCACGGCCCCGACGGCCATCCAGACCGCGGCATAGCCACCCACGAAGAGCGCGGTGGCGCGGGCGCGCCGGCGTTTGAAGCTGCTCTGGCGGACGTGGCTGATCGGCGGGATCAGCGTGGGAGCCATCATCGCGGCCAGCATCAGGCCCCAGCCGGCCGCGAGCGACGCAGGAGGGTTCATCGCCAGAAGCATCGGAAGCAATTCCGGCAACGGGAGGTTGCCGGAGATCGTGGCCGCGCAGTGAGCGTGGACCATGGAGCCGCCTGGAGCGGCCAGAAGCCAGATCCAGGCGGCTGCGGTGAGGAGCAGCACGGAGTTGCGGACCCGCGCGAGCTCTCGAGGGTCAGAGATCATCGGTTACTGCCCCTGGCGGGAGATGCTGACCCGCCCGACGGTGATGTCCGCCTGGTCCGGAACCGGCTGATGAGGAACGATTTTCACCTGGAGCTCGTCGGTGTCGAGCGCATCGTCCAGATGCAAGGCATCGAAAACGTCGGTGATTTCCAGGACGAAGTTGAGCCCCTCGCCGCCGTGCTCGGCATCCGCCAGGGTCGCCCGGCGCAGACCGAAGAGCCCGACGCTGCCGGCCAGATGCTCGGGATGATCGCTCGGGTTTGCCCCCTCGGGCAGATTGATATAGACGTTCAGGACCGACGCGTCGTGCGTTCCGCGCACGTTTTCCAGATTCAGGAAGACCCGGTCCGGCTGCGCGGTCTCGCCGGCGCTGGCGAGGCTTGCCGACACTTTGCCGCGGACGTCCGGATCGAGCTTGACGGTGGTGCGGACCCCCGAGCCCTTGATCGGGAGAGCCCCTTGATTGGCTCCGACCAGCTCCACGTTCTTGCCTGGTTTCACAGCAGCTCCTTCCTGAACGCTCGCCAGCGCAGCTCCAGCCGGCACTCCCAGCCGCTCCAGCCGCTGAGCGAGCTTTTCTTCGGCGGGAACCGAAGCCGGCACTGGCAGATCGTCATAGGTGTAGTCCAGTTGATCGAGGCTGTCCATCTCTTGCGGAGTGTACACCCACGGCTCGGGGTCGCCCGGCAACGGCATCGCGAACTCGCGCTCGCCGATGGACGCGGGGCCCGCCAGCCAGTTGGGTTCCGTCGGGTTGCTGTTGGGGGTTGCATTCCACGCCGCCCACATGCGGTCGATGTTGCAGTGGTGCAGATAGAAGATCGGGTCGAGCGCGGCGATTCCCGGGTCGCTCATCAAGCCGTACGTCGGGCCGCTCGGAGCGTCACCACCGACAAAAACGTGAACCAGGTTGTGCGGATTGTTTTCAAGATTTCCGGACGTCCCTCCTCCGTGCCAGAACCCGGTTTCGGGCCCCCCGAACCCGGGAGGCGGAGTGGCGGCATCATTCCCCGTATAGATATCGTTGGACATGCAATTCTGGTTGACCGGGGGAATGGGGACAAAGACGTTCCCATCGTTGTTGGGTCCATAGCGGGCCGTCACGAAAAGGGGGTTGGGGGTGCTGCCGTCCGGCAAAAACTCCTGCGCGAAGGCCGGCGGGAGATCGGCCTCCTGCCCCGATCCGAAATAATTCCAATAGGGCAAGGCCCAGGTCTCAGGTCCGCCGAGGCTGATCACGGCTTCCCGGATCTGAGCTTCCAGCGCCAGGAGATAGCCGCGATGCCAAGGGAGGAAGTACCAGCTCTGGTGCTGACACTGATCCCAGTACAGATCCTGATCGCTCTGAGAAGGCTGCGGCGAGGTCGGCACCGCGGGCGGCGACGGAAGAGATCCCCAGCCTGGAAAACCGCTCTCGTTGACGTACTCGCCGTGGATCGCGGCAAAGAACCACCAGCTGGATGGATCGGAAAGCTCCCGCGTCATCATCTCGCCGACGCCTTTCGCGTACCACAACAGATCCGGGTTGTCGAAGGTACCGCCGTTGTTCCAAGCGTTCGCACGTGTGTATTGAGCCATTTGCCCTCCCTGTCGTTGAAACCTTAACTGATTATAGAGCAACCCATGTGCCACAAGGCCGCAACCGGGGTGACACGGCAGAGACAGAGTGTCGGCGAAATGTCGGACACTGTCGGCGGATGTCGGAGAGTGTCGGAACCCGCGCTATCATTTTCTGCATGTCTCGCCCAAACGCCCGGCTCTTCGCGCTCTCGCTCGCCTGCCTGCTCTCCGCCGCTCCGGCTCCCGCAGAGGATCCGCAGGACTTCTGGAACAGCCCGGCGCTCGCGACCCCTTACCGGCCGAGCCTGTCCGAGGACGAGCGCGTGGCCGGGCTCTCGCGCCTGTGGGCGGAGGTCAAGTTCAACTTCGCCAACTTCGACCTCGTCCCGGATCTGGACTGGGACGCCCTCTATATGGCCTACCTGCCACGCGTGCGCCAGGAGACCTCGACGCTCGCGTACTACCGCCTGCTGATGGAGATGGTCGCGAAGCTCCGGGATGGCCACTCGAACGTGTTCCTGCCCAACGAGCTCGCCGACGAGACCTATGCCGATCCGCCCCTGCGGACTGCCGTGATCGAGGGCCGTCCCTTCATCTCGCGCGTCCTCGCCGCGTCCCTGGAGGCCGAAGGCTTCCGGCCCGGCCTGGAGATCGTCGCGATCGACGGCATCCCTGTGAAGCAGTACGCGGAGACGCGCGTGGCGCCCTACCTGAGCGCCTCGACGCCGCAGGACCTTGCGGTGCGCACCTACGAGCACTTCCTGCTCTCCGGATCGGTGTCCGCTCCGGTCGAGCTCACGCTGCAGCCGGCGTCGGGCGAGGCCTTTCGCCGGAAGGTCGCGCGGCTGCCGGACGCCGAATGGAGCCGGCTCGGCGTCACGACACCGCCCCTGGAGCTGCGAATGCTGCCGGGAAACATCGCCTACGTCGCCTTGAACCGGTTCGGCAACGATGCGGCCGCGGAGCAGTTCGAAGCAAGGTTCGAGGAGATCGCCAAGGCGGACGCGCTGATCCTCGACGTGCGCAACAACGGCGGCGGCAACAGCAGCGTCGGCTACCGGGTCCTCGCCTGCCTGACCGACAAGCCCTTCCAAACCTCGCGCTGGCACACCCGCGACTACCGGCCGACCCTGCGCGCCTGGGGCGAGGCGGAGGGCACGTACGGCGGCGACTCCGAAAAGGTCCAGCCGTCCGGCACGCGGTTGTTCACGAAGCCCGTCGTCGTCCTGACCGGTCCGCGCACGTTCTCCGCGGCGGAGGATTTCGCGGTCGCCTTCGACGCGATGAAGCGGGGGACGATCGTGGGCGAGCCGACCGGAGGCAGCACCGGGCAGCCGCTGACCTTCAAGCTGCCCGGCGGAGGCTCCGCCCGCGTCTGCACGAAGCGCGACACCTACCCGGACGGTAAGGAGTTCGTGGGTGTGGGAGTACAGCCGCAGGTGCTCGTGCGGCCCACCATCGAGGACTTCCGCGCCGGCCGCGACACCGTCCTCGAAGCCGCGCTCGAGCTGCTGAAGAAGCAGCCCTGAGCGCTTGGGGGCCCGCTGGGAGCGCCCGAACCGTCAATCCTGTCCTGACAAACCCCCTAAGCGGCCGGAATCTTGGCCGCCTCCGCTTCATCGGCCGCCGTCTCCGCCGGCGGCTCGGGCAGCCAGAACGAGGCGATGAATCCGACCAGGTAGACGCCGAACCCGACCGCCGCCGCGGTCAGCGCCATCTTGGTGGGCGCAGCCGCGCGGTCGGGGGTGACGGCGAGGACCGCGGTCAGCCAGGCGAACGAGGTGCCGATCAGGCGGCCGCCGATGTTGGCGGCGAAGCTCTCGCCGGTGCCGCGCAGATGCAGGGGATAGACCCGTGGCAGGTAGTTGCCCCAGAAGCTGAACTGCGCGACGGTCAGGAACCCGGCGAGGAAGGCCATCGGATAGAGCAGATCGAGGCTCGTGGTGGCGGCCCAGGCGAAGGCCAGGGGCATTACGATCAGCCCGGGGATCTGGAACAGGCGGATCAGCCGGCGCCGGCTGACGATCACGACCGCCAGGATGGCGAGCGCCACGCGGCCCGCCAGACCGCCGATTTCCTGCACCTTGACGACGTCCGAGGCGACCGCCTGCTCGGTGCGCCGGGCCTCGGGGGGCGGCAGATCGGCCGTCTTCGCCCGCACCTCCTTGAGCCCCGGCACCATCTGCGGAATCTGCTGGATGGCGCCGAAGGCCGCGCCGTAGGACATGGCGAACATCAGCGTGGTCACCAGGGTGGTACGGCGCAGCTCCGGGGCGAACAGCGCGGCGAGGCTCGGCCGCCGGAGCGTGCCCTCCTCGCGCTTCCTCTGCCAGGCCGGCGACTCCGGCAGGAACGGCCGGATCAGGATCAGCGGAATGGCCGGGATGACGCCCGACATCAGCGTGTAGCGCCAGGCGGCGTGGGGATCGGCGACGGCGTCCCCGGCGATCGCGGGCAGGCTCGCCGCGTACTTGACCGCCAAGCCGTTGGCCACCGCGACCAGCAGGCCGCCGAGCGACGAGAACGCCTGGGTGTAGCCCAGCACCTTTTCGCGTTGCCGGGGCTCGGGGAACAGCTCGGCCAGCCAGGCCACGGCGGCCACGAACTCGACGCAGACGCCGATGAACACCAGGCAGCGGCAGACCAGCAGCATCTCGATCGAGGTCGAGAAGCCGGCCGCGAACGCCGCTACGGCGTAGAGCAGGATGCTGAACGTGAGCACCCGCCGCCGGCCCAGGAGATCGGTCAGGTAACCGCCCAGGAGGCCGAAGATGCCGCCGGCAAAGGCCGGGATGTAGAACAGCCGGCCCACCCACATCTGGAACTCGGGCGAGCCCGGCGTGGCGCCCACCAGCTCCTGGAGAGCCGGGCGGACGATGAGGGGCAGCATGAGCAGCTCGTAGATGTCGAAGGCGAAGCCCATCGCAGCGATGATGCAGATGAGCCACTGGGTCGTCGTGAGGCCTGCGGTTTTTTGGGTCACAGGGGAAAGTTTACCCGACCGACTGCCCCTTGCACAGACAAGCTCTTTCGGTGCAGGCCGGGTTTTACTTGAGCTTTACAAAAGCCAGGATCGTCCCTGACGTCCTTCTTTCATGAAATGCGGTGTGGCCCGCACGAGTCTCCCCGCCAGGAAGGACAGACCGCGGCTCGCGAGAAGAACGAGCAGAAGATCGAACGCGAGGCGCGCCCCCAGGAGATGCTGGTGCAGGCTGACGAAGCCGTCTCCCAGAACCGTAACGGCGCATTGCGCCACCAGCCACGCCAGGAGGAACAGCGACGCGGTATCGAGCGAGCTCCACGTGCCTCTCCAGGCGCGAGCCCCGAGAGCCGCGATCATCACAACGAGGAACAGCCACAAGGCTCGCGGCGGCAGGACGGCCAACAGGTAGCCCCGGAACCGGGAGAACTGCTCCGGCGTTCGGAACACGGAGTCGCGGCGGCGGCTTTCCTCCCGGACCCGGGTCCCCCGGGGGTGGGTGCGGCTCTTCCAGAGCTCGAGCTCGATCCGTTCGGCTGCTCCGGCCAGGGCCCGTGGATCTCGCAGGTATTGCCAGGCGAGCCGGACCCGCGACAGGTTGCCGAGGTGGGACAGGACCGGGTCGTCCCGTTGTTCGACGTCCAGTGCAAAGAAGTCTTTCGCAGGCAAAGACCGGTATTCCTCCGGAATCCCGAGGCGCGCCAGGGTTCTCGAAGGGTGGGAGGCGACCTTCGCAATGCCGCCGTAGACGGCGTTGTAGTTGTTCACCTCGAGGAACCTCGGCGCAGCTCCCTTCAAAAAATGCATGGGCGCGAGGACGGCCAGCAGCGCGAGGAGACCGAGGAACATGGCTTCGAACGCGGCCGGGCGCTGCCGCCGGATCCCCAAGGCAAGCCCCCAGCAGGCCAGCATCACCAGGGGAAACGGCGCGTACTGCATCTTGCTGAAGCCGGCAAGAGCTGCCGCCAGCAGCAACAGGGCCAGGACCGTCCGCGGCGGGGAACGGCCCGCATCGCGAGGCTCGCCCAGGCGGCTGACCGGCAGGAGGCAGACCGTGGCCAGAATCCCAAGGATCAGCGCCGGGTCCGCGTAGAGACTGTTGAAAAAGAGAAGAAACCCCGGATCGATCACGACCCACGCAAAAAACAGGGCCAGAAGGACAGGCAGCCTCGCGATTACGCAGCCGGCCAGCAACGCCGCGGCGGCCACCCAATACAGGAGGCCCAACTGCCGCAGATCGAACCGGTCCCGGGGAACGTCGAAACCCCAATCGAAGCGGCGGGAGACCACGGCGAGGAGGGCCGGGCTCGAAAAGGACGTCGCCAGCCGGGACTCCCCGGCCACGTACGTGCAGACCACGAAAACGCCCTTCCTCACGGGCGGCCGTGCATCGATTCCCGCGGGGCGGGCCACGCGCCAGTAATCGCGGTTGTCCGCCACGCCGAGGCATGGCTCGCGGGAGAGCAGGAGCCCCCCTCGCGCCAGCAGGAGCAGCAGCCCCGCAAAGGCGATCCAGCGTCCGGCAACCATGCCGCGGAGGCTAGCACGCGAGCGACCGCTCATTCCTCTTCGGTCGCGCAAGGGACCCCAATGACACCGCGTTCGTCAACTCTTGCACAGCACGGTTCCTTGCCCTCGCAGGAAGAGAGAGGGCGCGATGAATCGCGCCCCGGCAGAGCCAGTGGGAAAGTTGTAGGCCGCCGTCAACCGCAGGGGCAGACGGGCAAAGGGCCTGCACATTTACTGCATGGGCAGTAGACGCCGCACAGGCCACACTGCCAAGCGCAAGCGGCTTCGGCTTTCGGGACTGGGACCAGGGATGCAGCGGTGACTGCCGCCAGGGTCAGGACCAGCAAGAGCATCTTTCGCATTGTTACCTCCTGTTGGGGGAGCGTCGAGTTTTACGGTCCCCACTCAAGGTGGTGCTTCTGCACGCCTCTTGGGAGACGAATCGCCTGGCACTTTCATGGTGCACTCTGGGCTGAGCAGAGATCGTCTCACGAGACTTCCTCTCCTGGAGCAGGCTCATAAGCCAGCACGGGTTGACCAAGGCGAAACCCCTAGGCTAACAGTTCGCGGGGTCAGACGTCCGCTCGATCGGCGGGGTTGGACGCAGTTCCCCGACTTGGTGTCTCCATCGAGTTGCTCGAGTTGCTCTCGTGTCCAGTTATGGTTCCTACCGCAGGGGGAGAGTAATACCGACCTTCTCGTGAGCTCCATTCCCGCTTTGCTCGCGAGTGACCCAAAAGCAAGAAGAAAAGGGTTGAAAGGATAGTAGTGACATAGATCTTTGAATTGAGGTCAGCCCTTCCCGTCCGCAAGAACTCCCATCCATACACGAGCACAGTGGCAACTGTCGGGATCATGCCAGAGATAGCCATCCTCCAAGCCACAAAGCGACGCTTTCCCTTAGCCCGAATACCTCCCCATTTTTCTTTGTTCATCTGTATCATCCAGGTAATACTCCTTACCCAGGCAGTTGATGCATCCCAGATACGCCTACGCCTAAAGTCTGGTCGGCTGATGTGGTCCTCAGTATATTGCGGCGCCCAGTCGCGGTAGGGACGCCGGAGCGCCCCCCGCACAGATCCCGGCGTGCAGTTTTCCCGCACCGGGCTCTTCGGTTACCCTCGCTTCCGCACTCAGCAAACCCCGTCAAGCACCATCTGCCGATGTCGAATCTCCGTGATCCGGGGCTTCTCCAGTGGAAATCGCTTCAGCAGGGCGCTGAACTTCTCCCAAGTCATCCGGCTTTTCTGACTTCGCCTCCCCAACCACTTCTTCAGCAGTCGAGTGACTTGATAGAACAATGCCCATAGGCTTCTGTAGTTGCCCATCAACCCGTAGTAATTATAGTGCCCACGAAGCCTCGCGTTCAACGCCTCGACCAACTGGCGAACCGGCAAGTGGCGCTCGGCCTTGAGCCACTCGGTCACTCGGGCCAGCGACACCCGGAGCCGCTTGCGCGACGTCCGGCGAGTCACCCGAGGTACTCCCTTGCGGTCTACGACCCAGCGAAACTCGAACCCGAGAAAGTCGAACCTCTCCGAGCTCTTGCCCAATTGGAATCGGCTAAACCGGACCAGCCGGCTCTTCTCCACCGATAGCTCCAACCCGTACTTCGCCAGCCGTTTGGGCAGCACCCGGAGGAACCGATCGGCCTCCTCTTGCCACTGAAACGCGAACACCACATCGTCCGCGTACCGGCACATAAAGGCCCGAACTTTGCACCGGGGCTTCACTACCTCCTGAAACCACAGGTCCAACACGTAGTGAAGATAGATGTTGGCGAGCACGGGCGAGATACCACTACCTTGGGGACAGCCCGTGTCCGGGTGGATCACCTTCCCACCTTCCTCCAACACCCCTGCCTTGAGCCATTTCCGGATCAGCCGTAGAAACAGCCGATCGTCGATCCGCAGCTCGAGCATCTCCAAGAGCTTGTCATGGTCGATCCGGTCGAAAAATCCTTTGATGTCGATCTCCACGATGTAACCGTAACAGCCAAACTGAAGCTCCTGGGTCAGCGTTCGCACCGCTTCGCGCGCATTCCGGCCGAGTCGATAAGCCCAACTGCAGGGCAGAAACATCGGCTCGTAAATGGCATTGAGGATGCGAGAAACTGCGGTCTGGAGAAGCTTGTCCTCGACCGCCGGGATTCCCAATGGCCGAGTCTTGCCCCCTTCCTTCGGAATGTGACACCGCCGGACCAACTTCGCCCGGTAACTGCACCGCTTCACACGATCCCAAAGGTCTCGAACGTTGTCCACCAGATCCTTTGCGTAGCTCCGGGCCGAGACCCGATCTACGCCGCTGGCAGCTTTCTTATTGACTCGCTCCCAGCAGGACAGAAGGAAGGCAACGGTCAGCAGACCAAACAGATTGCGGAAACGGTGGTGCTTGTCGGAGCCAGCCTTGTTGGCTATTCCCCGCAGTGAGGTTGGCATGAGTTCTCCAGCCTGTCGCATCTGGCTCATGTTTCCTTTGCAGGCTACGGGCTCCCGT